>CAZHQL010000030.1:0-13936 GCA_964534915.1 uncultured Spirochaetaceae bacterium | reverse complement strand
AGCTCTCTGAGAGCGTTCCCTTCAGCGCTTTTAATTTCTTTATCCAGGCTTTCGCCTTATTAAGGTCCTTTAAGAATGTCTTCTCATCCTTTTCCAGGCTCGTCAGGTCCCATGTATCCAGGATATTCTGCTTTCTTCTTTCCATATTCTCTCTTTCTCCTTATCAAGTATTTCCTTTACAGCAAGGCCTGCCTTTGCACGGTGAGAAAACGTGTTCTTCTCTGCAGCGCTCAGCAGTGCAGAGACTTTCATCGCCTCATCGTTAAAGAATACAGGGTCATAGCCAAAGCCGTTTTCGCCTTCTGCTTTATGCACAATGCTTCCCTTTACGCTCTTTTGCACGACGTATTTATTGTTATTATCAATTATTACGGCAATTGCGCATATGAACTCAGCATTTCTGTTCTCCCTGCCTTCCATATTCTTTAACAGGAGCGTGTATTTTTCCTTATCGCTGAGCTTTTTGCCGCAATCCTCCCCATAGCGCGCTGTGTGGATGCCGGGCTCTTTGCCAAGTGCTTCAACTGAGAGGCCTGAGTCATCGGCAATCACCGGCATCCTTACAATGCTGTAAAGTGCCTCAGCCTTTATAAGGGCATTCTCAATATACGAGGAGCCATCCTCAACAGGGTCAAAGGCAATGCCATCATCCTTTGGCAGGATAATCTCATAGCCGCTTAGAATCTCCTTAAATTCCTTTCTTTTGTGTTCGTTGTTGCTTGCCAGGTATAGTCTCATTGAAATGACTATAGCATGATTCAGAGCATTGGATAATAGTCTCCGCCCGTTTTCCCCTTTTCCCTGTATGGTATGTAGTCATAATAGGAGCCAAGAGAGAAGAAAAGAAGGTCGCTGTAAATCACGATATTCATGCGCAGTGCTGTATCGCTGAGAAATATTCCATCCTCCTTCTCATAGCTCCAGATCTCCTTCTGCATTATTAAAAGCTCAGGAATTGAGATGTAGTACTTGCCATCCTTTCTCTCAAGCTCTGCATAGTAGCTCTCTGAGAATGTGAATGTGATTGTCATATCGGTATCCTCAATAACAGATGAAGGCAAAGCAGGCCTTTCTTCCCTTCTTGTCTCACAGGAAATAAGGAGGCTGATTGCTATTATGATAACAGCTCTTAACATGGCTACAGGATAGCTCATATCCTCTTTGTGTGAAATAAGAGTGCCAGCCAAGAAATTCTTAACTGGCACAAATAAAAAGGAGGGTATCAAATACGAGCCACGGAAAACGACTCATAAATAGCTTAAATCAACATATTTTAATTTCTCGCATATGCACTTGATGCTCTGGGAGACACTTGATCGCGTGACTTTTATAAGCCTGGATATCTCGCCCTGCGTAAGGCCCCTGTTCATATTCCTCATCTGCTTTATTCTCTTCTGATAGCTTTTGTTCACCCTTTGAGCATGATCAGATACTTCTTTCTGGCCATCATCATCAATTTTATAGCTTGTGTAGTCAAAGTTAAGGCGGACAAGGGACCTGAAATGCCTTATGGCAACTTCCCGGATCTTCTCCCTCTTGTCTCTCTTTGAGCTGCAGAACAAGTGCTTTTCTTCAAGAAACTTCTCTACAGCATCCTCAGGCGCTGAAAGGAACCTGGCAATTTCCCTTGTGCGCATATTAAGCGTTGAGAGGGGAGCATAAAGCAGCAGGAGCACAAAATCCTTGCGGTCCTTCTTGTAGCTGAGTATCTTTATGATCTCTTTTTCACTCTCATTGAGATCCTCATATTCATTTGTCTCTTTTCTGGCGCTTATCAGGAATGAGCAGATTTCCTCAAATGTATAGTCCTTGAATTCATTACTTTGGCAAGAGTGAGCGCCATCATCCACGCTATAGGACTCTTCGATGTCAGAAAGATAGACACTCTCATCGCTTCCCCAGAGATATGCGCTGTTAGCAACCATATCCATTTTCTCATCCTGGTACTTTTTTAACATGAATATGCGTGCCCTCTTCCTCAGCACCTGAGAGAGGTAATCAGTAAAGGATCTTTTGGATATCACATAGCACTCGAGCATGCTAAGCGCATGATCTCTTTGCGCAAGGTAGAACTCTGTAATCTCTTCCTCTGTAAGATAGCTCTGTCTGAGCGGTATGAAGTAGATGAGCAGTTCTATCTTCTTTAATAAGTACTCTCTTATACTCTCTCTTTCGCTTGAGTCCTCCATCCTGTTATAATGCAGTGCCAGGCGTGTAAGTTCCTTTTTGCTCTCGTGAGAAAACAAGTCTTCCATTTTCCACTCTCCTTACACGCTTTAAGCAAAGAGCGGGTAAAGAATGGAAAAATGAACTTATCTGAAAAATAATTTAATATTGCATAAGAAAATGCTAAACGAGAGGCTCAAGTCTTTTTAAGATGAAATCTTTTGCATCCTCTGTTTTCAGGCCCTTAACTGTTGCCCCTGCAGCAAGCTTATGCCCGCCGCCAGCGAAAGTGGAGGCAAGCTTTCCGACATCAATGCCGCCCTTTCTCTTTGCTCTCAGGCCAAAGACAACGCCGTCCTCTTTTTCCTTTATAAGGACTACAGCCTTGAGGCCAGAGCATTCCAAAAGGCTCTGATAGACTCTGTCAGTTGAAACAGCCTTGCCATCATATTCCTTTTTCTCATATGCAATGATGACTTTGCCATCAAGGCATGACTCGCTCTCAAGAATCATCTTCGCACTGAGCTTTATATCATCAAGGCTCTTGCCATCATTGAGCTCATCATAGATCTCATAGAGATTGAGGCCTGAAGATAAGAAATCTCTCACCTTCTCAAGGCACTCAGGGCCCTGTACATCTGAGAGGAAATGGAAAAAGCCTGTGTCTGTAAGAAAGCCCTTGAGCATGTATTCAGAGAGAATTCTTGTCAGCGGAATATTGAGAGCTTTCCTTACTTCATCTACTAAAAGCGTTGTGGAAGGGGAGAGGGGAACTATGTATGAAAGCTCTTCTTTGTAAAAGCGTGTTCCAGATGAATGATGATCTATTACCAGAGCATCATTTTCCCTTAGCTCCTGATATACATTTCCCGTGCGGTCCTCAGTTGAGCAGTCAAGGATGATAACGAGCGGCCTTTCCCTCTTAAGGCTCTCAGGGACAGAGGATGAGAACATGCTCTCATACTTAAGCGTTTCCCCGCTCTTGAAAGGCCCATCGTTGAAAAGATGGACCTTCTTGTTAAGGCTTTTAAGGATTTCTGCCATGGCAAGAGATGAGAAAACAGCATCCCCGTCAGGATTAACGTGTGAGATAAGCGCTATGCTCTCACTCTTTCTGATGGCCTCAAGGATTTCCTCAGAGACCGGATGAAATAAGCTTTTCCTCTTCTCCATCTAATAAAACCATCGGACGCGTATTCTTTTCAACATTCTCCCTTGTCACGACTACCTTGTTAACATCTGAAATCGATGGAAGGTCGAATGAGATATCGAGCATCAGATTCTCTACGATGCTTCTGAGGCCACGCGCACCTGTTTTCTGGCTGAATGCTTTCTCTGCGATTGCAGATATTGCATCATCAGTAAACTCAAGGGAAATTCCGTCCAGCTTGAATGATGCCTCGTACTGCTTGATTATAGAGTTCTTGGGCTCGATTATAATCCTCTTTAAATCATCAACTGTGAGGTCATCGAGCGTCACATGTATCGGAAGGCGTCCGATGAACTCAGGAATGAGGCCGAACTTTACAAGATCATCCGGATGGAGCTCTGCATAGATTTCCTTAAGCTCTTCAGAGCTCTTCTTCGCAACAGTTGTTCCAAAGCCGAATGTGGAGCTTGCAGTCCTTCTCTCGATTACTTTATCAAGGCCGACAAAGGCTCCCCCGCAGATAAAGAGTATATCGCGCGTGTTTATCTTGATCATCTCCTGGTTCGGGTGCTTCCTTCCCCCCTGAGGTGGAACGGATGCCACTGTTCCCTCAATGATCTTCAAAAGCGCCTGCTGCACGCCCTCTCCGGATACATCACGCGTAATTGATACATTCTCTCCTTTCTTTGCAATCTTATCGATCTCATCGATGAAGATAATGCCTTTCTGTGCCTTCTCGATATTATAATCTGCTGCATCAATAAGCTTTAAGAGGATGTTCTCAACATCTTCTCCGACGTATCCGGCTTCAGTGAGCGTCGTTGCATCTGCAATCGCAAACGGCACGCTGAGCTTCTTTGCAAGAGTTCTTGCAAGCAGTGTCTTGCCCGTTCCCGTAGGCCCGATCAGGAGTATGTTGGATTTATCGAGCTCAACGCCTTCCTCTTCAATCTTATCCTTGTTAAGAACCCTCTTGTAGTGGTTATATACAGCAACTGAGAGTACTCTCTTTGCCTGATGCTGCCCGATTACATAATCATCAAGGTATTCCTTGATTTCCCTCGGAGCAGGGATGCTTGCTAAATCATCAGAGACCTCTCTGTGCCCCGGCTGGTTTTTGAACATATCCATGCAGGTTGTGGCGCAGGAATGGCAGATTGCAACTCCGGCAGGGGCCGTAATCAGCTGTCCTGCTTCCTCGGGACTTCTTCCACAAAATGAACAATATCTGACTCTAGCCATTATTTTCGCGCTTCCATAACTATATCTACGATGCCGTATTCAAGTGCCTGATGTGCATCCATATAGCAGTCTCTTTCTATATCAAGAAGGATATCTTCTTCCTTCTTTCCCGTATGCCTGCTGAGGATCTTAGTAGTAACATCCTTGATCCTCTGCAATTCCCTGTTTGCCACTATGATATCCGTAGCCTGGCCCTCTGCGCCGCCGTATGGCTGATGGATCATGACACGTGCATTAGGAAGGATGCTCCTCTTGCCCTTGCTTCCGGATGAGAGAATCAGGGATGCCATGGAGCATGCCTGTCCCATGCAGAGCGTCCTTACAGGGCAGGAGACGTACTGCATGGTATCATAGATTGCAAGGCCTGCAGTAACGCTTCCTCCGGGGCTGTTTATATACATGTTTATCTCTTTTTCTGGATTTTCCCCTTCGAGGAACAAAAGCTGTGCAACTACCAGATCGGCATTTGCATCCGTAATCTCCCCGTCCAGGAATATGATCCTGTCCTTTAACAGGCGGGAAAAGATATCATACTGTCTTTCCCCGGCACCAGACTGTTCCACGACATACGGAACAAGATTATGCAGTTTCTCTTTCATTCTCTCTCCAATGAGAAATCGGAGGAATGCTCCTCCGGCTGTTTAATTCTTGTAGTAGTTCTCGAAGAACTCATGGTAGTTCTTCTTTTCACCGGAAATGAAATTATTTTTTTCAAGAAGGAATGGCACTACCATGGAGTACTGCATGTCATCCTTGATCATTTCCTTGTAGCTGTCCTTATTTTCCTCTGCAACATTCTTAAGCTCTTTTTCGCACCTCTTGTTGAACTCTTCTTCATCAACCTTGAAGTCTTGCTTGTCCTTTATGGCATCGAGTATGAGCTGAGCCTTGAGGTTATCCACTGTTGAAGGCCTCCACTGCTCAAGAATGTCCTCCCTTGTCTGTCCCTGCATCTGCATGAACTTTGCAAGTGTCTTCTCATCAAGCTGTGAGCGCTGCACAAAGCCTCTCCAGGAGTAATCAAGCTCTGCATTGACCATCGAGTGAGGAACGCTTATGGATGTTTCCTCTAAAAGCTTTTTCATCAGAGAATCGAACTTGATGTTCTTGAGAGCCTCGTTAAGCTCCTCTTCAAGCTTCCTTCGCGTAGCATCCTTTAACTCAGCAACAGTCTTGTATTCTTCCTTCACATCCTGTGCAAAGTCATCATCAAGCTCCGGGATATCGCGGAACTTGACTTCATTTACCTTCACATAGAGCTTGAGCGTCTTTCCTGCGTGGTTCTTGGAGCTCTTTGTGTATTTCTTATCGAATATCTTCTCATCTCCTTTCTTCATTCCCACGACGTCCTTGTCGATTTCGTAGTAGTTAAGGCCACTTCCGACTGTAAATGTAAAGCCCTCTCTCTTTGTGTCTTCGTTAATGGACTCATCCTCGTTGACTTCTGCGTAGTCAACATTTACGATGTCCCCTTTCTTAACAGCGCCATCCTTTGTCCTTACAATCGCGTTCTGCTCCCTTAACTTCTCAATTTCCTTATCAACATCCTCATCAGTGACTTCTGCATCCTCAATCTCGATGTCCCTTCCTGTGTAGTTGGAAACCTCTACAGCTGGCAGCACGTCGTAACGCACTCTGAATGTCAGGTCCTCGCCCTTCTTGAAGGGAAGAAGTTCCTCTTCGTTCTGAAGTTCCGGCTTGGAGTATGCAAGCGGCATCTCTTTTCTCTCCAGGCTCTTATAAGCCTCTTCGAGGGCATCCTCGAGGACTCCAAACGTGCTCTCTTCCCTGATTGAGGTGCCAAACTTGTTCTCAAGAACGCTTAGAGGCGCCTTTCCCTTCCTGAAGCCGGGAATCTGGAGTTCCTTCTGATACTTATTCAGCCTTTTCTGGTATGCCTCTTCGATGCTCTTGCTGTCTACTGTAATCGTGAGAGCGAGCTGTGAGTTTTCTAATGCCTGCGTACTCTGTTTGACAATCATTTCTGTCCTTCCTTCATGTATATATTAATTGTTTTTAATCTGAACCACCATAATATAATAGTTTTATTATAATTTGTCATCAGATTGTTTCACCATCAATCATAAGCGCAATCTTTTCATCCAGCAGAGCGGCCTTCAAAAGCGCATCTTCCTTCACAGGGCCTTCCAGGCCGAGCTCAAGCGCATCAAGTAACAGATTTTTAGCATTCATGCACTCATCAGGAGTCTCTGCAGTGCCTGCAAGAGATGATGCATACCAGTAAGCAACATAAGGAACATCCTTATACTTTTCATGCAGCGGCTTAAGAAGAGCCAGGGCCTTATCTGCTTTACCATTATTTATATAGCTCAGAGCTAACAATATTGTGATTATATCCTCTTTCTCGAAAGCAGCGAGCTTAGATATCCTCTCATAGAGTTCCTTGTACACTTCTTCTTCAAGAAGCTTGTCGATTACAGCATTAGCGTCCATGGAAACAGGATAATAGCAATTCTATGAATTTTCCATATTCTCCCTTATTTTCTCTATGACAAGGGATGCATTTTTGCTGAGTGTATTCTTATAGATGATGCCGAAAGAGGATGAGTAGTTCCATAGCACGGGTTTTAGAGCAAGGCGTGAAAGCGAGTTCTCAAAGGGCCTGAATGTTGCCAGAAAAGATCCCTCTTCCTCGATTTTTATCTCAAGCTCTGCATTGATACTCTCATACGATACAGCCTCAATCTCCTTATGATACTCTGCAATATCTGATCTGAGCTGATCAAAAGCCTTTAAGTATCCCTTCCTGTAGATATATATCTTCTTGCCATAGAGGTCCTCAATGTCGAGCATGGGAACATCAATAAGATCAGAGGAGGAAGAGAGCGCGAGCATGAGCTTTTCCCGTCTGAGCTCTATCTGGCCAAGGGAGTGCTTTTTCAGCATTCTCTCATCAAAAAGCGTTGCCAGTATATCAGCGTCTCTTCCAAGGCCCTTGAGTGCATCCTCAGAGGAGAAGAAATGAGCAGTCCTGATCCTGATGTCCTTTAAATCCTCACCTCTCTTTTCCAGAAGACTGTATATCTCCTTCTCAGGTGCCATGAATGCAGATCCGATCTTCACTGACTCATCATATTCTCTTTCCAGCCTCCCTGCGTTTTCAAGCGCTGTTTTTGCGTATCTCATGATGAACCTGGCATCCTCTGCAAGGGATGCACCTGCAGGAGAGAAAAGTGCATCCCCTTCATTAATGCCAAGGAGAATCCTTATCCTGTAGCGCTTCTCAAGGGCCTCAATCCTGCTCTTTAAGCTTGACTCCTTTATTCCAAGTGCCTCTGCTGATGCGCAAAAGCTCTTCTTCTCATACAGCGCGCTCAGGGCCTCTATGTCCTTATCATACATTATGTGTACAAACCTTCCTTATAGCTTTTTACCATAGCTTTGGCAAAGCCCGAAGGGAAAAGGAAAATTTTTTAAAAAGTTTTTTACTTGGACACTATATGTCCAACTATGTGTGCAATAATTTCATTGAGGAAAAAAATGAAAACAGAAAAAAAGGAAATTGAAGCAACTCTCAAAGCATATGAGCCCCTGATCTGCAAGCTTTCTTATCAGTATTATGCATCATCTGCTTCTTCATCCCTTGAGCTTGATGACTTTCTGCAGGAAGCGAGAATCGGGTGCATGAATGCGCTTGATGCATTTGATGATCAAAAGGGGAATGCATTCTCATCCTTTATTGAAAATGGAATCAGGATGGCTCTCAGAAAGCTCCTAAGCGATTACTCGCGCTTTATAAGATTTCCTAAATACAGAATCGAGCAGATCAGAAAGCTTGACCAGGCTGAGGCGACATGCTCATCCGATGATGAGATTTCGCGCCAGACAGGCTTCAGCGCATCAAGCATAAACAAGCTCAGGCATCTGAGGTATTGCTCCAATACCCTTTCCTTAGATGCATCCTTTCTGGACTTTCTTGGAGTTGAGGACTTTTCTCCGAAAGCAGAGGAGGAAATCCTCATTGAAAAAATGGAGGACACGCTTAACTCTCTGGGCGAAAGGGCATCCTACATCGTTAAAAGCCTCTCAGGATCATTTGGAGAGGAGAAGAAAACGAAGAGAATGCTTTCCAAAGAGTTATCAATGAGCTGCTCAAAGATAAGAGAAGCTTATGAAAATTCGCTCACAACCCTTAGAAAAGCACTTTAGCTTTTGCCGTCAGGTCTGTCTTCTCCAGGCCTGGCGGATTTTCATTTCAGCATTCTGAATCCGGAATGAAAAATCAATTTCAATAAATAGAAGAGCAGGGCAGAAAAGAAAAGGGAAAATCCCTTAGTAAATCCTTGAAACCGGTGCCTTTCTGATTTCTATTCGGCTGGAGCAGCCTTTGCCGAATATGCTTTCCATCCTTTCAGTGTAGGAATCTATCAGGTAGTGTGGAACATATGCCTGGATGGTCCCTGCAAAGCCCCCGCCGTGCACGCGGCATGCACCGTCGCCTTCAAGAGCGTCATCACTCATTGCAAGTGCAATAGAGAGAGCCTGGCTATCAGGAGAAGAGGAGGGGTATACATTCTGAAGGTATTTGTATGATGAGGCACCAGATTCATCAACTAACATTAAAAATGCATCTATTGAATCATCCTTAAGGGCTTTCAGCATTAGCCAGACGCGCTCATTTTCTTTAAAGAAGTGGTAGGATCTGAGGATTGCCCTGTCGTTATTGATGCTCTCCCTGAGCCTTGCAATATTCTTTACAAAGTCCTTGTATTCAACTTCCCTGAGGTTCTCTTTCCCAAAATATGCTGCAACTGCCCTCATCTCAGGAGGGACTGTTGCATATTCACTTGTTAAGTCAGCATGGCTTGCCTTTGTATCCGTTATTATCATGGCATACCCTGCTTCCTCGAAGTCTGCTTCAAGCGGGGTAATTAAAGGATTCCCAGGGTCCTTGAAATCTATTCCCACGATGCCCCCGTGTGCGCAGCTTATCTGGTCCAGCAGCCCGCTCGGCTTTCCATAGTACACATTTTCCGCATACTGAGCGATCTTTGCTATTTCAACAGGATTTAAATCATCATTTGCATAGAGGCTGTTGAAGATCTCTGCAACAAGGACCTCAATTGCAGCAGAGCTTGATAGCCCTGAGCCTTTTAAAACACTCGTGCTTGTGTTTGCCTGGTAGCCGCCGATTTTGTAGCCCCTGTCCCTAAAGGCCCTGGCAATGCCTCTTACAAGAGCTTCTGTAGTATTTCTCTCTTCCTCTTTAACAGCTAAGTCTGAGATATCTACATTAACAACGGGAAAGCCTTCACTGTCGATGATGACAGTTTTATCATCGCGAGGCGATACGCATGCGATGGTATCTAAATTAATCGCAGCTCCGATTACAAGCCCTAGGTTGTGGTCTGTGTGGTTTCCTGCAATCTCGCTTCTTCCTGCTGCTGAGAATAAAGCGATGTCATCCCTCCTAAAGAGCTCCTTATGGCGCTTGATAAGAGAGGAGAAGCGCTCGTCCATCTTTTTCTCATCATAGTTTCTTCCATAGAGCAGAGGGTATTTCTCGTGTAGCTTCTCAAACATTGCATCTCTCCTTTTGTTCAATCATAGCAAGAAGGGGCATCTAAGGACAATCATCGGCGAGTCAGGTAGAGACGAGTCAGGATGCTCTTGATGCTCTTCTCGCTTTTCAGGATCCTCAGCGCTTTTCTTATCTCACCCTCGCTCCATGACCTTAGGGCTTTTGCCTTCAGTATCTTTATGAGCATGTTCTCACTTAGCAGGAGCGGAAAATGCCTTAGCGTGTTCCTTATTGCGCTCTCTCCTGCCGCCAGAGGCCTGTTTGCCTTGCATGCTGAGCAATTATCGCAATTGTCGCTGTATTCTTCACCCATTAAAAGCAGAAGATTCTTCCTGATGCATCCACATCCCTTGAAGATGTCTATAAGGCCATCCTTATCCTGCTCTGAATAGAGTACGATGCTTTTACTTTCCTTATTATCCCTCCCGGCTCTTCCTGCTTCCTGCAGAAAAGCTGTAGCAACGCATGGAGCGTGCAGGTGTATTACGGTCCTTATGTCTTTTTTATCAACACCCATGCCATAGGCATTGGTTGCAAACATAACGCCATCGGATGATGCTAGAAATTCGTTTTCTATCCTTACTTTCTCATCCTTCTCGAGCCCTGCGTGGTAATAGAAGGAAGGAAATGTCTTTTTAAAGATGTCGTAATACTCGATTGTCTCAGTCCTGTATGAGCAGAATACAAGGGCAGGGCGGCTTACAGGGGCCTCAAGTATCCTGCAGATATCCCTCTTTCTTGAGAGCGTCCTTATGGCGCTGTAGAATATGTTTTCCCTGTCAGATGAGAGGCGGAGTATGAATGCCCTGTCGTTTTTAAGAACATCACGCTTCAGGCCATTGAGGATTGCTTCATCAGCAGTTGCTGTGAAGCAGAGGCGCTGATGAGGCTTTATTATCTCAGTCATTTCATTAAGCTTCTGAAATGATGGTCTGAAGCTCTCAGCCCATGTAACAGCAGTATGTGCCTCATCAATTACGAAGAGCTCAGTGTTTCCTATGAGGAAATCTGCTCTTTTTTGTTCCATCAGGATTATAAGGCTTTCGATGTTCGTTATAAGGATGCGTGCCTTCCTCAAGTAAAGCTTATTAAGCTCATCCTGCTTTTCTTTTCTTTCCATGCCGCCTTTAATCATGGCATAGGCAATGTTTTCCTCTTCAAACCTCTTTGCCTGATCATTCATCAAGGCCCTGAGCGGATAGAGGATAACAGTGTAGCCGGAAAGTAATACTGAAGGCAGCATGAAACAGAGGCTTTTGCCGGACCCTGTTGGCAAAATTATTATGCTGTCGCTTCTCTCCCTGCGCCTGCTGTTTTCGATAATTCGAAGAATCACAGCTTCCTGCATCGGCTTTAAATAGCTTAAATGAAAGATTTCCTTAAGAGTTCGTGATAATTCGTTCATATAAATAAATGCTCAAAAGCCCAGAAATGTAAAACAAATTTTTCTCAAAGTATCGGCACGGGGTAAAAAAACATTGACGATACTATACGGGGGGGGGGTACTCTTTCACATAAGAAAAGGCCAAAGTCGAGAGGATGGTAGATGGTGATTTTCCCTGTAAGCAGATGATTCGATTGAATCTCTGAGAAGATAGGAGGGCTGGGCTTTCTGGTAAAGGGAATTCTGTCAGGAAGAATTATCAATACCAACTAAATCTATTTCAGGAGGATTTGAATGAAGGGTTTCAGGCCCAAATTTGTGTTTTTGATTATTGCGATAGCTGCCTTCTGCTATCTTGCGTTCTTCTCATTGTCCAGCAAGCAGACATACATGGACGACCTCGTTTCTTCGATGTTTTCGGGGCAATTTACGACATATAAGAGCATATTCTCGGATCTTGTGACTTCGAGAGAGGGAACATATGGAGAAATCTTTTCTGCGATGTTTACCAATAATGCCATCTTCCTGGTCATAAGCATAGTGATATATCTGGCACTGATAATTCTTGGGTGCGCTGGCATATGGATTCCGTTCAACGGGTTAATTGCCTTTGTGATAAGCGTTCTGAATTTTGATGGCTACTGGCTCACTGCAAACCTTGCATTCGGATTCCACATTGTGATTATCTCGGCAATTCCTGTTCTGTGTACAATCATCTATTCGGTGCTGAACGGGCCAGAAATCAGAATGAGGAGAAATGCGAAACTAAAGGCAAAGCAAGAATCATCTACAGAGGTGTTAGAATGACAGGCAAGATTGTAAAGATTGCCGATGATAAGGTTTTAATCGGCATGGAAGATGGCGGACTTAGAGAGGCAAGAAGGGAAGACTGTGATTTCACTCCCGAAATCGGAGATGTTGTTGAGCTCTTCCAGAGTGATTCCATGATGATGGTTCATAAGATCGTGCCTGAGAAAAAAGAGCAGGCGGAGGCGAAAGATGCTGCGAAGGATTATGAAGCAAAGCCTGTCGCTGCGCCCTCGGTAAACATCAATATATCAGATATTGGCAAGGTAGAATCGCCCGTTGTTAGACAACCAGTGACATCAGCATCCTATCCCGATACAAGATCTGTTGTGAACAAGGTTGCCTACTGTGTTCTTGCATTCTTTCTTGGATCATTAGGCGTCCAGAAATTTTTTGCTGGAAAAACGGGTTCAGGTATTCTATGCATACTCTTCTGCTGGACTGGAATACCAACTCTGATTGGGATTATCGACTGCCTCAGTGGCTTGTTCAAAAAAGCTGATAGTAATGGAAATATAGTTGTTTGACTTAAATATGCATATGTAATGACGGTTTGATCGCTATTATTTTCGATATGGAGAGGAAATGGAAAACGGTTTAAAGGAGACGGAAATATTCGATTATGATTATCTGAAATCATGTATTGATGCTCTTGCGGAAAAGAAGATGATATTCTCGAGCGAATTTGATTTCCAGCTGGAACTGGCACGCAAGCTTAAGGAGAATTACCCCGAAAAGGTTTACCTCGAGATGTTTTCGTATGATGAGGATAAGGAAAAGAAGGTCTATACCGATATCGTTGTTAAGATAGGTGAAAATGAGTATGTTGCTATTGAGCTGAAATACAAGATAAAGGGAGCATCAGCTGATAGGAAGTACTATGAATACAAGGGTACATCAGGGGCTGTGAAGCTCTTTCCTCAGGGAGCTTACAATCTTTCATGCATTGCTTTTCTTAAGGATGTAGAGCGTTTAGAGCATCTTGTAGAAGGTAAAATCAAGCTCAACATGTCTGAGAAGAAAGTAGTGCGCGGATATTCCGTTATTCTTACAAATGATTCATTACTGTACGAAGAGCGCTCCAATGAAGATGAAGAGGCTATTTGCAAGGAATTTCTCATCTATCCTAGGAAGGATAAAAAGACCATCATTAGCGGAGAGCGCGCAAAATGGATCTGGGTGGATTCTGAATTTATAAAGCACAAAGGGAAGCAGAGCAAAGAAAAAAAGAAGAACCTGAAACAGATACGAATGGATAGCAAGAGTCTTGAGGATTCAAAGACAAAGGCTATTTTTGATGAGAATGAAGATAATTATCCAATCATAACGCTTGAAGGTGAATATGAAATCAAATGGAATGATTATAAGCTCCCTGAAGAATGTCTGAACGGCAATCCTGAGCTTAAGTATATGATTACAGAGTATATTAAGCCTCTGGAAAGAGAAAGTTACGTAATCTAGATTCTCAAAGGCCCTATCTGTTAAAGCTTCTGCTGTGTTCTGCTCAGGGGGCAGGTATATGTAAGAGGAGGGGAGGTATCAGTTGAAAATACCTCAAAGAAAAAGGGGGTGCTATATTTAAGTTCGAAGAGTCTCTTTTACGCTTCTGCCCGAGAAGATTGTCTAAATATGTTTGTGATGGTAA
>CAZHQL010000029.1:0-14003 GCA_964534915.1 uncultured Spirochaetaceae bacterium | reverse complement strand
CCCTGGCGTTGGTATCTGCACCGGCAGCAATCAAAGCTTTGATAACCTCAGGGTCTGCAAAAAATGAAAAAGCTACATGCATAAGCGCTGTCTTTCCTTCTTTGTCCTTGGCATTGATATCTGCACCGGCATTAATCAAAGCTTTGATAACCTCAGCTGTCGCAGAATATGAAGAGGCTGCATGCATAAGAGCTGTCTTTCCTTCTTCGTCCCTGGCATTTATATCTTCGCCTGCGCAGAGCAATGCCTTAATGTGTTTGGACGTCGCTTTTTTCTTTGAAACACCCTTCAGAAGATTTGCTATTTCTTTCTTATCTATGCTGGGCATTGTCATTTTCTCCTGTAACTTCACTAAAACAATGAATTTGCGCCTGACTTATATTAACAGAAATTGACGATATAAGCCATGCAGCTTTATCTTAAAGACAGGGAGTATAGGTGAAGTAGCTGATTGCCTTGCTTGATAAAGAGGGCCGAAGACGATGGACAATAAGATGATAATTGCGTCATTACAGGTAAATACAATCCCATATGGCAATGGATTCCTGAAAGCGGACTTTAATATCACGCTGGATATATGGAAAGAAGAGGATTATTACCTTGCCTCATATCCGCCCTTTGATATCAATCTCTGTGAGAAAAGCATAGAAGATACGAGGACTGCCTTTGAAGAGGAAATCTGCTTTCTCTGGGATGAATATGCTAAGGCTGATGACAGAGAGTTGAGTAGCAGCGCAATCAGTCTGAAGAACAATCTTCTTCAGTGTTTCCAGACATGCATTAATTGAGCTAACCATCCCAAACAAGCACAAGAGATGTCATGCCCGAAAGAAAAGACAAAGTGCTTGAGAATGGCAGGTGCTCAAGCGTAAAACCTTACCTTTATAGGCCTCTGCACTGCCAACCCAAGAGTAGGTGAAATGTCCTAGCTTCTGTCTCGTGAGTAAGGCGTCTTCTTTCTATTCAGCGGAGACCTGCCTCCGAGAGGAGATAGTAAGCTTCTTTTTCATAAAGAGGTCTGCTACTGTCAATGTAATCAATGGCTCTTTTTCCATATTTATCACGCTCATTAGGATTTGCGCCTGCATCCAATAAGGCATTCAATATCTTTATGGGATGCAAATCCGATGTATCAGATAAAGCAAAATGCATGAGAGCTGTCTTACCATCATTGTCCCTCGCTGCAATATCAGCACCGGCATCAATCAGGGCTGATATAATATCAGGACGGCCATTATCCTTTATTGCCCACATAAGAGGGGTCATCCCGTTTTCAGTTCTGGCCTCGATATCATCACCAGCATTAAGCAGTGTGGTGATACTCTCTGGAAAGACAGCATCCGTAGCAGCATGTATAAGAGCTGTCTTGCCGTAGTAATCCCTGTCCTTTATATCAGAGCCTGCATCAAGTAAAGCCATGATAGCTTCAGAATTCCTTCCATGACGTGCGGCCCAGAGCAGCGCTGTCATGCCATCCTTGTCTCTGGCATAGACATCTGCACCTGCATCAAGCAATATGGTGATGGATTCAAGATCGTTTGCAGCATGCATGAGAGCTGTCATGCCATCCTTGTCCCTCTCCGTGATATCGGCCCCTGCATCAAGCAATGCCGAGATAAACTCAGGCTTGTGATACGCAGCAGCATGCATGAGGGCTGTTCGTCCTTCATTGTCCTTGGCATTGACATCAGCGCCTGCCTCAATCAAGGCCAGGATATTCTCAGGATGGTCTTTAGCCTCTATAGCCCAGAAGAGGGCTGTTTTGCCTTCATTGTCCTTGGCCTCGGTATCAGCGCCTGCATAAACTAATGCGGCGACAACCTCAGGATTATTATTGAGTTTAGCGGCCAGCATGAGAGCAGTTTCGTTGCTTTTATTCCTGGCTTCGATATCAGCTCCGAGGTCAATCAAGGTTTTGACAATTTCAGGATTCTTATTGTATGAAGCGGCCTGAATGAGCGGTGTATAACCACTCCAGTCGCTCTCTTCGATATCGGCCCCGGCTTCAAGCAATACTATGATAGTCTCATAACACTTGCTAGAATATGCGGCATGTATGAGTGCTGTCGACTCCACACTGTCCCTTGCTGTGACATCAGCTCCGGCATTAATTAAGGTTTTGACGGTTTCAGGGTCTTTGTTATATCCGGAGAAAGTCATGAGAACAGTCACTCCATGTTTATCCTTGGCATTGACATCGGCCCCGGCTTCTAGCAATGTAGTGAAAATCTCAGGATTTTCATTCATATCGGACCATATGAGAGCAGTCCTGCCCTCTTTGTTCTTGGCCTCAATATCTGCTCCGGCCTCGAGCAAGATTGTGATAACCTCAGGATGCGTGTTAAAACGGGCTGCCCACATGAGCGGCGTCCAGTTTTCCCTATCCCGTGCATCGACTTTTGCGCCGCAGTCAATTAATGTCTTGATAATTTCAGGCTGGGCATTTCCCTGTATGGCTTGCATGAGAACTGTCCATTTGTTTTTCATTTTGGCCTCGGTATTAGCGCCACCATTAACCAAAGCTTTGATGATTTCGGGTCTGCCATAAGACCTTGAGGCTAACATAAGAGCTGTCTTGAGCTCGTTGTCATTGACCTCGGTATCAGCACCTTCCTCAATTAATCTGGTGATAATCTCAGGATTCTCGTTATAACGTGCGGCATACATGAGAGCAGTCCATCCATTTTTGGCTCTGGCCTCAATATTAGTCGCAGTAGCAGCTAGTGCTGAGATAATATCGGGATTGTCATTTCTCCATGCGGCATAAATCAGAGCTGTGCAGCCATTACTGTTCGTAGCATTAAAATCGGCACCGGCCTCGATTAAGGCTTTGATGATCTCAGCACTGAGATTCTTCTCTGCAGCCAGCATGAGCGCTGTCATGCCACTAATGCCCCTGGCCTCGATATCAGCACCGGCATCAGCTAAAGCTTTGATAATCTTAGGATTCTTGCTAAATTGAGCAGATAGCATGAGTGCTGTTGTGCCATACTTGGTCTTAGCTTCGATATCAGCACCGGCATCAACTAAAGCTTTGATAACCTCAGGATTATTGCTAAATTGAGCGGCTAGTATGAGGGCTGTCCAGCCATCATTATCCTTGGCCTCGGTATCAGCGCCGCCATCAATCAAAGCTTTGATAACCTCGGGATTATTGCTAAAACGAGCGGCATGCATGAGAGCTGTCCAGCCATTTTGGGTCTTTGCTTCGATATCGGATCCTACGTCAATCAATGTCGTGATAATCCCTGGATGGTTATTATTCGTTACGGCTAACATAAGAGCAGTATGGCCAGTTTGAATCTTTCCCTCGATATTAGCACCAGCTTCAATCAACGTAGTAATAATCTCTGGATTGGCATTCTTCGCTGCGGCCACCATGAGCGCTGTCCAGCCAAGCTTGTCTTTAGCTTCGATATCAGCGCCTGCAGCAACCAAGACTTTGATAACTTCAGGATTCTTATTGTATGCGCCTGCCAAAAGGAGAGCTGTCGAGTCATTTTTGTTCCTTGCTTCGATATCTGCGCCCCCTTCAATTAAGGCTATGATATTTTCAGGACTATCATTAAACGCTACAGCTAGCATGAGGGCTGTCCAGCCATCATTATCCCTGACTTCAGTATCAGCGCCGCCATCAATCAAAGCTTTGATGATCTCAGGATTATTGCTAAAACGAGCGGCATACATGAGAGCTGTCCAGCCTTCATTATCCCTGGCTTCAGTATCAGCACCAGCATCAGTCAAAACTTTGATAACCTCAGGATTATTGTTAAAACGAGCGGCATATATGAGAGCAGTCCAGCCATTATTAACCCTGGCATTGACATCTGCGCCCCCTTCAATTAAGGCTATGACATTCTCAAGATTGTCATTAAACATTGAGGCTAGCATGAGGGCTGGCGAGCCAAAATTATCCCTGGCATTGGCATCTGCGCCTGCATCAATCAAGGCCTTGATGCGTTCTGGGGTTGTACCTTCCAAAACAGCACTAACAAGAACTGTCCTTTCGAATTCGTTTCTGTAAGGCAATTGGCTTCCCTCCTGTCTTTATAATAGCAGAAATTCAAACGAAATGGCCTTAGGGAGTTTCTGTTAGCGGGAACTCGCATCCAAGAGGAGATAGTAAGCTTCACTTTTATAAAGGCGGCTATCACTGTCCATGTGATCAATAGCCCGGTTTCCATCGTCATCCTGGGAATTGGGGTCTGCGCCTGCATCAAGCAGGATCTTGATAATCTCAGGATTTTCACTAAGACGAGCGGCATTCATGAGAGCTGTCGCACCATCATTGTCCATGGCCTCAATATCTGCGCCTGCATCAAGCAAGGCTTTAAGAATCTCTGAATCCTTATTGAATGAGGCGGCATTCATGAGAGCTGTCCAGCCATCATTGTCCCTCTCTTCAATATCGGCACCGGCATCAAGTAAAGCTTTGAGAATCTCTGGGTTCTCATTGAAGGCGGCAGCATTTATAAGAGCTGTTGCACCATCATTGTCCCATGTCTCGATATCTGCACCGGCATTAATGAGTGAAGTGATAATCTCAGGATTCTTATTGTGTGAAGCGGCCAGCATAAGAGCTGTCGCGCCATCATTGTCCTTAGCCTTGATAGCTGCACCAGATTCAATCAAAGCTTTGAAAATCTCTGGATTCTGATAGCGTGAAAAGGCTGCCAGCATGAGAGCTGTCTTGCCATTAATGTCCCGCTCTTCGGTATCAGCGCCAGCATCAATGAGTGCTGTGATAACCTCAGATTTCCAGGCGTGAGAAGCGGCATGTATGAGAGCTGTCGCACCTTCCTTGTCCCTGGCATTAACAATCACAAGAGATGCCATCACTAGTGATTGCTTTTTAAGGCATTTATGATAAACTATCACCATGAACAGATTCATAGGGCGTGAAAAGGAACTCAAGGCTTTGAGACAAGGGGCCCTAAGCAACAGGGGAATCCTTGTGTTCGGGCCAAGGCAGGTTGGTAAATCACGATTAATTGCGGAGGCATTCTCAACAGATGATTTTCTTCTGATTTATCATGAATGCATAAAGGGCAGCTTTGCCTACAACACAGAGCTTTTGGCCAGAAGCGTGGCAAATGCAACGGGCATTTCCTATGCCTCAGGCATCAGGGATCTCTTTGACCTGTTATCAATCCTTGAATCTGTCAGGACAGGGGCACGCATTGTCGTTGCAATAGATGAATACCAGTACTTAAGGGAAACAGAAGGAGGCGGCGTAATAGACTCATACATGCAGCGCTTTATCGACTCCATAAAGGGTAATATTACGCTCTTGCTCTGCGGTTCGTACATTACTGTGATGAAAGAGCTCCTTGAGTATGGGAATCCTCTTTTCAGCCGCCTGAAAACCGTAATAGAACTTTCTCCATTCAATTACCTTGAGTCATCGCTTTTCTATCCCTCTCTGAGCGTAAGGGACAAAATCGCGTTCTATGCAGTTTTTGGTGGCTATCCATTCATTCTTGAAAGGGTGGATGAGAGAGTTAGTCTTGAAGAGAATATCAAGAGGCTTTTCATCGATCCTTACAGCGGAGTCCGCTTTGCTATAGAGAATGTGCTCTTACAGGAAGTAGGGCGCACAGGAATGCCTTTTGAAGTGCTTGCAAAGATCGGGAATGCAAAAAGAAGATTCAATGAACTTTGTGATGCCATGGCAGAGGATGTGAAAGGAACGCTTGACAGGATTATAAAGCGCCTCATTGCCATGAAAATCCTTGAAAAGGTCTCTCCTATAAACCGCAAGGATGATAAGAGAAAGACATTCTACGAGATAAAGGACAACCTCATACGCTTTTATTTTGCCTATGTCTATCCTCTCAGGACAGTGCCATCCCGGCACTCTCCTGATGCCATCTTTGATGCCTTCATAAGGCCATCTATTGAAACTTATATATCGAAGAGGTTTGAAATCCAGGCAAGAGAGTATTTTTCTCTCCTTGGCAATCTTGATATCAAGGCAATTGGAAGTTACTGGCATGATGATCCAGATGTGCATAAGAATGAGGAATTTGACTGCGCGATATCAAGAAATGGCGAATACTGTCTTTATGAAGTGAAATACTTAAGTGCTCCAATGCCGAAGGAACTCTATGATGCTGAGCTTGAGAAAATGAAGGCATCTTCTCTTAGAGCTCTGCACTTCGGTTTTGTATCAGCATCCGGTTTTTCTTTTCCGCTTGATAAGGACTATGATTTCATCACAGGTGATATGATGTACAACATTTAGCGTGATATCTCTGCTTCTCTCTTTCCTAGGATGTAGAGGAATGCGATGGCTGGGATGCGTATAATCGGAAGCCTTGTCTCGTGCCCTCTGGGGCCAAAATCATCAAGGCGCTTGGTGATTAAAAACGCATCAGTTACACCGGCTTTCTCATCCTGTGAAAGCTCAACGATGGCATCTGTTGATGAAATGTTTGAGCTGTTGCGGTATTTCACTTCGCAGAGGATTTTCTCTTTGAGAAGCTCTATTACAACATCAACTTCCCTCTGGTTGGCATTTGCCTTTCTGAAATACCCTATGCTTGCAGCTCTTCCCTGATAGCAAGAAAGGATATGCTTGTACACAACTCCTTCTACCAGGGCCCCTAGTTCCTTCTCGTCTGAAAGAATATCGTCAGTCATTAACACAGTATTGCGGATGCCAGAGTCAGCGATGAAGATCTTGGGTTTGCCTTTCAGCGCGCCCTTGCTTCCAACATCCACTGGCTTTGCTAGATATATCAGATTGGACCTCTCAAGTGCCTTGATGTAGCTTTCAATCGTTATGATGGATGTATCCTCCAGGCACTTTGAGGCATTAGATGCATTGAAAATCCCTGATGAGTTCATAGCAAGGTATAGAAAGAGTTTTTCCATCAGAAGCGGGTTTCTGATGCCAAAGAGCGTAAGCAAGTCGCGTCTTATAACCTTATCTACAAAGTCTTCCCTGAGGAGCCTCTGGGCATACGCATCATCGCCCGAGAGCACAAGCTCTGGAAAGCCTCCGATGAGGAGGTAGCGGTTAAAATGATTCTGAAGGGGGACGAATCCTGCCATCAGGTCATCAAGCTCACTTTCTCTCATGTTCTTAAGCTCTGAGAGGCTCAGGTTCTCAGGGAGGGAGGGCTCTTTAAGGCTAAGGAGGCAGCAATACTCATAAAAGGACAGGGTAGGGATTCTGAGGATACTCCATCGTCCTGTTCCGCTCTCAGAGCTTTTCTTTTCGAGAGTGGGGCTTGCAGATTCTGTTGCTGCCACGCGGACATCCTTCCTCATATCATAGATTACCTTCAGCCAGAGCTCCCAGTCATCAGAGTACTCTAGCTCATCAAAGAAGACATACCTGGTGCCTTCGAGAGGGTAGAGAGATTCATAAATAGAGAGCATATCATTTGCATTTACAAGCTTCAGAACAGGATTGTCGAATGAAATGTAGATGATATTCTGTGCCTTTATTCCCTGATCAAGCAGATGCTCGATTATCTGGTAGAGGATGGTAGTCTTGCCAACTCTTCTCATGCCTGAGAGAACGACAAACCTCCGGATGCTATCGTGCTTGAGGATTTTCAAGGCTTCATAATATGCAAGTCTTTTCTGCGGCTTGCTCTCTTCTCTGATAGCTGAAGCTGAGCGCCACCATGGATTATATTGCCTTAGTACTTTAATGATCTGATCCTCGCTTACAAGTGCCATAGAAGCCTCCGGTGTTTTGTTTCTATATTATAATATCAGATTTATGGCGGAGTTTGTAAAGTATAATATGCAAAAACTCCTTAGTGTTTACATATTATACTATAGAAACACTAATTAATAATTATAGTTATAGGATGTTGTATCTTCATAGATAACTGTAGTATTTTGTATTCTTGTTTAGTTTTGTGGACCCGTTATTATTCCCTAATCCCTTTGAGTGTAAATATTTCTTGACAACTCTTTTTTTACGGCCTTATCATCAGATTGTAAGATTGTATAACAATCCTACAGACGAGCAAAAGGAGGAATTATGCTTAAGAAGTTTTTTGTTATCTCTTTATTAGTACTTATGCTGGCTCCTATGGTTTTTGCATCCGGTTCTTCAGAATCTGATGATGGAGTCCTTCAGTTCAGGATGGTTGGAAATAACAGTGATGCTCTGCTTACTGAAGCTGGAAGAATGATTGCATCCCTGATAGAGGAGAAGTCAAACGGGACTATAAAGCCGCTGCTCTATCTTGAAGGCCAGCTTGGTGATAACGATGAGGATCTCTGTACGGGTATCTCAGAAGGCAACTACGAGATGCTTTTAAATGCTGAGATGCTTTTCAACTGGGCAGTACCAGAGTGGATGGAGCTCTTCAACATGGCATTCATCTTCGACTCCCAGGCTCATCTTGCTGCGTTCTGGCAGTCTGAAATGGGACAGAACCTCGGTCAGATGCTGATGGATAAGTACAATGTATATGCATATCTTGATACCATCGCTCTCAGGGGACCAAGGTATCTTACTGCAACAAAGAGGATTACGAATGTATCGGATATGAGGGGAGTCAGGCTCAGAACTCCAAACAATGCTGGCGTTATCGCATCCTGGAGGGCAACGGGTGCAAACGTTACTCCTGTAGCATGGGGTGAGCTGTTCGGAGCTCTTCAGAACGGTATTGTAAATGCTCAGGAAAATCCGCTTGCAAATATCGAGCAGGCAGGACTCTATCAGGTACAGAGCTACCTCATGCAGACCGAGCATCAGTATACCAACTACTTCGTATTCTTAGCCGGCAACTGGTGGAATGGCCTTTCAGAGGAAAACAGGAAGATAATCTCTGAAGCAATCGATGAGGGCTTCGGATGGTACAACTCCCAGGTTAACCAGCAGGAAATTGAACTGAGAGAGACATTCCAGGAAAAGGGAATGACTCTTGTAACAAAGGATGAGATTGATATTGATTCCTTCAAGGATGCAATCGTTCCTGTTCTCCTTGCAGAGAATGCAGACAGGTACCCCTCTGGTGCTTATGAGGCTATACAGGCACTTAAATAGTCCTTGATTGTTTTGTTGTTATATGGCTCTGCCAGAAAAAGAGGCAGAGCTTTTTAAAAAGAGGTTTACATGTTCAAGAAAATATATAAAGGTTTTTCAGCCGTGACTCATGCTCTTGAGATTTTTGACAGGTATTTCTCCATGACGCTGCTTGCCGTTTTAATTGCTATAGTGTTCTTCCAGGTAGCAAGCAGGGTCTTCACAGGAGTATCCTTTGTGCAGATTGAGGAGCTCTCAATCATGCTGGCAGCCTGGGTAGGATTCTTCACCCTTGCATATGCTGCAAGGAAGAGAATACATGTAAGAATTGATGTGTTCGTTGAGAAAATCCCCAAAAAGATTAATATGGCCCTGAGCTGTATAATAGACGTTTTAGTCTTGGTAGCAACAATCTATCTGGCTAAATACGGTTTTGATATCACCATGAGAAAGATGGCCGTTCCGATGATGGTGCTTCCATTCCCATCGGGAGTTCAGTACCTTGCATTCCCTTGCGGTATGATTTTAACGGCTATTTTCGTCTTCGATCAGCTTATATCTGACATTATGAAGCTGGTCTTGCCCGGGACGCAAACTGAGCTCGAGATGGAGGCTTGATATGTGGATTGTTCTAGGATTCCTGATTTTCGTTTTCTTAGGCGTGCCTGTAGGGTATGCAATGATTCTTGTGAGTTTCTTCTATATTCTGTCGGGAGCAGGGGTATCGATGACGTTCATTCCCACTGCGATGGTAAGCGGAATATCATCATACACGATGCTTGCAATCCCGTTCTTCATGCTCGTAGGAGAGCTGATGAACTCAAGCGGAATCACGCAGAAGATCTTTAACTTTGCAAACACGTGTGTGGGCCACATTACAGGAGGACTCGGGCATGTTAATGTTCTTTCCTCGATGATCTTTGCCGGAATGTCGGGCTCTGCTGTTGCAGATGCCGCAGGACTTGGTGCAATTGAGATCAAGGCCATGACGGATGAGGGCTTTGATGCAGATTTCTCTGTAGGAGTTACTGCAGCATCCTCTATCATCGGGCCCATCATTCCGCCATCAAGTCCCATGGTAATGTTCGGAATCGTGGCAGGAATCTCAATCGGATCGATGTTCATGGGAGGAATCTCGGTTGGGATTATTATGGGACTTCTGATGATGTTCACAGTATATTTCCTTGCAAAGAAGAAGAACTATCCCAAGCACGCAAGGTGCTCGATGAAGGAGCGCGGCATTGCTCTCTATCACGCAGGACCAGCGATGCTTGCACCGGTTATTTTAATCGGAGGAATCTTCTCGGGATTCTTTACTCCGACTGAGGCTGCTGCTGTTGCCGTATTCTATTCGCTCATTGTAGGATTCTTGCTCTACAGGCATCTGACAGTACGCAGTCTTATGAAGGTTTTTGAAATCGGAGTAGAGAACCTAGGCACTGTCATGCTTCTCATGGCAACGGGCAAGCTCTTTGCATGGGTTCTTGGAATGGAGAAGATTGCAGAGCTTGCAGCTGCTGCGATTTTTGCTTTGACTAATAACAAATTTATCATTATGCTTCTCATTAATATCGTGCTCTTGTTCATGGGTACGTTCATGGAGACGAATGCGAACATTCTGATCCTGACACCGATTCTTCTTCCGATTGCCACAGCCATCGGAATGCATCCGGTTCAGTTCGGCGTAGTATTCATCTATGCGCTTATGATTGGTCTGCTCACTCCGCCCATGGCCATGTGCCTGTTCGTTACCGCGCGATTAGGAGGGATATCATTCCAGAGAGCATTCAAGGCAGTAACACCATATTACATCGGTATGATTGTCGTGCTTGTTCTTATAAATGTATTCCCGTCCATAATCCTGACCATACCTAAGCTTTTGCTGGGGAATGCATTCTAAGGAGAAAAGAGTGAGGCCATTGGAAAGGCAGTCAGTAGTTGATCTTGCCGTGGACAGCATCATTGATTTCCTCAAGAAAGGAGATCTTAAAGAAGGGGAGAAGCTTCCTACCGAAATGCATATGACGCAGAGCCTTGGAATAAGCAGGGCCACTCTCAGGGAAGCCTATCGGCGCCTTCAGTCCCTCGGCTACATATCGATTGAGAACGGGAAGGGCGCGTTCGTGCGCTCTCTTGATATCGATCTGCTGTCAGATCCGATGAGCTGGTTTCAGATGCATGGTGTACAGGTCAGGGATTATCTTGAAGTGAGATTGCACTTTGATCCGATTGTGGCGTGTCTGGCTGCAAAGAACAGAAATGATAAGGACATAGAGGAGCTGAATAATATACACAAGGAATTTCTGAAGGCATGTGAGGCTAAGGAAAATCTTGAGATAGCGCGCATTGATGCTCAATTCCATGACAGGATTGCGTCCTCATCGCATAACGAGCTCCTTGAGGTCCTTGTAAGGATAATAAACTGTTATTGTGACAATCTCAGGAAAGAAAGTTTCCGCCTCGATGCCCATGCAGCGAATGCTGTCGGGCCGCATACAGAGATACTGCAGGCCATAATCGATGGGGATGAGAAGCTGGCTTCTTATGCCAGCTACAACCACATGAGACAGGCTGCAGAAGATTTATTAGAAGATCCTGACAGCATCTGATTTTCCCAAATAGGAGTAAAAAATGGAAAATCTGGATACTAAGTGCAGAGAGATAAGGAAAAGCGTTCTCTGCATGCTGGAAAAGGCAGGAAGCGGCCATGCCGGCGGCTCTCTGTCAATTGTTGAGGCTGTTGTCGCGCTCTATTATTATAAGATGCGTAATGCTGCGCCCGGTGCAAAGGGATGCCGCGACCATTTCATCCTCTCAAAGGGCCATGGGGCACCGGCAGTATACGCAGTTCTTGCAGATAAAGGGTTTTTCCCGAAAGAGGAGCTTGATACGCTTCGTAAATACCACTCAAGGCTCCAGGGGCATCCGGATTCTAAAAAGCTTCCTGGAATTGAAATCTCAACAGGCTCCCTTGGCCAGGGCGTCTCAATAGCAACAGGCCTGGCACTGGGAATAAAGAGGCAGAAAAAGGATGAGCGTGTGTTTGTCCTTCTTGGCGACGGGGAAACAAATGAGGGCCTTGTGTGGGAAGCTGCGGCTGCAGCGGCAGCCTTTCACCTTGATAACCTCTATGTGCTCATAGACAGCAACCGTCTTCAGCTTGACGGGCCATGCTCAGAGATCATGGACATGAAAAGCCTTGCTGATAAGTACAGAGCATTCGGCTTTAAGGTCTCTGAGGTCCATGACGGCAATGATATTAGCGAGGTTATCAGTGCACTTGACGAGAGCATTGAGGAGGGAAAGCCGAACTGCATCATCCTCAACACAGTAAAGGGCAAGGGCGTCTCCTTTATGGAGAACGAGGTTAGCTGGCACGGAAGGGTTCCAGATCACGAGGAGCTCCTTGCAGCCCTTAAGGAGCTTGGAGGCTGATATGAAGAAAGAAATGAAGATGATAAGAGAAGCATACGGGGAGGCACTCAGAGAGCTTGGAAGAGTGAATGAGAAAGTCGTCGTTCTTGATGCAGACCTCTCTCATGCAACATATACAAGTACTTTTGCAGAGGCCTTTCCAGACCGCTTTTTCAATGTGGGCATTGCAGAGAACAATCTTGTTGCAATGAGCGTGGGCCTTTCCCTTTCGGGCTGCATTCCATTTTGCAGCACCTTTGCACTCTTTGGAGCCGGGCGCTCATTTGAGATAATAAGAAACTCAGTTGCATATCCAAATGCAAATGTAAAGATCTGCTGCTCGCACGGCGGCCTTACAGTAGGCCCGGATGGCGGAAGCCATCAGGCAATTGAGGACTTTGCTCTGATGAGGGTAATTCCCGGCATGACTGTGATTGTACCAAGTGATGCAAATGAAGCAAAGAAAGCAGTTGCTGCAATTGCTGAGTACTCAGGCCCTGTCTATATGCGCCTCGGACGCACAGCAACTGAAGTACTTAAAGAGCAGGAGTTCAAGATCGGAAAGGCAAATGTATTAAAGGAGGGATCTGAGATTGCTCTCTTTGCATGTGGCATAATGGTGCCTGAGGCCTTGAAGACAGCTTCTGCTCTTGAAAAATACGGACTCTCTGCAGCTGTTATAAACATGCATACGTTAAAGCCTCTGGATGCAGAAACTGTTAAGGCCTACATAGAAAAATGCCATTGCATTGTAACTATGGAAGAACACAGCGTAATAGGGGGCCTTGGAGATGCAGTAGCCTCTGTCCTTCTTGATAACCAGCCATGCCGCTTTTTAAAGATCGGCATAAACGATGAATTCGGCCAGTCCGGAGAGCCTGATGAGCTCATGCATGAGTATGGGCTGTCTGCAGAGAAAATGACAGAGCGCATTAAAGCATGGTACTAAAGATCGGGGCCTCTTCGGAGCCCCTTTTCCATGCTCATAGTAAATAAAATGCTAAATAATTTTTTACTAAATTATTTTTTAGTGTTTTCTTTTCCTTCCTTGCATGCTCTCCTTTCTTCAGGAGATGAGAATGTTCAGAAACAGGGAAAGCGAGATTTCAAGGCTTGAAAAAGTAATCTCAGAAGAAAGAGATAAGGCAAAGGCAATCCTTATATATGGGCCACGGAGGGTAGGGAAAACTGCACTTTTAAAAGAACTAAAGAGAAGGTGTGAAAAGAGCTTTATCTATTTCATGGCAACTGAGTCAAAATATGATGTGATTGTATCAAGATTTTCTTCTGCTGTTGCTGAAGAAACAGGAGAGGAGTTCTACAGGGAGATTAAGGATATCCACGCGCTGTTAATGGCACTCAAGGCCACGGGAAAGGAATACATCATCGCACTTGATGAATACCAGTACATGAAAAAAGCCTGTGGGGATGGAAATCTTGATTCTGTTTTCCAGGCAGAAATAGAGTCTCTTCCAGGCACTTTCACATTCATCTTCTCTGGCTCTTACATATCAGAAATGAGAGCACTTGCATCATCATCTCATCCCCTCTATGGACGCTTTCAGCTGACGCTTGCTCTTAAGCCATTTGATTA
>CAZHQL010000028.1:12342-14291 GCA_964534915.1 uncultured Spirochaetaceae bacterium | reverse complement strand
GCTGAAATTACTAAAATATTGACATTATTTAAATATTAAAGTATTATATTTGTAGAAATTTCACAAAATAGAGATGTAAATCTTTAAATATTGGGAGTTTTTATGTTATTAGAATACAAATGCAGAAATCATAGATCAATCAGAGATGAGGTCATTTTTTCCTTTCTCGCAACAAAAGATTCATCGCATAGCGAAGAATTGATTGCTTTTGGGAAAAATAAGTTTTTAAAAAAAGCTTTAATATATGGAGCAAATGGCTCTGGTAAAACCGCATTAATAGACTCTCTGAGCTATTTTAAATTTCTAGTATGTTCCAGTTTGAATTTTGTATTAGGAGATCCTTTGCCAAGATTTCCTTATAAGCTGTGTGCAAACCAGCCAAGTGCCTATGAAATGCAATTGGAAAAAAATGGCATAAGGTATGCTTATGGAGTTTCGTTAGACAGCGAAAAGATTCTGGAAGAATATCTGTATTTCTACCCGAACAATAAAAAATCGAAAATCTTTCACAGAACAGAAGAGGACTATGGCATCGCTACAGCTTATAAAAAAATCTTCGAGCCTGGATTGGTTTTTGTAAAACCAAACAAGCTTTTACTCTCTTGCTGTGCAAACTATGTAAAGTCAAAAGAAGTTGAGGATGTTTTTTTATTCTTCAAACAGGATTTGATTATATACAATGAAACTTCAAATAACTGGTTCAATTATTCAGCGAGAACTATAAACACCAACTCGGATGTATACAATTCCTATATCAGATTTTTTAAATCTATTGGAATTGATGTAAATGCCCTGGATACCAGAATTGACAGTAAAACAATCCAAAGCACTGATTTGCCTGTCTCTTTTATTCCTCAGCTTAAAAATCTCTTTATAGGCAAACAAGGAGATTTTGTTGATATTAAATTTCGCTATAGAGATTTCGATATTGATTATAGTGAAGAATCCTTGGGCATAAGAAAATTGTTCGATATGCTTGCCCCTATCATAGATATTTTAAATTCTGACAAAATTCTTGTATGTGATGAGCTGGAAACTCATTTGCACCCTTTAATAGTTAAGCAGATGCTAAGGATTTTTAATAATAGAGGGCATGATGTAAAAAATCGTTCACAATTATTATTTACAACTCACAACGAAAGGTTAATGGATTTAAGCGAACTAAGACGCGATCAGATCTGGTTCACGGAAATGACAAATACAAAGTCAACCGATTTATATTCTCTGGCAGAACTCAAAGACATCAGGAAAGATGAAAATACAGAAAAGAATTATCTGCTAGGCAAGTATGGAGCATTTCCTTTAATAGATGAAGACTTAGCAAAAATTCTAATAGGAGAGAACAATGCCTGATGGGTTATCATCGAGAAAGGTTAATGCCCGAGAGACCAGACCAGTTAAGGACCCGGAACTGAATGGGCTGAAAATTGAAATCAGGGCTCATATTGATGATATAAAGGACAAAACTCAGTTGCGGTCTTTGTTCAATGATCCTGCAAATAATGACGATGTTAAAATCAAGGAGTTTATTTCCAGGGCACAAATAGTATGGATTTGTGCAACATTAGACTACTATTTGCATAAGATTCAGGCCATATGCATATATAAGGTATATAACAAAGAGATAGGGCAAACCCCATCTTGCAAGAAAATAAGAATACCTCTGGATATAGTAATTGATTTATCCAGCAGAACTCCTAGAACCTTTATAGAAGGGGTTTATGAGTCTCTCAAAAACTCCTCATATATAAACATGAACGCTGTAAAAGAAATTGCTCAGCTTGTTGGAATCAACATAAAACGTTTAGCTCTTAGTTTATATCCATCAGAAGCCACAGAGAGCAAAGCTTACAAGAAAATGGATTCTGATTTTAGAGAGATTTTTGAAAGAAGGCATGTGATTGTTCATAAAATGGATATAATCTCAGGCTGGAAACCTCAGGCAATAA
>CAZHQL010000028.1:0-12332 GCA_964534915.1 uncultured Spirochaetaceae bacterium | reverse complement strand
AATAACGGATAATTTGGTTGATTCTTATATCGACAAGATTGAAGCTTTCATTTTTGAATTTCATAAGAGTGTTGAACAGCTAATTTGACTATGTTCTTCATGATTTCGCCCATACCAGCACCGGTGCTCCACAGCAGAACACCGATGCCGTTCTGCGATCTAGAAGGCTATGCCATCTTTATAAGCTCCCTTGGCTTGCTTCCGTTAGGAGGTCCTACGATGCCATCCTCTTCCATCCTCTCAACATAGCGTGCAGCCTTGTTGTAGCCTATTTTCATCCTCCTCTGGAGGTAGGATGCTGATGCACTCTTCTTCTCGTATACAATCTGCTTGGCCCTCTCGTACTCCTCTTCCTCAGAGTCTATTCCAAGGAAAGCAGAATCTGACATTTCGCTCTCTTCTTCATGCTCTTCGAAGATTGAGTCATCAAGGTACTCAGGCTCGCCGTTCATCTTTACCTGCTCTACTATCTCCTCAACTTCCCCATCCGAAAGGAATGCACCCTGGATTCTCAGCGTCTCTATGCTCGATGGAGTCTTATAGAGCATGTCGCCCTTCCCAAGGAGTGCCTCAGCGCCCATCTCATCAAGGATGATCTTGCTGTTTACGCCGGAGGCTACCGCAAAAGCGATGCGGCTCGGGATATTGTTCTTAATCGTACCTGTAACGACTTCAGCAGAAGGCCTCTGAGTAGCAAGGACAAGATGGATTCCTACAGCACGTGCCATGGCAGTTAATCGCCCTACATAGTACTCTATATCCTTTCCGATTGTGCTCATGAGGTCTGCATACTCATCCATTATCAGCACGATGTATGGAAGCTTCTCAGCTGCAAGCCTGTCTTTCTTGAGCTTCTCATTGAAGGCCTCGATGTTCCTTACATTGTAGCGGCTTATCATCTCATAGCGCCTGTCCATTTCCTCAGTAAGCCATGCAAGGGCCTTCTTAACCTTCTTGGCATCCGTAATTACAGGAGTAAGAAGGTGTGGAATTCCATTGTAGATCTTGAGCTCAACGACCTTCGGGTCCACCATCATCAGCCTTACATCGCGCGGGCTCCTGGTATAGAGAATCGTTGCAATCAGGCTGTTGATTCCAACACTCTTTCCGCTTCCCGTGCTTCCTGCTATCAAAAGATGCGGTGCCTTTGCAACGTTGATGCTGATCGGCTCGCCTGTGATCGTGCGTCCAAGAATCATGGGAACCGCCATCTTCTGGTTCTCCTTATTCCTGTAAAACTGCTCAAGCATGTCCTTAAAGCCTATTGTGGCCCTCTTCATATTAGGAACTTCAACTCCGACTGCTGTCTTTCCAGGAACAGGGGCAAGGATTCTTATGCTCCTTACGCCAAGTGCGTACTGAAGGTCATCATACCTTGCCTTTACTTTTGATACTGGAACTCCGTCTGCAAGCTTGAGCTCATACATCGTTACAGTAGGCCCCTTTACGATATTGTCCAGAGACACATCGACCTTGAACTCATGTAGCGTATTAAGGATCTGCTGCCCGCGTTGCACAGTAAGAGCGTCAATCTCGCGGTCTGCTGCAGGGTATTCAAGAAGGATGTCTGCAGATGGAGCTGTGTATTTCATCCTTGCTCTCTGCCTGATTCCGCTCATTCCCGCATCGTTTGATGCCAGTCCGGCAATTCCTACAGAGTAATAGATTTCATTTTCCTGCCTGACCTCCGCAGATCCGTCATCGTATTTTCCCTTGTGCTTCTGGTCAAGGGATTCAATATCTTCAGCTCTTAAAGCTTCGTCCTCTGCATCAAGAGAGGCCTTCCTTCTTGAGATCACTTTATCTTCGTTTTCAAATACATTTTCAGCAACAGCCTTTCTCTCTGATGGGAGTGAAATGATGCTCTCTTCATCCTCTTCTATCTCATCTTTACAGGATGGCTGAGCAAGAGATGAATATGCACCAGATGCGCTTATGCTCTCCCTTTTAATATCATCAAGGCGCTCTGAAAGACTCTTTTTCTCTGCGCTCTTCTTATATGTCGAGCCATAGGAGTCAACTATTGCCTCCCTTTCATCCGTGCTCTCAAAGGGCATCGAAGGCACATGAGATACATTCAAGCTCTGCGAAGGAGTATTTTTCAGCGACTCAAAGAGCTTATAGCGCGGGTGGTCCTTTGAAAGCCCGCTTGGCGCGATGCTGCCTTCCCCTGCCTTCTTCTTGCTCTCATCAGAAAAAAGCGGAGCAGATGGTGCGGCAGATCCTGAGTTAAAGCTGTTCATGCTCTCAAGCGCTGCTTCAATAATGCCGCCTTTTTTAAAGTGGTTTGTCTTTGGCCTCTCCCTGAGATCATGGTCTTCAGTTTCATGCATAATGGAAAAGGAGCTTTCCTCTCCCCTTCTGCCAAGGCCCAGAGCATCCCTGAACTTCTGCTGCGGATCAGGGGATACCATATCAAGATCCTCTGAGTGCTCTTCTATCGTATTGAGCCTTGGAATGGATGCAAAATCAGGGAACGAGAGCGGCTGGTCCATGCTCATGGCCCTTGGAGGAATCTTCATCTCGACATTGAGGTCCTCAGTTGAGAATGCTTCAGCTACATCATCATCCTCAGCTTTCCTTTTTGCCTTTCTCTCTTCTCTTTTCTCTTCCTTTCTCTTTTGTTTTGCTTCAGCCTTCTCAAGGCGCTTCTCTTCCTTTACTCTCTCGCGCTCAACTTCCTTCTCAGCCCTCTCTGCCTCAGCCTCTGCTTCCATCTCAAGCTTCTTCTGCCTTTTTTCTTCAGCGCTTCTTTCTTTCTCAAGGCGCTTCTCTTCTCTCTTTTTCTCGCGCGCCTGCTGTCTCTTGATCTTCTTCCGGCTAACTTTGGGGCCCTTTTCCCTGAAAAGAGGCTCATCAAGATCATAATCCCTGTTTATAGCGCCATCATCATCGCCCTTCCTTTTGATGCGGGCAGTAACATAAAGGATTATGAAAGCAAGTAGCGCCTCCAGGACAATCAGAAGGCCGATGAGGGAGAGCCTAGATGAATCCACACGGCTCATGATGAATGCAGGAGTAGCCATGCCTCTTCTTAAGTGAGTAAAGACAATGAGTGTAAAATACATGATGAACATGTAGAAAGAGAATACGATGTATCCAGATCTTTTTTTTCTGCATATTGCTATCATGAGTGACTCGAAGATGGAGAAAAGAGCTGGAACAAGGAGTGAATGCTCTCCCCATGAGAGCGCGATATTTTCTTCTGTAAATGTGATTACCGGCAAAAGTGCGCCGGGAAGAGTTACATATGAATCTGCAATAAGCACTGCTCCATACAAGAGTAAAAGCAGTGAAAACAACGTTGTAATGATGCCGCCTTTCTTCATTAGCCTACCTCAAGTCAAGATTAGAAGGTTTCTCCTCTCAGGAAGGAATGGAACCTTCAGTTCCACTATTGAAGATGGTGGCGAGTAGCCTTTCTTCTTCAACTGATCCAGCTCGCTCTCTATGCTTTCCCTGCTTCCCTTATAAAGAACCATCTTGCCGCCATCCCGGACTAAGGAAGATGTGAATGAATAGCAGTCTGAGAGCTTATGAAACGCTCTTGATGTTACTATATCGAATTTCCTGTCGATATCCTCGGCACTGCGGGAATCTATAGTAACATTCTCAAGGCCCAGCCTTAAAACAAGCGCTTTAAGGAAGTTCACGCGCCTCGTCATGCGTTCGCACAGCGTAACTTCTGACTCCAGGAAGACAGAGAGAACAAGTCCCGGGAGCCCCGCACCCGATCCTAAATCTACGATTTCGGTTTTTCCTTGCTGGAGAAAATAAGGAAGAGCAGAAGCAGAATCAAGAATATGCCGGATGACAATCTCACTCCAGTCTGTGTTGGAAACAAGGCGGTATGCAGGATTGAAGAGCATTATCTCATCTGCTATAGTCTTCAGCTGTCCCAATTGCTTCTGACTGAATGAGACAGATAACATCTCAAGTCCTTTTGAAAGCAGATCTTCCACCTTTTTCTCCTTTCAAGGCAACCTGCAACACTGCGATATCCGAAACACGTACCCCAGATATTCTTCCAGCCTGTCCAAGGCTTTTTGGCCGGATGGCTTTCAGCTTCTCCCGTGATTCCAAACTTAATCCATCTACGCTATTATAATCAAAATCCTCAGGAATTTCTACACTCTCATTCTTTTCAAAGCGGGCAATTTCCCTCTCCTGCCTTTTTAAGTAGCCTTCGTATTTGATATCAAGCTCAACTTCTTCCTTTACTGAGTGTGAAAAGACATTCAACTCAGGGATGCTGAGGCTCTCAATGGTTACTTCACTCTCCTTTAACAGCTCAAGTCCGTTCTTGCCCCTCTCCTTTCTATTTTTAAGGATTTTTCTTATCTCTTCCATCTGGGAAATCTTCTTTCTCAAGGCCTCTCTTCTTTCATCCGTTGCAAGCGGGGAAAGGTCTGTAAGACGCATATCCGCATTGTCATTTCTCAGCACAAGGCGGTACTCTGCGCGGCTTGTAAACATCCTGTAGGGCTCCTTTGTGCCCTTTGTAGTAAGGTCGTCGATGAGTACCCCTATGTATGCTTCGCTCCGCTTTAGAACAAGGGGATCCTTTCCTTCCAAGCGCAGTGCTGCATTTATTCCTGCCATAAGGCCCTGCGCTGCTGCTTCCTCATAGCCGCTTGTGCCATTGGTCTGCCCGGCAACATAGAGATTTCCAAGCCTCTTGCTCTCAAGGCTTGAATAGAGCTCTAAAGGATCAAGGTAATCATATTCAACTGCGTATGCAGGCCTCATGATCTCTGCATTCTCAAGCCCCGGTAGCGTGTGGATAAATTCATGCTGCACGCTCTCAGGAAGCGAGGATGAAAGCCCGTTTAAATACATTTCCTCACTTCTCTCCCCCTCTGGCTCGATGAAGATCTGATGGCGCTCACGATCTGGAAAGCGCACGACTTTATCCTCAATAGAGGGGCAGTAGCGCGGCCCCTTTCCTACAATCTTTCCGCCATAAAGCGGCGAGTATTTAATATTTTCGCGTATGATCTGGTGCGTCTTTTCATTCGTGTATGTTATATAGCACTTAAGCGATGGCCTTTTAATCTCTTCTGATAAAAAGGAAAACGGGCGCATATAGCTTTCTCCTTCCTGGACTTCAAGGCGTGAGTAATCCAGGCTGCTCTTTCTCACTCTGGCAGGAGTTCCTGTTTTCATCCTTCCTAGAGAAAAGCCCTTTTCCCGAAGCGCATCTCCAAGTCCTAGCGCAGCCTCCTCGCCAAGGCGTCCTGCCTGGCATTCATAGCTTCCGATGAATATCTTTCCATTCATGAAAGTGCCTGTTGTGAGAACAATTACTTTTGCATATATCTTCCAGCCACGCTCTGTTATTACTCCTATGGCCTTTTCCTTCTCAGTTAAAATGTCAGTAACTGTATCCATAAAGAGCTCAAGACAGCTCTGCTTTTCAAGAGTTTCCTTTGCAAGGCGCGAGTATGAGAACTTATCAGCCTGTGCCCTGTATGCCTGGACTGCAGGGCCACGCCGGCGGTTAAGGATCCTGAACTGGATCATAGTGCTGTCAATTAAATGCGCCATCTCGCCGCCAAGTGCGTCAATCTCCCTTACAAGGTTTCCCTTTGCAAGGCCCCCGATTGCAGGATTACACGAGAGGCGCCCGATTGCATCCAGGCTCTGTGTGATTACAAGCGTTTTAAAGCCCATGCGGGAGATAGCAAGAGATGCCTCAATTCCTGCATGCCCTGCCCCGATAACTATTGCATCATAATCGTACATAATACACCACTATTTTCCCAAGCAGAATTTTGAAAAGAGATTCTCTAAAATCTCATCAGTGCTTACTTCTCCTATAAGGAGGCTGAGGGCCTTTATCGCGCTCTGAAAATAAAGTGCCATCAGGTCAATGCTGAGAGTATCCTTGCTCTTAAGGCTTTCATTAAGGATTGATGAGCACTCTGTGAGAGCATTCCTCTGCCGCTCAGACTCAATTGTAACAGCATCTTCAGATCCTTTTTTCGTGCCAAGGCGCCTTTCAATCTCAGAAAGGACATCCTCTATCCCCTCGCCCGTAACGGAAGAAAAAGAGATGCCCGGGCCCTTTTTCCCCTCATCAAGCTTTGAGTATATTATGAGGGTTTTATCGTCCGGCTCAGGGAGGCTGTCATCAGTGCCATCTGTTATGTAGAGCACTAAGTCTGCCTGCCTCATCAGGGCGCGCGACCTCTCTATACCCTCAGCTTCAATCTCTTCATCTGCATTGCGCAGCCCTGCAGTATCAAAGAGGCGCACAGGAATTCCCTTTATCACGCATTCTGACTCTATATAGTCGCGGGTAGTTCCTTCCTTTTCAGATACTATTGCCCTGTTTTCCTTTAAAAGCGCATTAAAGAAACTGCTCTTTCCTGCATTTGTCCGTCCTGCAAGAACTACCTTTGCACCCTGGCTGTACACTTTAGAAGACTCGTATGTACCTGCAATACGCGTAAGAGTATCAACAATGCTCCTGACGCTCTCCTCTGGATAGCGCCAGTCCTCGATAATCTCATCTTCAGCATAGTCAAGCTGAACTTCAAGGGAAGAGAGGATATCAACCAGCTTTTCCTTGATGGATAAAACAGCATTCTTTAAGTTCCCTTCAAGGCGCGAAAGAGCGGCTTCTGCTGCTTCTGCGCTCTTTGCGCTGATTATCTCTTCTACAGCCTCAGCTTCAGTTAAATCCATCCTTCCATGCATGAAAGCGCGGTATGTGAACTCCCCGGGAAGTGCCTTTCTGAATCCGATCTCTTCAAGACAGAGCGAGAGCTTGTTGATAAGCGCAAGAGAGCCATGCATTGTTATCTCAAGTGCTTCCTCGCCTGTATACCCGTGCCCCTCACGGTAAAGAGCAATCATCACTTCATCGATTTTCTTTCCATTTTGATCTGATAAATACCCGTGAACAAGGCTGTTGGTCCTGGCTTTTAAGAGCTTTTCTCCATTTGAGAATATAGATGCAATTAAGGAAATTGATTCATCCCCGCTTACTCTCATAACAGCAAGCGCAGACGGGTAATACGCTGTTGCAAGCGCATATATTCTCTCTGAAGTTGAGTATTCAGCCATATCAAGAAATATTAAGCAAATAAGGCTCTTTTAGCAACGGCCTCTGGAAGTAAGAAAGCATTTCGAATATGCTGTTTTCCATGTTCGATTTTACATTAGAAATGAAAAGAGCAGAGCTCTATGAGAATATCAGATCGTTCTTCAGAGCCAGGGGCTATGTAGAAGTATTTACGCCATCACTTTCGCCTTCTCTCATTCCAGAGAACACGATAAAGAACTTCTCAACGCATTTTATCAGCGAGTTTGAAGGAACTAAGGAACTCTATTTAATTCCCTCCCCCGAGATCTTTATAAAGACAATGCTCTCTCAGAGCCCTTATTCGCTCTTTGAAATAGCAAAGTGCTTCAGGAACTCTGAGCAGCTTGGATTTCAGCACAATCCTGAGTTCACTATGCTTGAGTACTACACTCTTAATTACACTGAAGAAGACTCAATAGAGCTCACTCATGAGATGCTTAAAGATACAGCACTCGAGTCTGCTAAGGAAAATGTTACAGCAAAGCCCATAATAATGAGCGTTAAGGAAGCAATCTACAACTACTCTCATTTTGACCTTGATAAGGCACAAAAGGTAGAAGTTCTGAGAGAAGAGGCAGAAAAAAGGGGCCACATTATCCCTGAAGGAGAAGCATGGGATGATACGTTCAACAGGATATTCATAGCAGATGTTGAGCCAAACCTTCCAAAGGAGCGTCCTGTAATTCTTAAGGATTATCCAGTGCAGATTAACTGCCTTGCAAAGAAGAAAGGAGAATTTTATCGCGCGCGCTGGGAGATGTATATAAACGGAATAGAAGTGGCAAACTGCTACGCTGAGGAAACAGATAAAAGAGCAATCAGGAAATACTACGAAGATGAATATGAAAGGCTGAAAAAGGAAAGAGGCATAACGGGAGAAGTAATTCCAATGGCAGACTTTTCCTTTACAGAGCTTGATATGAAAGAATCAAGCGGAGTTGCTATAGGACTGGACAGGCTTTTAATGGCAGAGCTTGGAATAGATAATATCGAGAAAGTGCTTGCCTTTCCATTCAGGAAGATAATCAGATGAACTTTGAAGTAACGATAGAAGATGGCATGATCATAATCCCGAAAAATCTTCTTGAAGAGCTGAAGCTCAAGGACGGGGATAAGGTAAGCCTTGCTCTTGAAAATGGAAAAATCATAGTTGAAAAGAAGAAGGGCATAGAGCGCGCAGTGTACGAGAGCCTCATAAGCGATGCCAGGGCATACGCAGAAAGCCTCGGCCTTGATGAAAACGATGTATACAATATTCTCGAAGAGTACCTGGAAGAGAGTAAAATGCCTTTACTTTAACTTCTTCTTCTGCTAACTTATCACATGGAATTTTTGCAATAAATTACGAGGTATAAAATGATTAAAGCAGGACAGATTGAGAAAGGAACAGCCCTTTTGATCAAGGGACAGCCATTTCTCGTTGTTGAGAGAGAATTCGTCAATCCTGGAAAAGGAAGTGCATTCGTCCGTCTGAAATTGAAGAGCCCTGCAACAGGACAGACTCTTTCTGAGACCATGAAGAGCCAGGATAATGCTGAGGACATCACGATTGAGGATAAGGACTTCCAGTACCTTTACAACGACGGGGAGAACTTCAGCTTCATGAACACGGAGAACTACGAGCAGATTGAAGTTCCCATGAAGAGCTTTGACGGCTATGAGTATCTGATGAAGGAAGGAGAGAGCTACAGGATCACGATGTGGGAAGATCAGGTTCTTGAGATCCAGATTCCATCCAAGGTCGTCTACGTTGTTACAGAGACTGAGGATGCTGCAAGGGGCGACACAGTCCAGGGAGTTACAAAGGATGCTGTTCTGGAAACCGGCTTGAGAATAAGAGTGCCTGGCTTTATAAAGCAGGGTGAGAAAGTCAGGATCAACACAGAGACAAAAGAGTATCTTGAAAGAGTGAACAACTGATTAAGGCGGCCTGAGCCGCCTATCTTTTTACCTTAGTTTCCTTCTTCCTCAACTTCTCCCCTTGTGACTTTTCCCATCAGGAAGAACGCAATGAACATGAAAAGGGCTCCATACATGAAGAGCGCAGGGTATCCCCAGAGGTCTGTTGCGCCACCTGCCAGTGGCGGACTTATAATCGATGCAGCCTGCGAGAAGAAGTAATAGAGGCCTGTGTAGATTCCAATCGTGTTATAGGATGCCATCTGCCATAGCATCGGAAATGAGTTTGTAACAACTGTAACCCAGAATATGCCAAAGAGGAACAAGAGTGCCCAGAAGCTTATAAGGCGCGGCATGAATGCCATTCCAGCTGTAAGGAGCGAATGCACGAATATGAGGAACAGTATTATTACAAGAGCAACGAGTGCCCATCTTATTGTCTTTTTCCTTCCATGCTTATGCGCAAACTTTCCTGAAGGTACTGCAAAGGCTGCATACGCAATTCCTACCATGCCAGATGAGAGTGCTGCCATGCCGGGGCTTGTTCCGAGCACATCTGTTGTATAAAGGCCGACAAACGGAAGTATCCCCTGGTATGCTATGAACCAGCAGAGAAGCGAGAGGAGAATGAAGAGCGCGCTCTTATCCTTTTCCCTTATAACAGATTTCAGGCTCTTTAAAATTGGAACGCTTGCATCCTTTTCCTTCTCTTCATTTGTGGCTACCCTGCTCTTTTTCTCCTTGACGAACACAAAGAGAAGAATGACAGCTAAAACTACAAACAGCGATGCTACAGGGAATGCAAGGATCTTGTCCACATTGCCAAGGCCTGGCACATTGATCCTTATATCCATAAGGGGTGCAAGGAGGATTGTACCAAGAATGGTTGCAAGGCCTCCCATCGTATTTATTACTCCGTTTGCCTCGCTTCTAAGGTCGCCTGGGACCATATCAGGCATAAGGGCAACAACAGGGCCGCGTACTGCCTGCTTTGCAATATTGAGCATGAATACTGTTATGATAAGCAGCAGAAGGCTCTTATAGGCAGAAAATGGAAGGAGCGCAAATACTACTGCTGTAACTGGAAGCAGCGTTACGATATAAGGCATCCTTCTGCCAATTGGAGTTCTCGTTCTGTCTGAAAGAGCACTGAATATCGGGATCAGGAAAATAGCAAGGACATTATCCAGTGTCATTACAAGCCCAATAAGGCTGTTCTGTTCTAAATAGTAGCCCAGGAATATTGGAACGTAATTATCATATAAAGGATCCATGAGACCCATGGTGAAAAACCCCAGCCCTATCAAGAATGTCGTAACCCAATAGCCCTTAAGGCTTTTCTTCTCTTTTTTTTCTTCTTGCATTAAAAGTCTCCTTGAAAGAGAGTTTACCATAGAGCGCTTGAAAAGAAGAGACTAAAGTTACAAAATTCACATCATGAGCGTAGCGACAATAGAAGAACTGGCAAGGATTTTGAGAGTAAGGGAGGAGGAAAGTAAATGGAGAGAATCTGGTCCAAGCCTTCCCATGCTCATCTCAGACAATATCCTCTCCATGATAGACCCCGAGGCCGAGGATGACCCGATCAGACGGGAATTCGTTCCAACGCATTATGAGAACACAACAAGCTCTGAGAGCATGGATCCTCTTCTGGAAGTAAGGCACTCAGCTACCGGGCGCCTTATTCACCGCTATAGCAACCGCGCGGCCCTCCTTATAACATCAAGATGCTTCTCTTACTGCCGCTATTGCTTCCGCCGCCGCTTTACATCCAAAAATGATGATATAAGCGATACTGAGCTCGATGATGCCATCACTTACTTAAAAGAGCACAATGAGATAAAAGAAGTCCTTCTCACAGGTGGGGACATGTTCACATTAAGTGACAGCGCACTTGACTCTCTTCTTTCAAAGCTGAAAGATGCCAGAGAAGACATTATTTACCGCATCTGCACAAGAGCATTTGTATCAAAGCCTGAGAGGTTCACACATGAGCTCTTGAATGTCATAAAGAAGAATATGCATGGTGCGCCATTTCTCTTGATGTGCCAGTTCAATCACCCGAGAGAGCTGAATGAAAAGGCCCGGAAAGCTGTAAAAAGCGTAATCGACCTTGGAATCCCTGCATTTAACCAGGCAGTCCTTCTTGAAGGCGTGAATGACAGCGCTGATGTTCTTGAAGAGCTTTCATACAAGCTCCTTAACAACAGGATAAAGCCATACTACCTGTTCCAGGGAGATTTAGTTGATGGAACAGCACACCTGAGGTGCTCGCTTGAAAAAGGCCTTGAAATCGAAAAGGAGCTTAGAAAGAGAGTCAGCGGCGTTGCAATGCCGCAGTACACGATAGACCTTCCAGAAGGAGGCGGGAAGGTAATACTTACAGAGAACTACATCCTTGGCTTAAACGGAAAGACATGGGAAATAAAATCCCCCTTCCAGGGGAAGAGGGAATATCCTGAAAAGTCCAGATATTAATCGACAATGGATTCAAAATAGCTTCTGGCAGCTGCCCTGACTGCACTCCTGTCCTGATTGACAAGGGCTCCAGGGTTATCAAAGCTGAATTGAGGACTTATTACCGTCCATGGCCTTGTCCCTGTCTCTTCTGCATAAGCTTCCAAGCGCCTGAGAACCTCACGGACTATCTCATCCTCATCAAAAGATGCCACATCCTCAATATGATACTCATCAACTACAGCTCTGATGACAGCATCAAGAACATCAAGATTCTCTTCTACAAAAGCTTCAATTCCAGCTTCTATTCTCTCATCGACATAGCCGATGCTATCAGCTACATACTCGCTAATTTCAGCTTCAATCATTTCTTCTACGTAACCAATGTTCTCATTTACATACTTGTTGATTCTTGCATCGATTGCTGCTGTATCAGGATCTGTAATGTAGATTACATCGCCCTCTAAGGAAACGTTCTCCGCTATATACTTGCGAACCCTTTCATCAACAAGAGCGCCAGCATATGGAAGCACCTCATCTACATAAGCATCGATTCCAGCTTCAACTCTTTCGTCGATGTATCCGATGTTCTCAGATGCATACGCGCTGATGCCAGCTGAAACTCTTTCGTCGACGTATCCGATGTTCTCAGATGCATACGCGTTAATGCCAGCTGAAACTCTTTCATCAACGTAACCGATGTTCTGAGCTACATACTCGTTACTCTCAGCTTCGATCATCTCTTCTACATAGCCAATGTTCTCAGCCACGTAAGCGTCGATTCGAGCTTCAACTCTTTCATCAACGTATCCGATGTTCTGGGCTACATACTCATCAATCTCAGACTCAAGCACCTCTTCGACATAGCCAATGTTCTCTGCCACAA
>CAZHQL010000027.1:0-14307 GCA_964534915.1 uncultured Spirochaetaceae bacterium | reverse complement strand
ATGCAAATGTGAGAAGTTTGAGGAAAACAGGAATTGGGGAAGGGGATAAAGAAGCTTTGAATGTTGTACATCAAAATGTCATAGGCTTCGGTAAGAATCTTATTGTACAGCAAGGAATTAGACGGACTTTTGCACTTATGAGCTTCGGAAAGCTGTTTTTGTGGAAAAATGAGAATTCATGCATAGAATGTTGTACATCAAAATGTCATAGCTCTTGGCAGGAATCTTATTGCACTACAAGGAATTAACCGGCATTTCCTGGCCTTGAGTGCTTCGGAATGAGGCTTTCGGGGAAGTAAGATCTGAGGGAACATAAAACGCTTAGAATGTTGTACATCAAAATGTCATGAGCTCTGGCAGGATTCTCATTGCACTATAAGGAATTAGCTTTCCTTTTTTCGTTTATGCACTTCGGAAAACAAAAAATGAGCGCTCGCAAGGCACTCATTCTTCTTGCGGAAAGAGAGGGATTCGAACCCTCGGTAACCCAAAGGGCTACAACGGATTTCGAGTCCGTCTCCTTCGACCACTCGGACATCTTTCCTTTTATCTCGAGACCAAGAGGATTCGAACCTCCGACCCCCAGTTCCGCAAACTGATGCTCTATCCAGCTGAGCTATGGTCTCATCTCGGAAAGGGGGGGATTCGAACCCCCGGACCCGTTGCCAGGTCAACTCCTTAGCAGGGAGCCCGATTCGGCCACTCTCGCACCTTTCCAATTCGGAGAGAGAGGGATTCGAACCCCCGGTGAGTTTCCCCACAGCAGTTTTCAAGACTGCCACCTTAAACCGCTCGGACATCTCTCCATAAGTCAGCTTTCACAATATAGAAAAACGAGGTTCATTTGTCAATATGGCACGATTCAGATTGAGGCCCGGCAATATGGACAGAGATGAGCTCAAGGGATATCATTTCAGAGCTGGAAAGTAAAAAGGGGAGTGAGAAAATCACAGCTTCCTCATATAATGAATCTGATGTTTAAGTTTAGAAGAAAAGAGCAGGAAAAGCCCATATACGTATTAAAGGAGAGCATAAGCACCAACGCTCTTACGAATAAGGCCATCGCATACATTAAGAGCCTCAGCGAGACAGGACCTCGGATAGCAGCCTCCAGAGCATCGCGCATGGCAGCAAACAAGATTGCCTCATATCTTTCAGAGTTCACTGACTCTGTTGAGAAGATGGAAGTCGATATCGACAGATCAAGGGCCTGGCTCTGGACTAAAGTCATAAGCATTCTCCTTCCCCTTTCTTCTCTTTTTCTTCTCTTCGGGCTTCCATATATAGCGCTCCTTGTTGAAGCCTTTTCTCTCTATGTCTTTTATTGCGATGCACTGCTTTCCAAAGGAGTATTCTCGCGTTTTGTAAAGCCTGAAAAGGGTGAGAATGTAAAAGCTGTGATCGGAGAAGAGAAAGAGAGAAAAGTAATACTTACATGCCATCACGACTCAGCATACCTCTACACACGGCCAAATCACATCAGGGACATCTACATTCCACTTTTTACGCTCATATACAACAGCATCCTTACGCTGTTTCTGATGCTGTATGAGGCCCTTGGCGGAGTGTTTTTCGCCTTTAATCTTCCAACACTTTTTCCCTTTATATTCATCACAATCTCCTTTACTCTTTCTATAATCTCTTTCAGGCTCTATACGCTGTTTTCCTCATCTGCAGGCCCGGGTGTTGGAGACAATCTCTCTGCTGTCGGAGTATGCCTTTCTCTTGCAGAGTACTTTAAGAAAAAGCCTCTTAAGAACACTTCTCTTGAGATAATCTCCTTTGACGGGGAGGAAGCAGGATGCCAGGGGTCTTCTGAGTACTATAAGAGTGCCTCTTATGGCCCTGATGTCATCAACATCAACATTGATGGTCTTTATAAAAAGGAAGACCTTGCCATCCTTTCCTTAGATGGAAATGGCCTTGTAAAGCTCGATGCCTCTCTTGCGCATGAGCTATCATCAATGGCTTTCAATATGGGCTACAGCATCAAGGTAGGAGAGCTGTCATTTTTCAGCGGCTCAACTGATGCAGCAAGCGCTGCTAAAGCCGGAATCAGGAGCACAACCATTACGGCAATGGCAGGATGTGCTACTCCTGCGCACACAGAAAACGACACTCTTGATAAAATAGAGCGCGATGCGCTTGAGGAAGTGATGGCACTTTTGGTCAAGTTCATAGAGTCCTATGACAGAGGCCCGGATAACTTTGGGCATGATGAAGAGAAGGAAAGCCTGATTGATCAGAGCAGAAAGTACAAGATCACAGTCCGCTGATCCTGATAAAAGGGTCTATCTCGCGGGCCTTTTTAATGAAGTCTTCCTTCTTGTCCTTCTCGATTATGATTCTGATTTCAACAGCGCTTGAGAACTCCTGGCTTTCCTTCTTTATGCCAAGTTCTTCAAAGAGGCGCTTTAAGAGAGTGTAGTGCTCATAGCTGAATGTAAGAGCAAGGCTTTCCTTTTCCTTAAGCTCCTCAGTCCTTGCTTTTTCAAGGACGCTCTTCGTGGCATCCGAGTAGGCTTTCACCAGCCCTCCCGTTCCCAGCAGCGTTCCCCCGAAATAGCGCACGATGCACACAGTTATATTAGTAAGCCCAGACCCTTTTAAGACTTCCAGGGAAGGACGCGCTGCAGTGTTTTTCGGCTCCTTGTCATCGCTTGATGAATATATTGTCCCTGCCTTTCCAATCACAGCTGCATGCACGACATGGCTTGCTTTGGGATGCATTGCCCTTACATCTTTGACAGCATCCTTAACATCATCAAGGCTGTCAGTCCTTCTTGCAATTGCAATGAATCTGGATTTCTTTACAACAAGTGAGCTCTCTGCCTCTTCAAGAAGAACTTTCATTTTTCCTCCAGGCATGGCCGAATATATTGTCACTTGTATTATATCTCATAAGAGTCTCAGCCTTCTTTGCTATGGCATTATAATCAGAGGCCTCCATTTCATATGATGATAAATCATCAAGGTGCTCACTTCTGCTTGCCCCGATTATTATGCGGTGCGGCTTATCAAAAAGGGCAAAGGATATGAGGGTCTCCTTTATGCTTTTCTTGTTCTTAAGGGAGACTTCTTCTATAAGGGCCTTGAGCTTGAGAAACTCTTCATGCGCTTTTCCTTTGTAATAGTAAAGCTCCTTCCTCCTTCCTGAGAGATTATCAGAAAGAAGAGAGCCAAAAGAGAAGATGCCGTACTTAAGGCTCTTCAGGCCATCTGCTTTTTCCCTCAGCATGGCAGGGGAAGAAAAGTACTCATCGTAAGCAATGTCAAAGTCCTTTCTTAACTTCTCTGTAAGGGGCAGGGGAAAGTTGCTGACTCCGAGGCTATTAAACTTTCCTTCTTTCACAAGGGCCTCAGCGTCCCTTAGCGCAGAGTATATTTTCTCGTCCCCTGATGGCCAGTGTATTATGATTGCATCAAGAGAATCCCTTTTCAGGCTCCTTAAGCTTGCCTCAGCTTTCCTTTTGAGGCTCTTACAGGGCATTATTTTCTCAAAGATCTCAACATCCTCCTTTTCCTTTCCCATTTCCCTCAGAGCTGAATAGAGAAGGCTGTCCGTGCCGTATGAGAATGCTGAGTCAAACGACCTTATTCCCTTTCTGTATGCAGCCTTGATTACATCCTTTGCATCGCGCGCACTCTTGGGAGCATGGAAATCTTCACTCTTTCCAAGTGCCCAGAGGCCGAGTGTAATATTACTCATCATCCTCTGCTCTTTGCTTTCCTTCTTCAAATTCTATCTTATAGTCAAGCATCCTGTTTTCCCTGTCGAAGATGAAGAAGCCGTCAACACTCTTTCCGCTTAGCATTTGAGGAAGCCAGAGCCTGTCATCTTCCCACATCCTCTCAAAATCAAGATTATCAATGTCATACCAGCCGGGCCTTGTCTCATCGGACTCTCTGAGAGACCCTGAGAAGCTTTCTGTGTAGAAGATATAGCCGATCATGGAAGTGCCTTCCTTAAACTGGAAGCGAAGAATCCCGCGCGCCTCGATGTCTCTCACATCAAGCCCTGTTTCCTCCTTTGTCTCCCTCACGGCAGCCTCAGCGCTTGTCTCCTCTAGCTCTATGTGGCCTCCGGGTGCATTAAGGTACCCCGTGCCCATTCCCTTTTTCTTCTCAATTAAAAGGAGCTTTCTCTTTTGCTTGTCTGCTACATAGCAGAGCGTGCAGCGCTCTTTGGCTTCCCAGAAGTCCCAGTCAATATCATCAACTCTTTCTGCCTGATCTGCATCTTTCATTGTACCCTCTTCATCTGTGAGTGAAGCCTTTTCTTCCCTCTTTTCTTCAGGGTGCCTCTTGTAGTAGCACTCTGAGCAGATGTTTTCATCAGAGCTTACGAATTCATCGAATTTAAGCTTTTTAGAGCAGTCAACGCATCTTCTCCTGAAGGGGAAGCATGTCTTTCTGAAGAGAGCATAGAGTGCAATGCCTGCAGATGCGACAATCCAGTCAGTCCATACAGGAAGGTTTGTACTGACTCTCAATATGGCAAGGACATATACAGCAAGGTATATAAAGCCTATTGCGAGGATTGCTTTTCTTTTCTTTGCACTCCTTCTGTGCTTTCTCTGCTGCATGCTTACAAGGACTATAAGAATCATGACCCATGTGAACGTTTCATTGAAAAATCTCATTAACATGAGTGTAGGGTAGTAGGAAATCAGGGGATAATCAATCAGGGATCTGAGAGGGAAAGCAAAAGAGGACATCGTTTTCTCTTTTTCCCCTCCCTCTGATGCTCTTTGCTTTCCTTATTATCTGTTGTAAGTTTCACCTTTCATATTTAAAATAGAGTGCGGAGGAAAAGCATGGATTTAGCAAAATACATAGACCATACGCTGCTAGCATCAGATGCTACGAAAGAAAGGATTGAAAAGCTCTGCGCTGAGGCAAAGAGCGCTTCCTTTGCATCTGTCTGCGTGAATAGCTGCTGGGTTAAATACTCTAAGAGTCTTTTAAAGGACAGCCCTGTGAGAGTATGCACTGTTGTTGGTTTTCCTCTGGGAGCAGCATCTTCCTATGCAAAGGCCAGAGAGGCTGAGGCTGCCATAGCTGACGGCGCTGATGAGATAGACATGGTGATAAACATAGGCTTTCTTAAAAGCGGCATGTACACTGAATGCCTTGATGATATAAAAGCAGTAAGGAAAGCATCAAGAGGAAAGATTCTTAAAGTCATAATCGAGACATGCCTGCTCACAGAGGATGAGAAAGTGAAAGCCTGTGAAATCGCAGGCAAGGCAGGAGCTGACTTTGTAAAGACAAGCACAGGTTTCTCCAAAGGAGGCGCAACTGCTGAGGATGTTGCCCTCATGAGGCGGAGCATACCAGAAGGCATGAAGGTAAAGGCCTCTGGCGGCATAAGGGATAGAGAGACAGCCATCCTTATGATAAAAGAGGGAGCAGAGCGCCTTGGCACTAGCTGCGGCATGGCCATTATTAACGGGGAAAAGAGCAATGCCTCATATTGAGAAGAAAACTGAGAGCGAGGACTTTTTAAAAAGCCTTGGCTTTCCAACAATTGATGTACACGATACATTTACGCATTTTGACTTTTTAAGCCCCGGGCGCCGCGTGCTCTTAATAGGACCCATGGGATCTGGAAAGACTGAGTTTGCTGCGCGTGTCTGGCGCGATGCTGCAATTGCGCTTAAAAAGAGCGAAAAAGTAAAGGCCCTCACAAGCACTGGAGGCCTTGACAGAAGGAAAGTGTTCTTTATCCGCAGCGAGATAGATTCAGCGCGTTTTGAGTCCTACCCGGATGATGCGCTCTGCTACAGAAGCGGCTATGTCCGCTGCGGTGAAAACATTGCAAGGATCCGTGACTCATTCGGCCTTGAGGAGGTCATCCGCGATAATCCTGAAGTCGGGACATACATCATCGATGAGGCATCCTTCTTCGATGAAAGGATTGCATATGTAGTGAGGAACTATTCTCTCGAAAAAGGCTGCATGTTCATATTTCCAACCCTCATCCTGAATTTCCGCAGGGATATCTTCAATTCAACTGCGCGCCTCATGCTTGATATAGCAACGGATGTCATTCCCCTTACTGCTTACTGTGAGCACCCTGACTGCATGGATGCTGCGTTCTACACTTACCGCTACTACACAGTGGATGGGAAGGAGTGTCCTGCACTCTATTTCGATCCTTTGATTGTAGTGGGAGGGGACAAGATGAAGGACGGCTCGCTTGAGCCTAATTACGCAGCGCGCTGTGACCGCCATCACTTCCTTCCTGGCAAGGAGTACACGTTCTTTACTCTAAAGCCCCTTGCAGAGGAGGCAGGGAAGGGGAACACAGAGCCCTTATACCGCGAGATAAGGGCCCTTAATGAGGATATGATCAAGAGCGAGCTCTACAGGAACCTGATGATGCGCTACTCTGATGATCCTGACGGGGAAATCTATACTAACGCAATAAGGCCTCATCATGCTGCAGAGAAAGCTCTCTGCTACCTCTTCTCAGAACAGAACCTTATAGGAGAGACTCTCCTTATAAAAATGACAAAGGACCTTGATCTTGACAGAGCATACATGCAGAAGACGCTTCAGGATAACAGGCACCCTGTGTCATTCGAGCAGGGAACGCTGCTCTAGAAAAGGTCAATTGCTGTCTGCAAACTTTCCAATTCCTGCAGGCTTTCTGCTCATTCCATCATTTCTTGCTGAGTTGATTACTATGACAAGCATGGTAAGAACATAGGGCGTGGCCATGACAAGCTGGGATGGAAGCGAGCTCTGGAAAAGTGTCTGCAGGGAATCAAAGAAGCCGAAGAAAAGACTTCCAAGCAATATGCCAACCGGATTGAAGCCTCCGAACTCATCGATAACTACGGCAATGTAGCCCCGTCCATTTGTCATCTCTTCAACAAAGAGATCCATCTGTGCAAGGGAAAGATATGCTCCTGCCAGTCCTGCAAGGGCCCCGGACATGGCTACTCCAAAATATTTATAGGCATTCACTTTAAGGCCTACTGTGCTTGCTGCACTCGGATTTTCTCCAACCATGCGAAGCCTGAGTCCGAATTTAGTCTTGAAAAACACAAACCAGCTTACAATTACAATCAGGATTGTCAGATAGAAGAATATGCTCTGGGAATTTACTATTGCTCCTATTACAGGAATGCCCTGGAGAAATTCAATGCGGACCTTTCCAAAGCCTGCAACGCGGGAAGATTTTCCCATCTGGCCGAAAACAGAGTAAAGGAGGATCGGGGTAGTGGCAGAAGCCAGGAGATTCACGCACATGCCGCTTATTGAGGCATTGACTTTGAAGGAAATATGCATCAGGCCATGCAGAAGAGATGAGAGTGCTCCAAAGCATATTCCAAACATGATCCCGACCCACGCATTTCCAGAGATATAGGATCCGAAGGCCCCAAAGAAAGCTCCAAAGAGCATCATGCCCTCAAGCCCAAGATCGCTTACTCCTGCCCTGCTTGAAAAAGCACCTCCCAGAGAAGCCAGAACGAGAGGAATAAAGCTCCTGAATGCAGAAGAAATAACTATCGTCAATAAATTAATCATCCTATCGCCTCCTCTCTCAATCTTTTTCTCTTTTGTATCCTTCCTGCTATCTTTTCAGGAATATTTTTCAGTGCCTGCATGAATGCAGGTGCTGCAATGAAGATAACTATAAGCACCTGGATGAAATCCACAAAATCCGTTGGCATGCGCGTTATGCGGTTTGCGTTTATCGCACCTGCTTTCAGCACTCCGATCAGGAAGGAAGAAAGTATTACGGCAACCGGGGAATAAAGTGCAAGGGCCGCAATTGAAATGCCTCCGAATCCGTAATTCTGAGAAAAGCCTTCTACAAAGCGGTAATTTACACCAAGAACGACAGCAGCTCCTCCCAAGGCAGCTACAGCTCCTGCTATGAAGAAAGTCAGGAAATAAATCCTTTCTGAGTTGATGCCGGCAGTCTTTGATGCTCGCAGATTGAATCCTGTGACCTTTATTTCATAGCCAAAGACTGTCTTGCTCAGCATGAACTGAAGAAAGAGTGCAATCACTATTGCCAGAAAGAAAGCCGTTGTAAGCTGTGTCTGCGGTATCAGGCGTGTCAGTTTTGCATTATCTGAAATCCTTTCAGTCTGCGCAATGACGCTGCCCTGGGCCTTAAGAGGGCCGTTTGCCATGTATGAAGTTATGAAAATAATGATTTCATTGAGCATGAGAGTAAGTATAATCTCACTTGAGCCGAACCTGTTTTTCAGAAAGGCTATGAACCCGGCGCATAAGCCTCCCGCAGCCGCTGCTGCGATAAAGCATAGTGGTATGAGGATAAACGAAGGAAGAAATCCAAGCTGGTAGCCGCAGATAGCTGCAGTCATGGCCCCGACATACAGCTGTCCTTCAGCTCCCGTATTAATCATCCTGACCTTGTAGGCTATCGCAAAGGAAAGGCCCGTGAAAAGAAGCGGAGTTGCCTGGCTCAGGGACAGGGCAAAGCCTTTGACAGTTCCCAGCGAATAGCCGATTATTATCCTGTAGCTTGCAAGGGGAGAGTAGCCGCTGACAGAAAGGAATACTGCTCCCAGAAGAAGGGAGAGGAGCAGGGAAGAGGCAGCTGTCAGCACAGGCCTCTTATATCTGGATATGAATTTAGATTCTCTCATCTGACGCCTCACTTTTTTCATTTTTCCCGGCAGCTCCTGCCATAAAAAGCCCCAGTTCTGTCTGGCTGAAGTCTTCAGTTTTCCCCTCTGCTACAATACGCCCTCCATATATGACCAGGAGGCGGTCTGAAAGAGTACAGACTTCGTCCAGATCTGCAGAGACAAGGAAAATGGCAGTGCCCTTATCCCTGAGCTCATAGAACTTGTTGTGTATGTATTCAGTTGCTCCGATATCAACTCCTCTTGTAGGGTGGGCAGCAATGAGGACGCTTGGATTTTCACTGAAGACGCGTGCGATGACGACTTTCTGCTGGTTCCCACCTGAAAGGGATCCTGCGGGAGTCTCAATTGAGGGAGCCTTTATCAGATAGGAGGCCTTGTTCTCTTCAGAGAACCTGTCTATTTCACGAAAGTTCATCATGCCTTTCGAGCTGAACTCCTTTCTCTTATGGTAGCCAAGAATGATATTCTCTTTTATTGACATCTCCTTCACAAGTCCAAGAGTCAGGCGGTCCTCAGGGACATGGCCTATGCCATGAGAAATGAACTTGTCACACTTTCCGGATATTTCTTCCCCGTCAAGAATGAATCTCATTGAATCGGGTGTTCTCAGGCCTACAAGGGATTCTATGAGCTCGCTCTGGCCATTGCCTTCAATTCCGGCAACGCCAAGGATTTCTCCCTCGTGAAGCTCAAAGGAAACGTCATCGACTTTCTTAACGCCGTTTTCAGACACGGAGAGGTTCTCCACTTTCAGCCTGATGCGGCCTTTTACCTTTGAGGGGTGCCTGATCTGCAGGTCAACATTCCTTCCCACCATGAAAGAAGAGAGATCTTCAGTTGTGACATCCTCGGGACGGATATCATCTGCAACGAGCCTTCCATCCCTTAGAACAACTATGCGGTCTGCCAGAGCCATCGTTTCCTTGAGCTTATGCGTGATTATGATTATGCTCTTTCCCTCAGAGCGGAGCTGCCTTAAAATATCAAAGAGCTCATTTACTTCCTGCGGCGTCAGTACGGCAGTAGGCTCATCCAGTATCAGGACATCTACGCGGCGATATAAGGCCTTGAGGATCTCGACTCTCTGCTGTTCTCCCACCGAAAGCTTTCCAGCCTTCTTATCCGGATCGATCTTGAAATCAAATCTTCTTATCAGAGCAGAAACTTCCTCGCGGGCTTTCTTCATGTCAACTGCAATAGCCTTTCCTGGCTCCTGGCCCACGATTATGTTTTCTACAACAGAAAACGCAGGAACAAGCATGAAATGCTGATGAACCATGCAGACATGATGGGAAATGGCATCAAGAGGGGATTTCATTTCAAGTCTTTCACCGTTGAAGAAAATCCTTCCTTCGTCAGGCCTCGTCATGCCATAAAGAATCTTCATTAAAGTCGTCTTGCCAGCACCGTTTTCTCCCAGCAGGGAAACTATTTCTCCCTTATCAAGATGAAAATCAACCTTATCCAGTGCTATGGTATTAGGGTATTTTTTTGTTATACCCTTCATTTCAATTAAAGACATAGAACCTCCATCTTTAATTAAACAAGGCCTTATAAAGCTTTTAAACCCCTGATGCCCTTATATTCCCCTCTCCGGTTCCCTGAACCAGTAAAGCCTCTTGCCTGGCTGCAGGAAAAGCTGCTTGCCAGACAAGAATCAGATAAGAGCCTTAGAGATAAGTATTCTCAAGCAGCCAGCCTTCAACGTCTTCCATCTCCTGAGGAACAGAGAGAGTGCCTGCTATAATACGCTCTCTTACATCCTCTACGATCTGGATGATGTCATCAGGAATCTCTGTGTCGCATCCTTCACGTGTGTAGCCGCAGACCCCGTCCTTTATTCCGTAAATCGTTGCTCCTGCCTGCCATGTCCCGTCAATGATTGACTGGCACTCCTCAACAACCATTCTCTGAACGAATTTAACGGAAGTACTGAGCGAGTGATCTGCATCAACCATTGCAAGGGAAGTGCCGATAACATACCTGTTCTGCTCCCTTGCTGCGTTGAATACACCGAGGGCAGAAGCTCCTGAGTTCGTTGATACAATGTCAGCGCCGCGTTCATACATTGTTGTGGCAAGTTCCTTTGCAGTGGAAGGATCGTTGTAGCTGTTGATAAATGCCGTATAGATCTCAACATCCGGATTTATGTACCTTGCCCCGGCAAGGAATCCTGCTGCCTGCTGCAGCGATACAGGAGTATCCATTGCTATGCAGAATCCAAGCTTGTTCTCGCTGTTGGCCAGAGGCATCCTCTCATCCTTTGTAACGAGTCCTGCCAGAACGCCCGAAAGGAAATGCTGTTCTGCCTGCCAGGCTGTGATGCTGTTGATGTTATCATGTCCTTCAACAACAGTATCAATCATGCAGAATCTCTGGTCAGGATAGTCCATGGCTACCATTTCAAGAGCATCTACCATGTTGGAAGAAATACAGATAATGACATCATACTCTCCGGCATCTGCAAAGGCCCTCATCTGCACTTCAAATTCCTGGATGCCTGTCGGTTCTACATAATCAAAAGTAGCACCCAGCTGTTCTACAGCCATCATGCACCCTTCGTAGACCTCGTCGTTGTACCCATTGTCCCCCAGGCCCGCATCGCCAAATAAGATAGCAAAATGCACAGGACCCCTTTCTGCTGTTGTGCTCTCTGAAGAGCCGCCAGCAAAAACCATTGCCAGGCAGAAAGTCATTGCAACAAACAATAAAAATGATTTTTTCATTTTTTCCTCCTGTTTTATAATCGGTTTGAATATGAAATTATGTCGCTTACCCACCTGGCAACTGCCTTCTGGGAATCCGCTTCATATGCAAAAAGAATATTGGGCTCTTTTTTCAGCAGCCTTCTGAAATCCACGATTGTCTGGCCAGCTCCCGCTCTGTCTCCCGTTTCAATCTCTGCATACACCTTTTCGACCTTGAACCAGTCAGGATTGATTAAATAAGCGGTTGCTGCGATATCGTTCAGGCCAATTCCGTCAGGGCGGGTCTTGAACCATCTTGAAGGCTCTCTTAAGTCCTTCCTTGCGCGCACTGCAGAAGTCATCTTGTAAAGGTACTTTCCAATTTTGCCTCCGTTTTCCCTTAAATTCTCAAAATCAGCATCCGTCTCAGTAAACTGGTCACACACATCAAGACCTAACTGAACAAGAGGGACACCGGACTTGTATACGATGCTTGCAGCCTCGGGGTCCACGGCGACATTGAAACTGGAAACAGGGGAGTCATTGCCGATGACATTTACAGCTCCTCCCATGAACAGGATCTGCTTTATGTTTTTATGTATGTTCCTGTCAAGCAGCAAGGCAAGAGCAACATTCGTAAGGGGAGCAAGGGCAAGTATCGTAACAGGCTCTTCAGAGCGCGCGATTATCCTGGCCATTTCTGCAGGCGCATATCCGGGCGTTTCAGATATTGAAGGCTCAGGAAGGCCTGCATCCCCCAGGCCGTCGCTCCCGTGAATCCATGAAGCATCCATCGGCTTTTTCATTATGGGCCTGTAGGAGCCACGGTAAACAGGGATTTCCGTCCTGGCAGAAACTTCAAGGATGCGCAGTGCATTGTTCACGCATCCGTCAAGGCCGATATTTCCGTTTGTTATCGTGAGGGCCTTAATGTCAAATCTTTCATTGGAAAGCACCCAGAAAAGGGACGCAGCATCATCAATTCCCGGGTCTGTGTCGATAATAACCGGTATCTTCTTGTTCTCCATTTTTATAATCCTTTCGTCATCACGCTCTTCTCAGATGGAGAGATGAGCAGGTTTTCTTCTATCTCGCTGATAAGAGAGAGCGAAATACTATGGCGGCCTCCGATAAAATCATTTTCCAGCCATGTTTTAACGATATCCAGGGCATCAAGGATTCCAAGAACCTGAGCGCCAAGACAAAGAACATTTGAATCGTTATGCTGCTTAGTCATCTTTGCCATGTAGGAATCACAGCAAAGGGATGCCCTGATTCCCCTGAATTTATTTGCAGCTATGCTCATTCCAATGCCTGTTGAGCATATGAGGATTCCCAGGGAGCCCTTGTCCTTCAATACTGCCTTGCATACCTTCTCTGCAAAATACGGATAGCGCACTATATCTTTCGTAGCACACCCGAAATCCTCAATTTCATAAGAGGCAGAAAATTCCTTCATTATGGCGTTCTTCAAGTCAACTCCGCCATGGTCATTAGCTATATAGAGCCTCATATCCTTACTCCTCCCTTTATCCCTGCTATCCCTGATGCCCAGAGGGAAACTATGCTTTCTGCATCCGCATCGCATGCAAAAAGAACATTTTTTTCCTTTTCTGTCCTATTGTCAAAATCAAGCACTGTCATCCCCCTTGAAATGCCATCCGTTGCAATATCACCAGATGCAGATTCTGTGCTGAATAATTCCGGATGCATTAGGTATGCGGCAGCGGCAACATCATTAAGGGCGATGGAATCTTTTCTGGCAACAGACGTGCTGACGCCTTTTCCGATCTGCCTTAAGCGGAAAGAAGCCATTTTTGCCATTGCAACAGATACTGCACTGTCCTTTTTATTTCCAAGATCATCAAACAGCTCAGACTTAAACTGAAGCATATTGCAGATATCAAGTCCTACCTGCACCACAGGGATTCCCGAGTTGTATACAATCCGGGCCGCTTCCGGGTCGCTGTAGACATTGAAGCTGGCAACAGGGGAAACATTGCCGGCAGTCCTTACGGCTCCTCCCATGAATACAATGCTCTCGACATAATTTTTCAGCTCAGGTTCAATCAGGATTGCAAGAGCAATATTTGTCAAAGGCCCGATGGCAAGAACAGTAATCTTTCCTTCTGAGGATCTTGCAATATCTGCAATCTGAACAGATGCAGAAGAGGAGGAGCACGTCCTTTTTGAAAAAGGAATATCCGTGTCTCCCAGGCCGTCCTTCCCATGTGCATATGCAGCTGATGAAAGAGGCCTGAGCATTGGCTTGGGCGCTCCCTTATAAACCGGGATATCATCCCTTCCGGCAAGAGAGAGAATGCGTAACGCATTTAATGCGCATCCCTCAACCCCGATATTCCCATGAGTAATTGTAAGTGCTTTGATGTCAAACCTTTTATCGCTTAAAAGCCAGAAAATAGCAGCAGCATCATCGATGCCCGGATCTGTATCGATAATAATGGCTTTTCTCTCTGATGCCATGTCCTCTACCTGTCACTTTTTCCATTGCAGATGCATCCCTGCATCCGCACTCAACTTCATAGCTGATGATCAGCAACCTGTCATTTAACCTGGTTTAATACATACAGATTCCAAAAAAACAATTAAAAACCGAAATCACAAAGCCATGTTAGCACGCTATGAGTCTTTTTCAAAGCGAAAGTTTAATTTATGCACCATGAGGCACCCCTGAAGTCAGGATGCCTGGACAAAGGATGCAGATTACAGAGGCAATCCGGTTTTAAAATTCGTACAGGAAGAGAGGCCTTAATATACTTCTTCTGTTTCTTGAATTTCCGCAGGGATATCTTCAATTCAACTGCACGCCTTATGCTTGATGTCATTTGCCTGGATGCAGCGTTCTTTTCCCTCAAGATCCTTGCATAGAAAGAGGAAAGGGAAAATCAAGCCCTTATGCCGCGAGATAAGGGCCCTTGATGAGAGTAAGCTCCAGAAGAACCTGATGATGCGCTACTCCGATG
>CAZHQL010000026.1:0-14367 GCA_964534915.1 uncultured Spirochaetaceae bacterium | reverse complement strand
TAATTTGACAACTGCAATTTTCTCTCATACGATTGCCTATAGGTAAGGAGAAAAATACACTGTGCCCGTGAGTCAAGAGGTTGAATCACACAGGATACGGCAACGATGTTATTCTAGACTTGACGGAGTCTGGAGCCGGTGGCTATTGAAATCGAGTTGTGAAGAATAACGATTTCGTTTATTACTTCTGGAAAAAAAATACACAGCGCTGGCCATCGAAGTATCTTTTGGGGCAGTCTGTGCATCATATGGTGCCGGGCTGACCTCTGTAATAAAAATGAGAACATCATTGCGTAATTCTCCTTTGTGAAGCCTCCTTGAACCGTCAAAAAACTATTAACAGGAGGTAGCATATGGCATATGCACCGCAAGACGGATGGCCGGGCATCATTGGCCTGGACCTGGCAAAACAGACCTTCAAGGGCTGTAGACTCTCCGAGGATGGTTACACAAAGAGGAGAAACTTCTCCGGGAAAATGACCATGGATGGAGAGGGATTCTGGCAACTGCTTGAATACATCGAATCTGGCGATCTGGTGATTATGGAAGCAGGAAGCTCATCATTCAACCTTGCAAGGTTCCTTATTATGAATACGGAAGCGGAAATCGTCGTCCTAAACCCAGCTCAACTGAGGATTATATGGGATTCTCAGAGGAAAACTGACAAGGCCGATGCGATGAAGCTGGCCTGTATAGGGCGTGACATGAGGAGAGAGGCCTGGCCTGTCGTCTCTGTACCATCAGCACAAGAACAGTGTGAAAGATCTGCTGTTTCTTATCATGTATTCCTGAAGAAGGACCAGACTTCAAAGTACAACAGGTTTTTCGCTCTCTTCAATGGACTCGGCTACCCTGACATAGACAAGAGGAGATGCAAGGACGATAAAGCTTACAGGCATGCCCTTGTGGATAATCTTCTCCCTGAGCCAGCAAAGGCAATGGGGGAAAGCTTAAACAAGAGCCTCGATCTCCTTGCAGAGCAGCTTGAGGAAGTAAAAAAACAGCTCGTAGAGATATGTCTCGCGCACCCGGTAGAAGCTATATCGTGGCTTTCTATTCCTGGAATCGGACTTGTCAATGCAGCAACACTCATTGCTTATATAGGAGATGGTTCAAGATTCAGCAAGGTAAAGCAGCTTCTCAACTATGTTGGTCTTGTACCGAAGGTCAACCAGAGCGGAGAATCCAGCATTCATGGCAGAGTGACAAAGAGAGGAGTCACATGCGTCAGGAGGAATATAATCCAGGGTGCCGCCGTAGTAATACGCAATTATAATTCATCCTGTCCCCTTTCCAAATTTGCATACCGCAAGACGATGGAGTTGAAATGCTTTGGAAAGGTTTCTGTTGCTGTTGCCTGTAAGATGCTTAAGATTGGTCTTTCTCTGCTACGTCACAGAGACATCTACTGCACTGCAAAACAAGACGGATGTATGAAGCTTAAGGCTAAGCTGATTGGATATAATCTAAGCGCTCTCATCGATTACCTTCCCCAGTAACAAGAGCGCTTACAACCATAAAAAGTCCAAAAACCTTGTAATTCAAGGTTCGCTTCTTTATGTCCTTTTGTCAAGCGATTGATTCAATTTCAAGAATGCATATACATTCACACAATGTGCATGTACATGCATTTTCAACCTTCTCTAATGACCGGTTTAGAAAACAAATCTCCCTTTTACGTATATTTATACGAGACTTCGGCTATTATGTTAATTTCTTGAAAAAAGTCCGGAACATTCTGTTTTGGCCCTTTTTCTTTTTTCTTTTTCCTCTTGACCCACGGGCACAAATAAAATTAATGAGTTTGTGAGAGAAAAGAGTCCATTGCCTTATGAAGGTTGAATTCTGCCTTGCAAAGGGCCTCTTCTGCTTTATCCCGGCCTATGCCGAACATTATCATGAGAACAGCACATGAGACTGTGTAGCCGCTCTTCTGGTAGTATTCTGATGCAATATCCTCCGTGCATCCTGTTATCTCCCTGATAATCCTTTTGGCCCTCTCTTTCAGCTTGTTGTTAGTCGGCTGTATGTTTACCATGAGATTGTCATATGTAAGGCCGAGCTTTACCATGGAGACTGTGCTTATCATATTGAGTATCAGCTTCTCAGCAGTCCCTGCCTTAAGGCGCGTACTGCCCTGAATGAGCTCAGGGCCTACGATTACTGAAACTGGATAATCAGAAAGATGCGCAAGCTCGCTATCTTTATTGCAGACTATGCAGCCAGTAGTAGCGCCGATGCTTTTTGCATGCTCAAGCGCCCCTTTGACATACGATGCATTGCCCGCCGCTGAAAGCCCTATAAGCACATCGCGGCTTGAAAAGCCGTGTTCTGAGAGATCAATCCTGGCTGCATTTGCATCATCCTCTGCATTCTCAATTGCAGTCCTTAATGCCCCATCCCCTCCTGCTATGATTCCAACTACCATGCCACTTGGCACCCCGAAGGTCGGAGGGCACTCGGATGCATCCAGCACTCCAAGGCGTCCGCTTGTGCCAGAGCCGATGTAAAAGAGCCTTCCCTTCTTTTTAAAGGCTGCGACAACTGCGTCTATGAGAGCGGCAATCTCAGGAAGGACTTTGCCAACGGCATGGGCAACAGAGGCATCCTCGCTGTTCATTATCCTCAAAATATCGAGGGTACTCTTGGTATCTATTCCTCTTGATTTCTCATTTATCTCTTCTGTACATAACATAAAGGTCCACCTAATTCTTCAGTTCAATAAGAAGATCGCTGTATTTTTCCATCATCACATCAACCGATGCTCCAAGAAGCTTTACCATCGCAAGGTACAGCAGATCTATTAACAAAAACTGAGCGTAACGGGAATATATAGCCGTCGTCCTTATAATCTTTGCCTCCCGGGAGGGCACAGAGAGGTTAATATCTGCAAGGCATGCCAGCTTGTTCCTGTTTCCTCCGGATATCGATATGACAGGGCATCCAAGCTCCTTGGCCTTACGGGAGGGAATCAGGACTTCCTTGCTTATTCCGCTGTAGCTTATTGCTATGCCCAGGTCCCCTGGAGTGCAGAGCGAGGAGTTCATTATAGCAAGGGATGCATCCATGTTGTATATCGCACGCTTCTGAAGCTTTATGAGCTTCTGCGACAAATCCTGCGCGGCAAAGCCTGAGGCTCCTATTCCCCAGATGTAGATAATATCGGCATCGAGAATCATCTTAGCCGCGCTCTCAATCTTGCCTGAAGGATTAATGCTTAAAGTCTCTTCAAAGAGCTTTGTGATGTTTAATGTCAGCTTTGACTCAAGCCTGCTGAGGCTGTCATCAATGGACATGTCAGTATCCCTTATTTCCTTTCCCGCCTTTGCTGTGCTCCTGGCAAGAGCAAGCTTTAGCTGAGGAAATGAAAGTTCGAATACGGAAGCGGCAAACCTGCTGACTGTCGATGCAGATACTCCTACTTTTTCTGCTACTTCATTGATGCTCATGCTGAGCATCTCCTCAGTATCCTGGAGAATGAAATCAGCAATCTTTCTATCCTTGCCCGTCAGAAGCGGGGCAAGCTGTCTTAGTTTATCAATCAAAGTGAGATCTCCCTTTTACCGCTGAGGCGGAAGAAGATTGAGAGGCTTATGATGGTAGTTGCTAAAAGAATCGTAGAGAGTGCACAGGCAACTCCCTCATTTCCCCTGATTACCTCCTGGTAAATCGCTATCGATATTGTCCTTGTTCTTGTTGTGTAGAGCAATACAGTTGAGCTGAGCTCGGTTATTATGCTCATCCAGCTCATGAGAGCTCCGGAGATTACTCCCGGAAGCATCACAGGAAATGTTATTTTCCAGAAGGCCCTGCCCTTGCCAGAGCCAAGGCTGCGTGCAGCTTCCTCAATCGAGAGATCTATCTGACGCAGTATCGAGCTCGAGCTTCTGATTGTATAGGGCATCCTCCTTATGATATACGCGACAATCATGATCAGCGCTGTTGCAGTGAGAAGTAGCGGCCTCTTGTTGAAGGCAAGGATCAGCGCAATCCCGAGCACCGATCCCGGGATGATATAAGGAAGGGTTATTATCACATCAATAGCCTTTGTAAGCGCGGATGTCCTCCTTACTGATACATACGAAAAGAGCACTCCCAGCACAAGGATGAATGCGATGGCAGCAAATGAGAACAAGAATGTATTCATTATCGCCTGCCCTGCACTCTCAAAGGCCTTGCTGTAGCTTGCCAGGGAAAATTCATTGTAGTAATAGATTCCGTCAGTCCTTCTGAAGGAAAGAACTGTTACGACTAACAGCGGAAGCGATGCAAGGAGCGCAGCCGTTATGCAGAACAGATTTGCGCATATCCGGTATATACCCTTCTTCTCACTTGCTTTCACAGGATTGAGGCTGTTCATCTTGATAGTGCTCTTCTGCGAGACAAACTGCTGCAGGCTGAAGATTACAACAGAGAAGAATATTACGATTACGCTCATTGCTGAGGCAAAGCTGTAATCTGCTCCCATTTCTCCTATGAACGAATTATAAATCAGCACGGGCATCGTCCTGTAGCCTTCTCCGATGAGCATCGGAGTTCCAAAATCACAGAATATCCTCATGAAGACTAAAAACGCTGAATTCAGGAGCGTCGGAAGGATAAGCGGAAGGATAATCTTCCTGATCTTCCTCACTCCATGGCACCCGAGGTTCTCTGCGCACTCTATAAGGGATGCATCAATCTTTTCAAGCGCGCCTGAGACAAAGAGGTACATCAGCGGTGTCATCTTGACTGTAAAGACAAGCAGTATTCCCCAGAAGCCGTAGATTCCTCCAAGGGAAAGATTGAATGCCGAGTTAAGGAATTTCGTAATGTAGCCTGCACGCCCGAGCAGGATAATCCAGGAATATGCTCCGATGAAGGGAGGTGAGAGAACCGATACGATTATGATCATGTCGATTATCTTTCGAAACCTTATTTTCACGGTCTTCATAAAGTATGCCATCAGAGTTCCTGTAATCATCGTGATTACTGTTGCTGAGACAGTAACCTTTATGCTGTTCATGATTGTGGATGTATAGTAAGTCCTGCTGAAGAAGCGGCGGAAGGACGAAAGCGAGAGACTCCTGGTCACCGGGTCATATACGCTTTCTTTGAATATCTCGAAGACGGGAAAGAAAAAGAATACCAGGAAGAATGCGAGGGTAATGAGCGTGACAGTGTTCCAGTAGTCAAGGTACTTCCTAACTCTCATAAATCTGCTCCATCAGGCTTTCCCCGCTTTCCTTTGAAAAGACATTTACAAGATCCGGGTCAAAGCGGAGGCTTACCCTTAGCCCTTCCTCAAGGGCCTTGCCAAGTGCCTTGACTGATGCCTTGATCTCCTCTCCTGAGTCAAGGGCAATCAGGTACTCATAGCTCATGCCAAGGTATGTGCTCTCTAAAATTGTTCCCTTCAGGCCGGAAGTGTCAAAGAAGAACTCATCAGGGCGCACTCCAAGAGAGAGAGGAGTTCCTTCCCTTATGTCCTTCCTGAGAGTTGGGAGTTCAAACTCAAAGCCTTCTGCGCAGATCCTTCCTGATCCTTTATAGACGGCATCTATGAAGCTGCTCTCTCCGATAAAAGCAGCTACAAAGAGGTTCTTTGGCCTGCGATATACCTCATAAGTTGTCCCGATCTGCTGAATCACGCCCTTATCCATAATCGCGATGCGGTCTGATATGGAGAGGGCCTCAGCCTGGTCATGCGTTACATAGACAGTGGTTATTCCGAACTCTTTCTGTATCCTTCTGATAACAGAGCGCATCTCAATGCGGAGCTTCGCATCAAGGTTGGAAAGCGGCTCATCCATTAAAAGCACATCAGGATTTATTACAATCGCACGGGCAAGCGCAATCCTCTGCTGCTGACCGCCAGACATGTTCTCCGGCTTACGGTCCCGAAGATCTGAGATCTGCACCATCGAAAGCATTTTCTCAACGCGCTCCTTTTTCTCAGGATCCCTGATTTTTCTCTCTTCCAGGCCGAAGGCTACATTCTGATAGGCCGTCATATGGGGAAAGATTGCATAGTTCTGGAACACCATACCTATGTTTCTCTTCTCAGGCGGCATATTGTTGATGAGCTTTGAGTTGAAATAGAACTCTCCGCCTTCAATCGAGTTAAAGCCTGCAATCATCCTTAAAAGCGTTGTCTTTCCACAGCCTGAAGGTCCAAGGAGCGTAAAGAACTCTCCTTCTCTCACTTCCAGGCTTAAGCCGGGGATAACCGTATTATCCCCATACCTTTTAGTGGCATTATGTATGCTGATGCGGACACTCATATAATCAGCCCATTACATCCATCAAAAGATCTGTGAATCTCTGCTGTACGTATGGCTGGACTTCTGTAGACCAGATTGAATCAACAGGGAAGATGTTTGAGCCCTTCATGACAGCCTTTGACTCAGGCATCTCGATATCGGTCCTTACAGGGTTTGCTCCCGTTGAATTCATGGCAAGGAGGCTCTGTCCTTCCTCTGATGAGATGAAATCTACAAAGGCCTTGGCATTCTCAAGGTTCTTAGCGCCCTTTATGATGCTCACCCCTGAGAGCTTGGATGCAGATCCTTCTTCCATGTAACAGAAGCCTGTAGTATTGTTTTCAGATACTGCAAGCTCAAGTGCCGGTGCATCCCACGAAAGTCCTACTGCATACTCTCCTGTTGCAACGCCCCGGTATGTCACCGATGATGAGTTTACAATCCTGCCATCAAGATTCTCAAGCAGGGCTTCTACAAAGGCCCAGCCTTCTTCTGCTTCCACGTCCCCGTTTCCAAAATCAATGAGGATGTTCTCAAGGTGATTGTAGGCACTTGATGATGTTCCTGCATCTCCAAATGCAATCTTACCCTTCAGATTGGGATTCAGAAGGTCCTTATAGCCCCTGATTCCCTGAGGAACCATTTCCTTATTCCAGATGATTACAGGGCATGTTCCGTTTGTTGCCGTGAATACGCCGGTCGTGTTCCTGAAATTCTCAGGATAATCTGCATCATTTGCTGAAATATATTCCTCGAATAAGGATATATCCTGGATGGCATAGTACTCGCCTATCCAGGCAACATCACAGCTTGGATTTCCCCTCTCTGAGAGGATGCGCGAATAGACTTCGCCAGTTGATCCCGTGATGATCTCAACCTTTATTCCTGTCTTCTCCTCAAATGTCGGGATTATGGAATTCAGATTATCATCTGCTGTAGCTGTAATCAGGACAAGGCGCTCAGAGCCTCCCGTCTCTGAAGAGCCGCCGGCAAAGAGCACTCCTGATGCCAGAATGGCAGCAAGAATAAGTAGAAAAAGTTTTTTCATCTCTAAATTATCTCCTTTTTTATGAAACTTTTTTCTTTAAAATCAGTATATATTAGTGAAAATAATTTGCAAGAAAAAACTATAATCCCTTACCCCTCTTTCCCCTTACAATCCTTATAGCCCTATCCGGGCAGTTTGTTATGATGCCATCTACTGCGAGGCCTGCCATCCACTCTATGTCCTCTTCCTCATCTAAGGTCCACACGTTTATTCCAATGCCATGTACGTGGAGATTTTCTACCATCTTCTCACTGACTGTACTGAAATCAGGATGGAAGTAGTCAATCTTCTCTTCTTTCAGCAGCGGGCCCATATTATAGAGCCTGGGTGAAATCAGTAGCCCTGCCTTTGCCTCTGGCGCTATTTTCTTTACAAGGCTGATGCTGAGCCAGTTAAAGGATGAGAAGATGACCGCGTCCAGCAGGCCCGCGCCTGCTACCATACTGATTGCTTTCTCTTCAATGCCAGGGTAGTACAGAGGAGCAGTCTTGAGCTCTATATTCGTCACTATCTTCTTGTCCTTTATATAGTCGATGTACTCTTCAAGCGAGGGAATGGGTGTAAAGCCATGGTCCTTTCCTGCATTGATTTTCTCCAGCTCACTTCTTTTGTAAGAAGAGATAAGAGCATCACGGCCTGTAGTTCGCAGCAAGGACTCATCATGATGTATCATGATTTCATTATCTTCAGAAAGGTGGATATCAAGCTCGATGCCATCTGCGCCCTCTTCAACTGCCTTTCTGAAGGCAAGCATCGTATTTTCCGGATAAAGAGAAGAAAATCCCCTGTGTGCAAATATTCTTGTCATGAATGTATTCTAGCATATTTGACGAAATGAAAGTAAATGAGGATATTTATCTTATGCCTGATAAAAGAAACGGTTTTGACTCTCTATCATTTGCGACGCTTGTTCTGGCAGTCGTATTCTTCGCACTCGGAAGCGTCATGTACTCTGACTACTCTTTAATTGCCTACGCAGCAGCTGTAGCATTAACTGCCTATACGCTCTTCAGAGTCCTCAGCCTGAACACTGCAAGAAGGCGCTATGAGGCAGATCTTTTCTCTTCTCTTTTTAAAAAGAATCCATACAGGAAATTCAAGTGTCCTTCCTGCAAGACACTCTGCAGGGTTCCAAAAGGAAAGGGCAAGATAAGGATCCACTGCCCAGCTTGCAATCATGAGTTTATCAAGAGGACATAAGCCGTGTTTGGCTATATTACAGTAACAAAGAGCAATTTAGGGAAAGAAGATATTGAGAAATACCGCGCATACTACTGCGGACTATGCCATGAACTCAAAGCTCTTTATGGCAAGGACGGGACAGAGAACCTGAGCTATGACATGGTATTCATCACGCTTCTTCTTACAGACCTTTACAATGCCAAGATAAAAAAAGGAACAGAGCGCTGCCTTGCAAAGCCCTTAAGGCAGCACGAGTATATTACAAGCATATATACTGAGTATGCCGCAGACATGCAGATGCTTCTCAGCTACTACTCAGCACTGGACAATGTAATGGATAAGGATGAGGGCGCAGAGATTAAGAGGCTTTCATCCCTTGAAAGATACATTCCTGAGCTTGAGAGCAATTATGCGCGCCAGAGCCAGAGCCTTAAAAACGGCCTTGATGCCCTTAGAGAGGAGGAAAAGAAAGGCGAGATTGATGCTGGCAAGATGTCATACATATTCGGATCTGCACTCTCTGAGCTCTTTATTCCCATAGAAGATGACTTTTTCTCACCTTTTTTAAAGAGCCTCGGGAGCGCACTTGGCCGCTTTATATACCTTATGGATGCGTTTGCTGACAGGAAAAAGGATCAGAAAAGAGGTGCATACAATCCCTTACTCGGTGTTGAGAAAGAAAGGATAGAAAGCCTCCTGATGAATGCTGCAAGCGAATCAAGCGATGCATTTGAGGCCCTTGCGCTTGATGATAACCTTGCCATTCTGAGAAACATAATATACTCTGGCATTTGGAAAAACTACGATAAGGAAAAGAGCGATGACAGATGATCCGTATGAAATCCTGGGTCTTAAGCGTGGTGCCAGTGATGATGAGATAAAGAAAGCCTATAAGGAAAAGGCCAAGAAGTACCATCCGGATCTGAACAATAACAGCGCAGAGGCTGCTGAGATGATGAAGAAAGTCAACGATGCATATGACACGCTCATAAACCATAAGAACACTTCCTCTTATTCATCCTCTTCCTACCAGAGAAAGAGCCAGTCATATGGCTCAGAGGATCCCTTCGGCTGGTACACCTCCTACGGCCAGGGATTTTACTACGGCTTTGATGAAAATGATTTTAACCGCCGCTATGGAGATGGCCCTTCAATAGCGCGGGCGCGGGCACTTTATAATGCACGTGAGTTCAGCCGCTGCCTCTCTGAGCTTCAGAGGATACCCTCATCAGGCCGGAATGCCGAGTGGTATTTTATATCGTCTCTTGCAAAGAGGAGCACAGGGCGCAATAAGGAAGCCATTGAGGACATTACAAGGGCATGCGAGATGGATCCATCAAACAGCCAATACAGAAGATACCGTGATTACTTCTCCTCCGAAAGCTATCAGTATCAGAGGAGAAGCTACGCACCTGCATCAAGCTTCTTAGAGTGCTGTATGACTCTGCTATTCTTCCGTTTTTGCTGCTGCATCATCTAGGGGGACATAGCCCTCCAGTTCTGAGGCTCCCCTGGAACTCATCTTGAGTATGACAGCGCAGATTGCCGGAACCTCATCCATCCTGAGGGGAATGTTCTCCATCACTACATCATAGAAGATATTGAAGATTCCGCTGATCCAGAAGTCCAGCAGTATTACGAACTCCTTCGTCTTTCCATTCTTCTCAATAGCCTTTGCAATGGTGCTGTCAAGGAAATACTTTATGATCCTGTCCTTGTTCTGCTTCAGATAGTCCGTGACGTTTGAGACATTCAGGAGCATCCTGTAATAAGGTATGTCCTTTATAAGGAATTCTGAGATCTCTCTCAGGCTTGGCTCAGGGTCCATCAGCATCTCTTCCGGAGTACGGTTATTCAGGACAAGCGTAAGCTCATCGAACATGTCTGCCTGAATCCTCATCATTACATCCTGCGGATCCTTGAAATGCGCATAGAAAGTTCCCCTGTTGATATCTGCCTTGCGCACGATATCGGAGACGGAGATCTTCTCGAAAACCTTCTCCTGCATCATCTCTAACAATGCTCTCTTGATGAGAGCCTTGCTCCTCAGGGAGCTCCTGTACTCGGCCTTCTTCTTTCCATCTGTCTCAATCATACCTCTTTACCTCTCAATGCAAATTGTATGGCTTTTTGCAAGCCATCGCTCTCAACATCGCTCGTGACATAGTCTGCTGCTGCTTTCAGTTCGCTGCAGGCATTGCCCATTGCGATGCCGGTTGCTGCATATTCAACCATTTCAATATCATTCGAGCCATCTCCGACGGCTACCGCATCCTCCCGGGAGGCCCCATAGTATGAGAGAACCCTCTCAATACCCGTTGCCTTTGTGATATCACTGCGGACTATCTCAGCCATAAGGCCCTGAGGAAGGCCGATAGTGTTATCAACAACCTTGAAGTATGCATCAATCTCCTCTCTCACTTTTTCTATGCCCCCTGTCTCCTCAAGCGAGAAGAAAAGAAGCTTCTTCACATCCTCGTCTGCCGGAACTGTATCTGAGAGCATAAAAGCGCTGATCTCCAGGAGCCGCCCTATATGCTTTAGGAGCAGGCTTTCGAATCTCTTTGCAGTTTCCTCACTCAGATAAGTTGCCTTCTCAGTCTGTATAATTACATAATAACCGCTTTTTGTTAAATAATCAAAGATATTTTCGAACATATTGCGTTCGATATGTTCAGAATAGATTGTTTGCCCTTCAATCTCGACTGTAGCACCCCCGGACGAGACATAGCCGGAGAAGCTAACTGGGAGAAATGGAAGCTCTGCCTTGCTGCGCCCGCTTGCTATGAAACACTTGTTTCCAGCCTCCTCTGCCGCCTTTATTGCACGCTCTGCACTCTCGGGCATCGCCTTGCCAAATGGCAGGAGCGTTCCATCGACATCGAAGAAGAAATACTTGGGCATTATTCAAGCTCCGCTACAATCTCATAGCCTTCATTCGTAATGGCCGCCTTTATCTCATCAACATGTTCCTGGTTCCTGGTCTCGATCGTGAGCCTGAGCGTACATGCGTTCAAGTCCGTATCGCTTCCCGCTCTCTCATGGAAAACCCCTACTACATTTGCTCCAAGGCGCGCGATTATCGCAGAGATATCTGCAAGCTGCCCCGGCTTATCCTGGAGGGCAATCGTGAAATCTGCATAGCGTCCTTCGCGCAAAAGGGCCCTGTTGATGACACGAGAGAGTATCGTTACGTCTATATTTCCCCCTGATACCAGGCATACTGTCTTCTTTCCCTTGATATCAACCTTGTTGAACATGGCCGCAGCCACTGCAACTGCCCCGGCTCCTTCTGCAACGAGCTTCTGCTTCTCCATCAAATCGAGAATCGCGCATGCAACCTCATCGTCCGTCACCGTCACGACCTTATCGACATATTTTTCAGTGCAGCTGTATGTAAGCTCTCCAGGAGACTTTACTGCAATGCCATCAGAGACTGTGGAAACACTCGAAAGTGTTTCAATCTTATGGTGTGCAAGGGACTCTACCATGCTGGCAGCTCCTGCAGCCTGCACGCCATAAACCTTCACAGAAGGCCTAAGCTTCTTAAGAACATATGCAACGCCCGCAATAAGACCGCCGCCTCCTACGGGAACGATTACAGCATCAAGCTCTGGAAGCTGCTCAAGGATTTCAAGCCCGAGCGTGCCCTGGCCTGCAATCACATCCTCATCATCAAAGGGATGTATCAGTGTCTTGCCGGTTTCCTCACAGATCTGATGAGCGCGCACATATGCATCATCATAGACTCCCCTCACAAGCTCCACAGTTGCGCCAAGGCTCCTTGTGGCCTCAACCTTGGAAATGGGAGCTCCCTCGGGAATGCAGATGACTGCATCAATTCCAAGGCGCGATGCTGCAAGGGCAACCCCCTGTGCGTGGTTCCCGGCGCTGCATGCAACAACCCCTTTCCTCTTCTGCTCCTCAGTAAGACGCGTCATCTTATAGTATGCGCCGCGAAGCTTGAATGAACCTGTCACCTGAAGGTTCTCTGTCTTCAGATAGACTTCATCGCTTGGAAACATCTTCGGAGCTCTTATTAAATCGGTACAGCGCGCCACGCTCTTAAGCGTGAACGCCGCTTGATAAACAGTATCCAACGTAAGCATGAGAAAATAATACTCCCATGGCATGAGTTAATCAATCGAAATATGCGTACATTCCTTCGTTGCATTTTGTTATCTAATAGAGTATTTTCTTAATTGATAAAGGAAAATCACGATGAAAAAACTCTTTACATCCGAGTCGGTCACAAAGGGCCATCCAGATAAGGTATGCGATCAGATTGCAGATGCAATCCTTGACGCTCTTCTTTCTTCAGATCCCTCTTCCCGCGTTGCCTGTGAGGTAATCGCAGAACCGGGCAAAGTTCATATAATGGGAGAGATCACGAGCGAGGCAAATGTCGATTATAAGGCTATTGCAAGAAGTGTTATAAAAAATATCGGATACACAGATGAGCTTGGATTCTCAGAGAATGCTGAGATTACTGAGTCCATCCATAAGCAGAGCCCTGATATCTCAATGGGTGTTGACTCATCCTTTGACGAGAAGGACTCAAGCGGCGCAGGGGACCAGGGAATAATGTTCGGCTATGCGATAAACGAAACCGAGGAAGAGATGCCTTTAGCACTCACTCTCGCAAGGCGCCTTACAAATGCCCTGACAGAAAAGAGGGAAAGCGGAGAGCTCAGCTTCCTGCGCCCGGATGGAAAGAGCCAGGTCACGCTTGAGTACGATGGCTCCATCGTCAAGAGAATTGAGGCTGTGGTAGTATCCTCACAGCATGATGAGAAGATAAGCCTTGAGGAGCTGAGGAAGGAGATCAGGGAGAAGATCATCCTTGAGAATCTTCCAGGAGAATTGATAGACAGCGCTACCAGGTTCTATATCAACCCCACAGGGCGCTTCGTGCTTGGAGGTCCTGCAGCCGACACTGGTCTTACAGGACGAAAGCTCATAGTGGACACATATGGCGGCAAGGCACACCACGGTGGCGGCTCATTCTCAGGAAAGGACCCTTCAAAGGTGGACAGGAGCGCAGCATATGCCCTGAGGAACATCGCAAAGTCCATCGTAAGAAGCAAAGTAGCAGCTGAAGCTGAAATCCAGATTTCATACGCAATCGGAGTTGCAAGACCGGTTTCCCTTGAATTAAACACATTCAATACTGCAAAGGCAAGCGAGGAAGAGATTAAAAAGCTCATTGAAAAGCACTATGACCTCAGGCCCGATGCTATTATCAGGCGCTTTGAGCTCAGAAAGCCTCAGTACCTGATAACCGCCGAAAAAGGGCACTTCGGACACTCAATCTACTCATGGGAAAAAGTGGATGAGAGCTTCATCAGGGACCTGAAGGCTCTTATATAGAACAAGAGAGATGACAAAAGAAGAGAAGCTGGATACCATCGACAGCATCTTCTGGGATTATATTATCGATTCTGAAGAGTATTCACATATGGCAGAGCATCCGGAGACAGCCGATGAAAAGGAACTCTGGAGGTTCTTCGTCAGGGCCTTCGAATGCGTCCGCTGGCATGAGCTTGTATGCCTCTTCGGTATCGGCCTGATTAAGTCATTTCTCAATGATGAGATGCGTAAGATGATAAGAAAGGAGCTTGGGAAGAGATTTGACACGATAGCAGCAATATTACGAGGAGAACCTGTACCCGTTACAAGAGAGGATATTGAATTTCAAGCCCTTTTTATCTGACTGGCGACACAGCATTAAGTAGAGGATATCCTGGCCACAGGTATTCGGACAATTTAGATTTCTTTGTAAACAATTCCGAGGATTTTAGTCCCCTGGCAGAAACTGCAATGCAATGAATCAATAGAAAGAATTCCGGACATTTCAATGTAAGCGGTAATTAAGCCCTCCTTATTTTCCCCAAC
>CAZHQL010000025.1:0-14425 GCA_964534915.1 uncultured Spirochaetaceae bacterium | reverse complement strand
TGCGTCTGATTAACCTCTGAATGCCATGCTTTTGGGCTTTAGTGACAAAAATCCTGGAAGTTAAGGTTGTAATCCTTGATGAAATTCAGAAAGTGCCATTTCTTCTCGATGAGATACACACTCTCATTGAAGAGTCAGATCTGCACTTTCTTATGACAGCATCGAGTGCCAGGATGCTAAGAAAGAAAGGCGTGAATCTCCTTGGAGGCCGTGCGGGATTCAGCATAATGCACCCATTAGTCTACCCCGAGATGAAAGAGAGGTCCTACTCTCTTGAAAAGGTCTTTGAACGAGGTGCCATGCCCGCGATGTATCTCAGTGAGCGCTATGAGAGTCTTTTGCGTAATTACATCAGGACATACCTTAATGAAGAGATAAGGGAAGAAGGAATTACAAGAGGCCTTCCAACCTTTCTGAACTTTCTCAAAATCGCTGCCATAAACAACACTGAGATGGTAAATTTCTCAAATATTGCAAACGACCTCGCTATTAACAGGAATATTGCAGCTCAGTGGTACCAGGTGCTTTCAGATTCCCTTATCGTTAATGAAGTTCCCGGCTATAGAAGGACAAAAAAGCGCAAGGCTATAACGAAGAGCAAATATTACTTCTTCGATCTCGGTGTTGCGAGGGCCGCAGTCGGAAACAGCGCTCCCGCTGACGGCACTAGTGAGTTTGGCAAGGCATTTGAAAATTACATCCAATGTGAGATCAGAGCGTATTTAGACTACAATGAGATTGACTCTTTTATCTCATACTGGAGAAGCACATCCTCATTTGAAGTTGATTTTATCATCGGAGAGAAAGTGGCAATAGAAACAAAGACATGCCGGCATGTTGCTAAAGGCGATTTAAAGGGCCTCAGGGCACTGAAGGAGGAAGGAATATTCACGGATTTTATCCTTGTTTGCCGCACCCCTGCTCCTGAAATGACAAGCGATGGCATCATGATAATGCCATTTGAGTATTTCCTTGATAAGCTCTGGAAGGGAGAGGTTATCAGGTAAATTACTCGCCGAGCTCTGGAAGACAGTGCATCCGCTCTGCTGTATATGCCCTGAATGCTTCAGCTCCAAAAGAAAGCCTTTTAATGCCATAGAGCACAGAGCGCAGGCGAAGGTATGTATAAACGCCCTTCAGGCTCTCCTTCTGGCTCTCATGAGCGCAAAGTGCTTCAAACTGCTCTCTTATGTGTCCCTTCGTCCTTACATATGTATTTGGCTTTGCAGTCATATAGAAGGCTATGGCCTTTAAGGGAGCTTTGGAACACCCGTATTTTTTCATGATATCATCAAATGGTGCAAAGTAAGAAAGCTCCCTGGCAAGTACGCCAACGTTCAGATGGTCCTGATGTGCTTCATTGATAACCGCAGGATCGGGTGCAAATATGATATCAGGCTTAAATGATGATATCTCTTCAGCCATTGCCCTCTTCAGCTCCTCTTTATCATAAAGGGCACCGTCAGAAAATGGCAGAAAGACAACATCATCAACGCCGAGGATGGACGCTGAGAGGAGAGCCTCCTTTCTTCTTATTTCAATCAGCTCTTCTTCCTTTATCACGTCTGAGCCATAGCGCCCGTCTGTGCAGATTACAAAGCGTATCTTCTTATTCATTGAAGAAAGAAGCGATACTGTAGCTCCTGCTCCTATCTCGATGTCGTCAGGGTGCGGGGAGAAGAACAGGAACCTCTCATAGCAAGTAATCTTGACAGTCTCAAGTGCAAGGCTCAGCGCAGCTTTAACTATTTTCATTCCTTTCCTCTAGAGATAAGCAGATCTCATCATAGTATTTCTCATCAAGCTTATACTTCTTGAGGTACATCGCACTCGATATAACAAGCAAAATGGCAGGAAGAATGCACATAGTAACAAGGAGTGCGTTAGCCTCATTAGATGTTGCGCTTTTGATAACTTTCTCAATGCTTCCGAGTTTCTCACTCTCCGTTATAAGCCCGCGTGTTGCCATGTTCTCATAATCAGATATGCTGTTAGTGTATTCAAGGATACCAAAGAGCATGTATGTTCCTGTAGCAATGAGGACTGTTATCGCGCTTGAGAGCTTTGTAAAGAAGGGCCTCATCGAGGCTATTATCGCCTCATCGCGAACTCCCCTCTTATACTCGTTGTACTCAACAGTATTAAGTACTGAAAGCATTGCAATGAGATAAAGCCCGTACTGTCCGAAATTCGATGCCATGTAACCGGATGTGAGCGCGCCAAACTTCAAGGCAGAACTGCTCAGAGCAAGGCCACTTGTCAGGCTGATTACATACCCGGCCATCGCTATGATGCTTAAGATCTTTACAAGGCTTCTTCTTCCGAGCTTCCTGCTCAGTGCCGGGTAGAAAATCATGAGCAATGCTGTCGGGAGCATTCCAAGCGTTGTATAGATCGAGAAAAGCCCTCCGCTGTAGCCGAATTCAAGGTATATGTATGTAGCTGCAAGCCCTGAGAGGGCAAGGCCGTTTCCTACCTGCTGCAAAAGGAGGTACAGGCATGCCCACATCAGCTGATCATTTTTCGTAACAGTAGAGATTATCTTCCTGAAGCTCAGAGGAGGAGCTGCCTTTTCCATGTCGCTCCTGTCTTCCCTTGCCCCTATTATCGTGAAGAGAAGAAAGAGGGGTGCTATGAGGCCCACAGCAAGTGCAATAACGCCGTACGCAGTCTTCTGAGAGCCCCCGATAGCAAACTTTCCGGTTGTAAGCATCGGAATCAGTATGCTTGCAAGAGTGCTCCCGATTCCCGCAATCAAGGTTGTTCGCGCAGTAATCTTATTGCGCATCTCAGCGCTGCGGCTTAAGGAGGGAATCATGCCCCAGTATGAGATATCATGCATCGTATATGCTATGCTGTAGGAAAAATAGAGAATGCCGAATGTAAGGACAAAGCCCCATCCTGAAAATGGATTATTAAAGAGAAAATAGACAACGAAGAAAGTTGCTATTATTCCTGCGCTGAGCCATGGCTTGAACTTGCCCCATTTTGTCCTTGTTCTTTCAATGATGTTTCCCATAACAGGGTCATTTAAGGCATCGAAGATGCGCGATGCTATCATGATGGCTGTAATTGCTACCATCTGAGAGGCATTAAGAATCTGCGTAAAGAGTATGAACGTCAGCAGATAATTCGTAACAAGGGCATAGATCATATCCCGCCCGAACGTGCCAAGCGGGAAATATATAAGGTTCTTCCTGTCTCTCTGAATTGCATCCATGCTTCTGATTGTCAGCTATAAAGGCAAAATAAACAACTAAATTCGCATCTCAGAACTCGTCAGCAAACATTGCAAAAGCCAGAGCCTTCCTGACCAGGCTCTTTATGTCAAAGTCTTCAAGAACTTCTCCGTCGATGCTGAGACGAGCATCAAAGCAGAGTGATATCATCTCAGTCTCACTTAAGTAGTAATCCTCAGATGCAAGAAGAATATATGCAACTGCATCGAGAACGTCCGTCATATTAAGCTCCTCAATGCGCTCTGCAAAGCCATCCATGCTGAGAGTCTCCACATCAGAGCCGAGGAAAAGAGAAAGCATCTCAGGGGGAACCATATAGTAGACCATCTCAGCTATGAACGGCCTCATCTCATCAAGGCCCGGGTTCCCGCTTAATTCTAAATAAAGCTCAAGTGCATCATAGTCAAGATAAATGCTGATTGAAAATGATCCTCCGCCAGATAAGTTAGTCTCATCCGTTACTGTAATGGTAAGAAGAGAGCCGCTCGTGTAATCAAGCAAAATGGATGCCCTTCCGTCTATATATGCATAGCTGGCCCACCCTGATGTTGAGTAAATGATGGCAACATCGTCATAAATCACGCTCACGCTCATCTTTTCAAACTCTGGCTCAATAGTGACTCTTCCGCGCGCAGCAAGAATTCTCATATCGCTTAAAGCGGCAGCAATGTATGCTGCATCCATCAGATCAGGTATAAGCCTCTCAAAATCAAAAGAGAGTTCCATCGGGTTTAAGTCGCTTTCTGCAAGAACTGCAGCATATGCAACGATTTCCATGCCGCTTGAAGAGCTTAAGTCATACGTAACGCTCTCCATCGATTCATCAAAAAGAGCTAAAGGCAAGAGTGCTGCCGCTGTATTTAAAGGATTGGATGCAAATGCTCCAAGTGCAGAGAAAGACAAGAGCATAACTGATATTAATTTCTTCATGCTCTAAGGATAAAACAGGTAATGCTTTTTTTGCAAAGGAAAAAGGCTTCTCTGATTTGACTTCAATTTTCTCAAAAGTGAAATATAATTACCTTGATGAAGGCACACAAGAACTCTCTTTTTGTTGACTCTCTCACGCTGAAAGGAAGCAAGAGAACAGATGCTGAGATAAAAGAGGAAATCTCAGAGCTTGACGAGCAGATTAACGAGCTTCTGTCGAAGCTGAAAGAAACACGGGCAAAAAGAGATGCTCTCTCATCCTCCCTGAAAGAGGAAGAAAATGATGTCATTCCTCCCCTCTCCTTAAAAGATGCAGCAATTGCTTTTTCAAGCGCATCAGAGAAAGCATCATTCCTTCTTTCCCTCTTTTCCCCCTCAACTGAAGTCTATGCCACCCGCCAGTACAATCAGGACCTTGAGAGGGCAAAGTATTTTCCCAAATGCCTGAACTTCTGGAAGGATGGATGCTTAAAGAGAGAGGGGCAGAAAGGACGTGAGGTATGTTCATCTTGCTCTGTTAAAAACTACGACAGGCTGACACCTGAAGTATTAATCAATGGAAACTTCCTGAACGCTGATGTAAATGGCGTCGGCGCCATTGGAATCTACCCCTTAAAGGAAGGAAATCATATTCTCATCATCATTGCTCCTTCCATCCTCTCTTACAAGAAAGATATTCAAGGAAGCCTCATTGAAGAAGGATAATGTAAGACTCATTTACTGCGGCAGGAAGCAGAATAGGATTGAAAGGATAGAGGAGGAAAATGAACGCCTGCTTCTTGAATGCGGAATCACGTTCAGGCAAGTAAAGAATCCCAGGAACTACATAGCAATTGATGGAACTCTCTGCTGGTATGGGGAGCTTAATGCCCTTGGAGTCACGAATAAGGACCAGGAAGATATGAAAAGCATCCTGCGCATAATAGATAAGGAGACAGCCCTCTGCCTCATCAAGGACGATGAAGAGCTGGTGCTCTGATGTGTAAAAAGGGCCTCTCAGATGAAAGACCCTTTCCTTCTTCAAGTTCTTATTTCCCTGTTAAACGGCTTTCCAAGCGACACAGGGCTCGTAGTCTGGTTCTTGGATGTGAACGCAAGTACTACCACTACCACGACATACGGAAGCATTACGAAGAACTCATATGGAATGTTCATTCCAAGGCCCTGTACATTGTACTGTATCGTCTGGGCAAAGGAGAATAATAGTGCTCCAAGCATGATCCTCACAGGCTTCCAGTGACCAAAATATACAAGAGCTACTGCTATGAAGCCGCGCCCTGCGATAAGCTCATCAGAGAACATCTTGATCTGGCATACAGAAAGGTATGCTCCTGCAAGTCCTGCCAGGGCTCCTCCTACAGCAAGCGCCTCATAGCGGATTTTTGCAACATTTATTCCCATCGTGTCCGCTGCCCTCGGATGTGTTCCCACAGCCCTGAGCTTAAGGCCCCAGCTCGTCTTCATGAGAATATACCAGGCAACAGGAACGAAGATGAATGCAAGGTATACAACAGCATTATGCGAAAAGAGTATCCTTCCGATAACTGGAATCCTGCTCAGAAGCGGTATCGGGTTTGCCGAGAGGCCCGGTATGGACTGCGTTCCGCCGACAAAGTGCCTGAAGAGCGTTCCTGCAGTTCCTACCCCGAACATCTGAAGGCCGATGCCTGCAATGCCCTGGGGTGCCCTGAACGTCACTACGATCAGTCCGAAGAAGAGGCCAAGGAGAGCGCCTGTTACAGCCGCAAGAAGGAGGCCAAGGTAGTTTGTGGCAACGGATGAGCCGATTGAGAACGGCACGAGCATTCCGACGAATGCACCCATGGCCATTATGCCCTCGCATCCAAGGTTGAATACCCCGCTTCTCTGGTTGAACATCTCTCCAATGGAAGCAAGAAGGAGAGCAACAGAGAACGGTACAGTCATTGCAAGTATGTTTATAATCAAGCTCATTACTTCTCCTCCTTTCCTCTTTTCTTCTCTATCCAGTGCCATACCCTGTCTTCAAGGTATGTGTTCTGGAGTATCATCTGGACAGTTACGATTACTATGATTATAAGGCCCTGCATTACATCAACGATATTCGCAGGAACCCCTACGGCCCTTGGCGTCAGCGTCGAGCCATAGATTAAAAGCGCAAAGAAGAACGATGCAGGCACGATTCCAAATGGATGCAGCATGCCAAAGAGAGCAACGACAACTGCACTGAAGCCGTAGTTGTTTGTAACGCCTTCGATGGCCCTTCTGTGCACGGCTGCAATCTCAATGCCGCCTGCGAGCCCTGCAAAGGCCCCCGATATTACCATTGCAAGGGTAATATAGGACTTGACGTTTATGCCGCCATAGCGCGCAGCCCTTCTCTCTGCACCGCTTGCCCTCATCTTATAGCCAAAGCTCGTCTTCCATAGAAAGAGGAATACTACTACAGCCAGGACCATAGCGATGAATACTCCGTAGTGAAGCCTTCCCGTGATCCTTCCGATCTCAATGCTGCGGCTCAAGCGTGCAGACTGCGGAGTGCCTGCGCCCGAGAGAGCCTCAGCAGGATCGAGCATCGGGATTCTGAGGCAGAATGAATAAAACTGTGCTGCAATATAGTTAAGCATGACAGTTGATAAAAGCTCAGATACCTGAAGACGCGCCTTGAGCATGCCTGGGATAAAGCCCCAGAGACCTCCTGTCACCATCCCTGCAAAGAGTGCAAATGGAAGTATTATGGGCTTTGGAAGATCAGGGAGCGCCAGAGCTACTGCCGTGAAGCCCAGAATTCCCATCGCCATCTGCCCCTCTGCCCCGATATTAACAATTCCCGAGCGGTATGCAACTGCAACTCCAAGTGCGATTATGCACAGCGGTACTGCGCGCACACAGACCTCAGTAATGTGTCCAACCCTTGTAAGCGGCGTGATTACTATCGTGTAGAACGTCCTCCAGATATCTGCACCTAAAATGAGCAGGATTACTGATGAAAGAAGGAGCGTCACTGCTACTGCAAGAAATATGATTGTCACCTTATAAGCTATTCTGAAATTCCTGGTCATCTTACTGCTCCTCAATCTTCAATCCTGCCATCAGGATGCCAAGGCTCTTCTTATTGGCCTCTCCATGAGAGAGGATGCTTTCGATCCTGCCCTTATAGATGACTGCTATCCTGTCTGAGAGATTCATGATCTCCTCAAGCTCTTCGCTGATTAAAAGGATTCCGATTCCCTCCCTCCTCTTCTTAAGAAGCTCCTGATGTATGAATTCCATGGCGCCCATATCGAGGCCGCGTGTCGGATAGACAGCGATGAGGAACCTGGGAGAGCGCGTAAGCTCGCGCGCAAGGATTACCTTCTGTATGTTTCCGCCTGAGAGGGCCCCAGCTGCAGTGCTTATTCCCGGAGTCCTTATGTCAAAGCCTGCAACAAGGCTCTCCGCGTTTGAGTTAATATCCTTCTTTCTCAGAAAGCGATAGGATGAGAACTTTTCTGAGTCGCTGTCCTTGAGGATGAAGTTCTCCTTTATCTGGAACGGCGGCACGATTCCCTCAACATTCCTCTCCTCAGGAATATAGCCCATGCCCTGCTCTATTACATAGTAAGGGCTCTTGTTAGCTAGCTCAGTGCCGAAGAACTCTATGGAGCCGCTCTCAACAGCGCGAAGTCCGTTTATGGCCTCAGCAAGCTCCTTCTGCCCGTTTCCAGATACTCCTGCAAGGCCGACAATCTCTCCTTCACGAATATCAAGGCAGAGCCCGTTAACTGCAAAAAATCCCCTGTCAGAGCGTACGCAGAGGTCTTTTATCGAGAGTGCAACACCCCCATTAAGGTCCTCTTCCCTGTTCTCAGGGAGTATGATTTCGTGTCCTGTCATAAGAGCTGCAATCTCGCTTGGAGAATAGTCGGAAGTATTTCCTGAGAATACAACTGCACCGTGGCGCAGTATCGTCACCTTATCAGAAATGGACTTGACCTCATTGAGCTTATGGGAAATGAATATGATTGAGATCTCATCCTTCATCTTCTTCAAAAGCTCTATAAGATCATCAGTCTCCTGGGGAGTGAGTGCACTTGTCGGCTCATCAAGGATCAAGAACCTTGCTCCAAGGCATAGCGTCTTTACAAGCTCCACTCTCTGCTGCTCACCCACTGAGAGCTGCCATATATATGCATCCGGGTTTACATCCAGGCCATAGCGCCTGCTTGTCTCAATGACCCTCTCCCGCACCATGCCAAGGTTGAGCCTGAAAGGCTTCCATGCCTTCTTATAGCCAAGTGCAACATTCTCGGTGACAGTCATGTTCGGAACCAGCATATACTGCTGATGGACCATTCCAAGGCCAGAAGAGAAAGCATCCTCAGGCCCGCGGAACTTTACTTCCTTTCCGTTTATGTAGATTGCGCCCTCATCCTGCTGGTAAATGCCCATGAGGATGTTCATAAGCGTGGTCTTTCCTGCACCGTTCTCGCCGACCAGGGCAAGGATCTCGCCTTCACCTACAGATATTGAGATGTCATTGGATGCAAGAACTCCCGGGAAGCGCTTTGTGATGTGTTCCATTCTCAGAGATTTAATCTTTTCTTCCATTATCACTTCCTAAAAACACACAAAAGGGCACCAGAAGTATGATGCCCTTAATGTTTGATTATTATCAGATCTGAACGTCAGCCCAGGAAGAAAGAACGCCTGAAGAAGCTCTGAATGATGAGAGCGCCTCTTCAACAACAGCTCTTATCTCATCTGTTACAACACTGCTGAGAGCCGGATTGTAGTCAAATAAGAAACCATCGTTATTGAAGTTCATCGGGATGCACTGGCCACCGCTAACTCCTGCATCGAGTTCCTCAATGAGCCCTATGATGACTGCCGTGTAGTTATATGCAGAAGCAGCTACGCACTTTGCAACTCCCTCTGGAGTGTCAAGCTGTGCAAGGTCCTGTCCGAGCCATAGCACATCCGGATACTCAGCGCATGCCCTGAGTGCTCCGATTGCCTGCTGAGAGGATCCTGTGAGAACATCAGCTCCTGCAAGGATCTGAGTAGTTGCAAGCTCTCCTGAGCGTACATAGTCTGAGAAGCTTCCCGTGTATGCAACGTTTACTGTTGCATCTGGATTAACAGCTTCTACTCCGAGGATGAAGCCCCTGTTGTAGCGTGCAGCGTCCCCGCTGTCTACAGGGCCGACAAGGCCGATGATGTTGGACTTTGTAAGAAGACCTGCAATAAGGCCTGAAAGATATCCTGTCTCCTCACTTTCCGGCATATAGGAGAATACATTGTCCCCTACTATGTCGCTTGAGGTTCCGAAAGCAAAGGATACATCCGGGAACTCAACAGCCAGGTCGGAAATCATGTTCCTGTACTGTGCACCATGTGCGATGATCAGATCGAAGCCGTCAGCAACATACTGCCTTGCAATGGACTCTGAATCAACAGTCGTCATTCTCTCTGAATACTCATAATGAATCTTCCCCGGAAGTGCCTCCATAGCTCCAAGGATTCCCTCATGCATCGACTGGCACCAGCCTCTGTCGTCAATCGTATTCTCGATAATCAGAGCAACCTTGTACTGCCCCTCAGCAGAAGAAGAGCTCTCTGCAGAGCCGGATGCATATACAGCTGAAAGACAGAGCAATACGATTAATAGGACCGATAATGCTTTTTTCATAAGTTTTTCCCGCCATGGGCAAGCCCACAGCATCCTCCTGTAATTGTTTTGTAGACCTTCAACAAGTCCCATACTTCAATATTATGAGGGTTATTGTATCAACTGTCAAAAGCTAAATAGGCGCACTTAATTCTCTTGGCTCAAGAACAAGAACGGGTGATGAAAATGCATCATCTGTATCTATTTCAGAAGTGCCAGTACGGAAAACAGAATCAAAGTGACTCAAGAACGGATCAGGCGTGCTGAGAACACTGAAGCCAAAGCCCTCAGAGCGGTAGTGCATCGGAATCGTGATGCGCGGCTTTATCCGCTTTATGATCTGAGCGGCAGTATCGCCGTCGATTGTATAAAAGCCCCCGACCGGAATCAGGGCTACATCTATATTCATGAGCTTATCAGAGCATATATCACAGCCAAGGTCCCCGAAGTGGCATACCCTTGTCTTTCCATCGCTTATGATGTGCACCCTGTTTGGCCCCCTCTTCTTTCCCCCATCATCGTCATGGAAGGTATCGATGTAGTCAATGCTGAAGGGAGCGGCCCCTGAAGAGACTATCTCAACAGCAGATTTAAATGCATGGTCATAATGATCGTGAGAGCAGAGAACAGCATCTGCCTTTTCCCTCATGTTTTTAAGGCCTTCAACAGAGCCATCCTCATAAGGGTCTAAAACGAGGCTGTAAAGAGAACTCTCAAGCTTGAATGCTGCGTGCCCTATCCAGGTAATCTTCATTCCTATTCCTCCTTTCTTCCATTATATGGCAGAAAATTACCTTTTTGAGAAAAAGGGTATTACAATGTATTTACAGGAGGTTTTGAAAAAACTAATATACTAATATATCAGTCACAAAAAGGGAGAAACAGCTATGAAAATGACACTCAGATGGTATGGCCCCGGCTTTGATTCTGTAACACTTGAACAGATCCGCCAGATTCCGGGAGTAACAGGTGTTATCACAACACTCTATGATATGCCCGCCGGGGAGCTCTGGCCAAGGGAGAGAATCGTTGAATTAAAGAGAATCGTCGAGGACGCTGGCCTCAAGATTGAGGGAATCGAGTCAGTAAACGTACACGATGCGATCAAGATAGGCCTTCCTGAAAGGGACAAGTACATTGAAAACTACATCAGGACTCTTGAGAATCTTGGAGAGGAAGGCATCAGCATGGTCTGCTACAACTTCATGCCCGTCTTTGACTGGACGAGAACTGACCTTGCAAAGATGAGGCCTGATGGCTCTACAGTCCTTGCATATGACCAGAAGGTTGTGGACTCAATCGATCCGCAGACATTCTTTGACCAGACAAACGATAACTCAAATGGCTTTGTGATGCCGGGCTGGGAGCCTGAGAGGCTCAGCCATGTTCAGGAGCTCTTTGAAGCCTATAAGGATGTAGAGAGCGAAAAGCTCTTTAACAACCTCGTCTACTTCCTCAACTCTATCGGGCCAACATGTGAAAAATATGGCATCAATATGGCTATCCACCCGGATGACCCTGCGTGGCCCGTATTCGGCCTTCCAAGGATCATTACAGGAAAGGAGGCAATACTGAAGCTCCTGAGATCTGTTGATAAAAGCTGGAACGGCATTACATTCTGCATGGGCTCTCTTGGAACCAACCCTGAAAACGACCTTGTGGATATCATACGCGCTTGCCGTGGAAGGATCCATTTTGCACATGTGAGAAATCTCCATCACTTTGCACCCGGCGTCTTTGAGGAAGCTGCACACCTTTCCAGCGATGGCTCATTCGACATGTACGAGGCTGTAAAGGCCCTGCACGATACAGGCTTTGACGGTCCTGTTCGCCCCGATCACGGAAGAACGATCTGGGGAGAAAAGTGCATGCCGGGCTACGGGCTCTATGACAGGGCACTTGGGGCTCTCTACATCCAGGGTCTCTGGGAAGCCATCGACAAGGCAGAAAAAAGAGGCCTATGAGCACTTACGAAGGCAAGGCAAGCACCTGGGTCTACAATGTGCTGAGAGAGCGTATTGTAGATCTCGTCTATAACCCGGGCGAAATCCTGCAGCTTACACTGATCGCAAAGGAGCTTGGCGTTTCACGCTCCCCTCTTCGCGATGCAGTGCTCCGCCTGGAGCGTGACCGCCTCATTGAAATCGTTCCTCAGAAGGAGACGCGCGTCTCCTTTTTAGACAGAAAGACAATCCTTGAAGAAAGGTTCCTCAGGTCCACCGTTGAGAACTGCATACTTGAGGCATACCTGGATGACGGGAAGAAAAATGCTATGGCTGAAGAGCAGGTAATTGCCGACTTGAAAAGCAGCCTCATACAGCAGCAAGTCTCTTTAAAGAGAAAGGATATGGTTCTCTTTCTTCACCAGGACAGCCTCTTTCATCAGGTCTTCTACCGTGCTGCAGGCTATGAGAGGATTTTCAGAATCGTTGCATCACACACGGGCAATGAACACAGGATCCGGCTTCTGAATTTCAAGACAGATGATACAATGGAAGCTGTATTTCAGGAGCATCAGAACATTGTCTCTGCCCTGGAAGAGAGAGACAGAGTGCGCATCATGAGGCTCCTTGGCGAGCACTTTAAGAAACTTAACAGCGAGATAGACGTTCTGATGGAATGCTATCCGTCCTTTTTTACAGAGAGGTCAAAAGAAAATGAAACTCAATCTTGAATCACTTAGGAACACTGATGAGTGGAAGGGCTGCAGCCTTCCATCATACGACGTTGAGAGAATCAGGGAAAATACTGAGAAGAATCCCCGCTGGCTTCATTTTGGAAGCGGCAACATCTTCCGCATCTTTCCTGCAAGGCTCTGCCAGATGCTGCTGAACGCCGGCCTTATGGACAGCGGAATCATTGCAAGCGAGGGCTTTGACGGAGAGATCATCGACAGAATCTATGCCCCGCATGACAACCTTACCCTTGCAGTTACGCTAAAAGCTGATGGCAGCATTAAAAAGGAAGTAATTGCATCGGTTGTGAAGGCTGTGAAGTGCACAAGAAAAAGCAAGGAAGAATGGGATTGCCTTGTAAGGGCCTTCAAGAATCCTTCTCTTCAGATGGTCTCCTTCACGATTACGGAAAAGGGCTACGCTGTCTACAGCCCCTCAGGAGAGCTCCTTGACTTCTATGCAGAGGCCTTTAAAAAGCCCATTGAGGATGCTGAGGTATTTCTTTGCAACCTCGTTTATCTTCTGTTTATGCGCTATAAGGAAAACTCATCTCCTGTTGCGCTTGTATCCATGGACAACTGCTCACACAACGGGGACAAGCTCAAAGCAGCCCTTCTTACCATTGCAAAGGCATATATAGAGAACGGGTCTCTTCCCTCTTCCTTCCTTTCATACATCGATGATGATGAAAAGGTAAGCTTCCCCATCTCCATGATTGACAAGATTACTCCGCGCCCCGATGAGAGCGTGAAGAAGATGCTTGAAGAAGACGGCTTTGAAGACAGCGACCCGATTGTCACACAAAAGCATACCTACATTGCCCCGTTTGTTAATGCAGAGGAAGCTGAGTACCTGGTAATTGAGGATAAGTTCCCCTCAGGAAGGCCTCCTCTTGAGAAAGCCGGAGTATATTTTTGCACCCGGGAAACTGTTGACAAGGTTGAGAAGATGAAGGTGACAACGTGCCTTAATCCCCTTCACACAGCACTTGCACTCTCTGGCTGTCTTCTTGGCTACACGCTTATAAGCAAGGAGATGCAGGATGAAGACCTTTGCAAGATGGTTAACATCCTTGGCTACAAGGAGGGCCTTCCTGTAGTAGTGAACCCTGGAATCCTCTCGCCAAAGGCCTTCATTGATGAGGTTATAAAGAAGAGAATTCCAAACCCCTTCATGCCCGACACTCCTCAGAGAATTGCCACAGATACAAGCCAGAAGCTCTCAATACGCTTTGGAGAGACCGTGAAAAGCTACCTTGCAAGCGATGCACTCGATGTAAGGAGCCTGAAGGTCGTTCCTCTTGTATACGCGCTCTACCTTCGCTATCTCATGGCCATTGATGATGAAGGAAATGCTCTTGAGCTTTCCCCCGATCCGATGACAGGGATGCTTCAGTCTCTTATGAAAGGAATCACGTTTGGAGAAGAGAGGGACTATAGCGAGGAATTAAGGCCTCTTCTTTCGAATGAGAAGATCTTCGGCCTTGATATCAGCCGCACAGAGCTCTATGAGACTGTAGTCACATACTTTAGGAAGATGGCAAGCGGCCCTGGCATGGTAAGAAAGACCATACATGAGGTTGTCAGCTCGTAATGCAAAGCTAACACTTCAGGCCAAGTCAGGCTCGCAGTAGTTGCCGCACTCATCACGGCAGGCACAGGCCTTGCCCATCTCATCCTTAAGAAGGCCGTATATTAGCGCACGAAAAAAGGGTGCCTGGAAAAGCTCAGGTGCCCTTGGCTTTACAGTCTGGAGCCAAAATCTTCCTTGAATTTCCTCTCTAGCTTATCCTGCCAGTCAGATGCAGGCATGACTGCAAACCCATCACAAACATTTTCCCCCTTTTCAAGCATTTGCCAAAGACTCAGAAAAAGAATCAGAGGCTAACAGAATGAGAAATGAAGCTGAGAAAAACTCCCTTTTTCCGAAGCAAAATCCTAGGAGAATTGACA
>CAZHQL010000024.1:0-14553 GCA_964534915.1 uncultured Spirochaetaceae bacterium | reverse complement strand
TCTGTTGTAAAAAAGGGGATGCTACAAAGGATTTGGACTTTTGCAACACCCCCTTGCATTAAAAACTCATTTTCCGGACACGCTTCTATAGAACTCTCTTTCCATCTCAAGAAGTTCCTTCTCATGCGTTCCCATAATTTCCTTCATTTCCTCCCTTGTGTATCCGCCCATGTCATGGTTGTATGAGTACTCAGTGTTCTTTGCCTCATAGTTATGCTTGCCATACTCGAGCATGCCCCACATCGCACCCTTTTCAAGATAGTGCATCGTCACATAGTTGAATCCATACTGGTAGATATCCTCACAGTCAAGGACGCTCTTTCCTTCACTGTCTACTGTGATATCAGGATACATCTTCCAGGCGCCAACCTTCTCTCCGACTGTTTTACACTCCTCAAGTGTGCTTATTCTGTTTATAAGCGTCATCGGAGCTCCAAGGTCCACAGCTCTCTGGCATCTCTCCATTGCCTCCTCAAAGCCAAGGACCGGAAGGCACTCGGTTCTGGCTATGCATACGCAGTCTGCTCCATCAATTGCAGCAAGCGCAGCCTTTACCTTTGCAAGCCATTTGTCTGCAGGCTGTACATCATAGGGCTTTTTCCCCGTTGCAAAGCTCTCTTCGAGCCTTGTATAGCCCCTGACTCCCATCCCGTCATCGAGAGTGAAGCCCTTTATGCCAGCCTCCACCAGCCTCTTTACATTATGATAGACATTAAGAGGGCTATCCCCGTAGCCTTCATCTGCATCGACAAGGATTGGAATCTCTGCTGCACTTGCAATTCTTGAAGATACCCAGAGAAGCTCTTCAAAGTTCATCAGGCCGATATCAGGAAGGCCCAGTGAATTTGTTGCAACTGCAGCTCCGCTGACAAGAGCACACTTGAATCCTGTTTTCTCAACAGCCTTAAGGGAAAAGCAATCCCAGATACAAGGCGAAATTACCTGCCCGTTTTCAAGATCCTCAAAGATAGATCCTTTATACATTCCTATTCTCCTTTACACCAAGCTCTGTACTCATCATCAGTAGCTAAAAGCTTATGAGTATCCGTTATGTCTATAAGGTGTCCTTTTGTGTAATCAATGCCCATCTCCTTAGCGTTGTAATAAATGTATTCCTTATTTTTCGAGGCCTCAGGATTGGGCTCAGGAATTGCAGAAAGAAGGGACTTCGTATACGGATGAACCGGGCGCAAGAAGATATCATCTGTGGTTCCGCTTTCTACTATGTGCCCGTTATGCATGACTCCGATATGGTCGCTTATATACTTGACCATCGATAAATCATGTGCAATGAAGAGGTATGTAATTCCCATCTCTTCCTGAAGGTCCCTCATAAGGTTCACGACCTGCGCCTGAATGGAAACATCAAGTGCGCTTATGCACTCATCTGCAATGATTAGATCCGGCTGCATGACAAGAGCGCGCGCAATGCCGATTCTCTGCCTCTGACCGCCTGAGAACTGATGAGGATACCTTGTTGCCTGCTCTTCTGTTAGTCCTACTTTCTCAAGGATGCGGATTATCTTTTCATGCCTTTCTGATCTCGAGGAATAGGCATGATGCGCATCAAGGCCTTCTCCTACGATATCAAGGACCTTCTTTCTCGCATTCAGGCATGACATCGGGTCCTGGAAGATCATCTGCATGCTGTTCCTGAGCTCTGCATTCTCATCCCTGGAAAGGCGCCCGGCAATCTCCTTTCCCTTAAAAAGTATGCTCCCCTCACTCGGGTCATAGAGCCTTATTATAGCCCTTCCTGTAGTGCTCTTTCCGCTTCCAGATTCTCCAACAAGGCCATATGTCTCGCCTTTGTAGATTTTAAAGGAGATATCGTCTACAGCTTTCACAGTATATTTCCTGTTCATCCTGAAATACTGTTTAAGATGGCTTACTTCAAGCAATACTTCATCACTGTTGAACATTTCTTACCTCCCTCAGCATGTTATCGATCTTCTCTCTCAGAGACTCTGGCATCTCAACCTTCGGTGCCTTCGGATGATAGAGCCAGGATGCAACCCTGTGCTTTCCGCCGACGTTGAACATCGGAGGCTGCTTTTCAAAGTCAAGCTCAAGTGCATAGGGATTGCGAGAGGCAAATGCATCTCCCTTTACCTGATTAAGGAGGTTTATCGGGTTTCCAGGGATTGCAAAAAGGCGCTCTGTCTTTGTAGAAAGGTCCGGCATCGAAGACAGAAGCCCCCATGTATATGGATGCTTCGGGTCATAGAAGACTTCATCGATGCTTCCCTTTTCAACAATGCGTCCTGCATACATTACAGCAACATAGTCTGCAACCTGTGCAACAACACCAAGGTCGTGAGTAATATAGATTACTGAAAGGGCCTTCTCTTTCTGAAGATCCTTGATCAGCCTGATGATCCTTGCCTGAATGGTGACGTCCAGGGCTGTTGTAGGCTCATCACAGATCAGGACATCAGGATCGCATGCAAGAGCAATTGCAATTACTACTCTCTGCCTCATTCCCCCTGAAAGCTGATGAGGATACTGCCTGAATCTCTTCTCAGGATCTGTAATCCCGACATCGCTTAAGAGTTCTATAGCCCTCTTCTTTGCCTCTTGCCTGGAGAAATCATAGTTGTCTATCATGCTCTCCATGATCTGCTTTCCAACCGTGATGGTAGGGTTTAATGATGTCATCGGGTCCTGAAAGACCATTGCAATCTTCTTTCCGCAGATTCTCTTCCGGATCTCAGAGGCATCCATCTTTGTAATATCAGCAGTATGCACGCCCTCGCCATCCGTGTATGTGAAATTAATCGAGCCGTCATTGATGTGCTGATTAGATGCCATTATTCCCATTATTGCCTTTACAGTAACGGATTTTCCGCTTCCTGATTCACCCACAATTGCAACCGTCTCTCCCTTATAAAGGTCAAGGCGCACTCCGCGGATTGCATTTACTGAGCCGTTGACAGTATCGAAAGAGATATCGAGATCCCTGATAGAAAGTACTCTTTCCCTTGTTTCTTCACTCATATCACATCTCCTTCATTGTCGGATCAAATGCATCCCTGAGCCCATCTGCAAATAAGTTAAAGCTCACCATCAGCGTTCCAAGAACTATAATCGGAATGATTACTAAATACGGATATGCAAGAAACGATCTGTATCCAGTACTTACTAAAGACCCGAGCGATGCCATCGGAGCCCTCACTCCAAGACCGATGAATGCAAGGTAGGATTCGGTAAAGATTGCGCTTGGAACGCTGAACATGCTCATGATGACAACCTGGCCAAGCACGTTAGGAACTATTTCCTTGAATATTATATGAATGCTCGAAGAGCCAAGGACCCTGGACGCAAGCACGTACTCAGCTTCCTTCTGCTTGAGAACCTGTGCACGGCATACCCTGCTCATCGGGATCCATCCTGTTATCATGAGGGTAAGGATGATTGAAACCATTCCTGGCTCTAAGGCAAGTGCAAAGAGCGTTATGATAACAAGGCTTGGAATGCCGTTTACTATCTCAACGAACCTCTGCATCACAAAGTCAACCTTTCCTCCGAAATAACCCGAGATGAGGCCATAGGACATTCCCACTATGATATCAATTATTACAGCAAGGATTGCCATTAAAAGGGAGATCCTTGTTCCGTTCCAGAGGCGCACGAACATATCGCGCCCCATGCTGTCAGTGCCGAATATGAAATACACACCCTCAGGAACGCCTGCTTCCTCATAGGCATCCACTCCGTTCTTCATTCCATCAAAAACTCCGAGTTTCTCAACAAGGGGAATCTTTGGCGGAAGGTATGCATAATCAATATTCGAGTCCTTGTAAGAAAGCGATGAAAAAACAGGCACGAAGATTGCAAGGAGGGCAATTATGAGTATGAGAGCAAGCCCTGCAACAGCTCCCCTGTTCTTCTTAAGGCGTGCAAACACATCTGCCCAGAACCCGGTGACTTCGTACACATCCCTTGCAACAAACTCATCAGGAGATTCATTGACAAGCCTCAGCTTTTCAAGCTCCTCAGCTGTAAGATCCACGTCAGTGACGCTTGTATAGACCTTATCTGTCATTTCTCACCCCCTGCAACCCTGATTCTCGGATCGATTATTCCATAAAGGATATCGACAACGAGCATGATAACGATATATAGGAAACTGTAGACAAGGGCTACAGCAGAAATTACGTTGTAGTCATTATTGGTAACTCCGAGCAGAAGAAGCTGTCCGAGCCCGGGAACACCGAAGATCTGCTCGATGACGACAGAACCTGTAATGATGCCGATAGTAAGGGGCGCAACAACCGTGATGACAGGAACAAGCGTGTTCCTCAGCGCATGGCGCCTTATTACGCGCGGCTGTGTTATTCCCTTTGCTTTTGCAAGGAGTATGTAATCTGTGTTAAGGCAGTCTATCATCTCAGTCCTTACATAGCGTGCCATCGTTGCGATTATATACATTGCAAGTGAAACAGAGGGAAGGATGCTCGATATAACAGGCTGTCTGGCTGTATACCTGATTGGAAGGAGCTGCATGCGGAATGCCACTATGTATACAAGAAGAAGCGCAAAGACATACGCAGGAACACTGAAGCCGAGTACCGATATAACTGTTGCTGATGTATCTATGATAGTGTTCTTCTTAAGTGCTGATACTATTCCCAGCACAAGGCCTATAAGGACTCCGAAGACCATTGCCTGAAGCCCTATCCTTATAGTGACAGGCAGCCTTGTAACAAGCATGGTTCTCACAGGCAGATCTATCGTTATTACGTAGGACACTCCGAAATCAAGATGAAGAAGATTCCCGACATAGATGAAGAAACGCGTGAAAAAAGGCCTGTCAAGTCCATACTTGGCATAGAGCAAGGCCTTCTGCGTCTCATTCAGTTTCTCATCATTGAAAGGAGAGCCGGGAAGAAACTCCATTAAAAGGAAGAGAATGAACGTAATTGCAAAGAGAGTAATAAAAGATATTGCAATACGCTTGAGAATGTATTTAGTCACAAAATCCCCTCTGATATTAATAAGGTGGGGGCATCATGCCACACCACCTTAGCTTTGCTTTATAGCTGGTTTTTAATCTTCGATTGAAACAATCCTGTAGTTGTATGTTACACCGACATTTCTCACATCAAGGTTATGAACCTTCGGGTTTACAAGAGCTGCAAGTCCGTTCTGGTAGACCGGAAGCACGCCTGTATCCTCATCAAGAAGCATTCTCTCAGCTTCCTTGAGAGCTGTCCACCTTCCCTCTGCATCATTTGCGAGATTTCCTGTCTTCGTTGCATCGATGATTACATCGAAATCAGGATTGGAATAGCCGCCCCAGTTGTAGTTGCTTCCAGTGCGAAGAAGCTCCAGGAATGCAAGAGGATCGCTGTAGTCCGGGCCCCATCTGAAGAGGAAGAGCTCAAAGTCCCCGTTCTGGCCTCTGGCAATTGCATTCTGCCTTGGCTGTGTGTCGATGATGATGTTAAGACCAGGAAGGTTTCTCTCCATGCTTGCAGCAATGAATTCTGATACTGCAACCGAGATATCATCATTGTAGTGAGTAAGAGCAAGGGTAAGAGTATCAATTCCGAGTTCTTCCTTAGCCTTCTGCCAGTACTCTGCAGCCAGCGTTGCATTGTAGTTCAGGTAATCAGGGCTTGAGGACCTGAAGTCAACTCCGTCAGGGCCGATACCGCACTTATAACCAACAAGGTAGTTAGCAGCAAGAGCGCCGTTCTTCATGACCCTGTTTGCAATGTCTTCCTTGCTGAAGGACAGTGCAAGAGCCTTTCTGAGGTTCGCATTGTTAAGCTCAGGAACATCATAGTTTACCATGATATATGCAACATGAACTTCAGTTACCTTTGAGAATCCCGGATCATTCTGATACTGGTCTACGAGGGCTCCGCTGATTTCAGTGAAATCGATGTCCCCGTTTGAATACATCATTGCAGCTGTCTGCTGGTCAGATACTGTTATGAAATTGATCTCATCGATATCCATATTCTCAGCATTCCAGTAAAGCTCATTCCTTACAACTGTTACGTTATTGGCATAGTCCCAGCTCTCAAGAACGAACGGGCCGTTTGAGATGATGTTCTCCGGTCCCATGGCATAATTGCTTCCCTGAGATTCCACGAATTCCTGATTAAGCGGCATGAAGGAACATCTGATGAGCATTGAGAAGAAGAAAGGACAGACCTGCTCAAGCTCTACCATGAGAGTTCTGTCATCAAGAGCCTTTACTCCAAGCTCATCAGGACTCTTTTCACCCCTGATGATGGCCTCAGCATTCTTAATCCCTGCAGTCACAAGCTCATAGTTATAGTTTGATGCAATCTCAGGATCTGAATTCCTCTTCCATGAGTACTCAAAGTCTGCAGCCGTTACTGGAGTGCCATTGCTCCAGAGTGCCTCACGGATCTTGAAAGTGTATGTAAGCCCGTCTTCCGACACTTCATAGCTTTCTGCCATTGTAGGAATAAGGCTTCCATCTGCATCAAGTGTATAGAGTCCATCCAAAAGGGTTGCAATGACCTCCAGTGACACTCCATCGGAGACAGCATGCTGGTCAAGACCTACAAGCTGGCCGGATTTAGCAACCGTCAGGCTCTTTTTTCCTGACTCTGCTCCGCTCTCTTCAGCGCTTGCCTGAGCAAAAACAGAGAAAGCCAGAAGAGAAACCATGAGTAAAACAATTACTTTTTTCATACTTCACCTCCAAAAACATCTTCCTCTTGTGAAAGTTCTGTTTTGAAATCGATTTCATAAACTCACAAAAAAATTAAAATCCTTCCTTGCAAGCAGTCTTGAAACCGATCACTCATATTAAACAACAGAAAGTGCAAGTTTGCAACTAAAATCTGAGAGAAACCATGCCTTGGCTGAGCATATTGCGTGAGCCCTTGAGCTTTAACCAGGATGGCAGCAGAGCCTGTTTGACCAGGCTGAACGAGTCAAATAATATAATTTCATGCGAAAGTTCCTTTTTACTCTCTCTGTATTGTTTCTCTCATCATCCATTGCGTTTGCCGCAGTGGAGAATAACTGGCAGAAGATATTCACTGTAGACAGCGCAGCTTACAGGGCCATAAGGGATCTCTACATTGCAGAAGGTATTGCCAGGCCATCGACATCAGGGCCATGGACTGCCGCAGAGCTTCGCATCATGCTTTCCAGAATAAACTACAACAAGCTGACTGAAGCAGAACGCAATCTCTATGATTATGCAGAAAGGACTATAAACGAGCAGCCTCGCTTTAATCCTAATGAGAACTTCGGCTTTGATATAGGAGTTGATATAAATCCGGAAATGTATGCTCATGCAAATGATGTGGCCTTCACCTCTCCCGATGAATATGCAACGAAAAGTGGCTCTAAATGGGGAGATTATAACCAGCCTGTGCCATTTCTCACTCTTCCTTTTGAGACCTGGATTTCATCCGCTGTCTATGGCTACACATCCCTCAGCATAGGATCTGTCAGACAGCTGCACAGCATCACATCCTTAATTGCTGATGAGGGCGGAGAAACAATCGGCTATAACTACAAGGGCTTGTTTCTTTCCCATAACTTTCCGTTCATATCACCAAATGCATTCTCAGATTTCGATATGAATTTCCCTTCCCGTGCCTTTGGATCCATCGGGGGCTCCTGGTGGAATTTCTCAATAGGCCGTGACAGGCTAAGCTGGGGCCCCGGAGAGAGCGGGAATTTCGTAATCGGGGACCACATTCCCTATCATAACAATGCGCGCCTTACATTCTTTACAGACCCTTTCAAGTATATCTTCTCAATGAGTGCATTCGTCCATCCGATGAATTACATGAAAGCAGATTCAGATGGCAAATATTACTACTATCCTTCATACTTCCAGACAGACCAGAGGGATGGAATCCGCATGTTCATCGCGCACCGCATTGAATGGAGGATGTTTGGCCGTGTGAACTTTGCACTTACTGAGGCAATAATGTATCAGAATGAGAGCGGAAGCCTGGATCCGCTTGTAATAAGCCCGACAGCAGTATTCCATAACTTCTACATACGCGGATATGCAAACTCAATACTCTCGCTTGAGCTCGATGCCCCGATCATAGATCACTGGAACATCTACTTCCAGTTTGTGCTTGATGAGCTTCAGATGGCAGGGGAAGTCAATATCGGAGACGATCCTCCATCTGCACTGGGCTACATGCTCGGCACAAGATTCTCATATCCTTTAAGAGAAGGCACTCTCTATGGCTCAATAGAGGCTGTCTACACGGATCCGTATCTGTACCTGCGTGACGACGGCACCTCTTACGATGGAAATAAGTACGGAAACAGCTTCGTGGTTGCCTACCCTGAATTTGTTACTTCTGAGAAATCTGGAGCAATCCTTGGAACATATGCCCTGGACTTCCTGGGCTATCGCTATGGAGGAGATGCAATCGTACTCAATTTCAACACAGGCTATGAGAAATACGAGAGATGGTTTATCGAAGGCACCCTGATGTATATGGTTCATGGTGCAACTGATGTCCTTACACGATGGTCAACGGACAGCTTATTAAGAACTCCTACAAGAAGTGAAGCTCAGGGAAGCTATGATAAAACAGCATCTGCAAAGAATGCCATTGCCCATTACCTCATTCTTACTCTTGAGGATGGATATATGTGGTCCAGGAACTTCAATATCTACACCCGTACCGATCTTGTATCCATATGGAACAAGGGCAATATAGAGGGTGAGTATGCTTTTGACGTGCAGCTGACTGTCGGATTCAAATATAAGGTATAGCTTTTCAGCATTCGAGCAGAAAGTCAGGAATGTACCTGTGTATGATTCCCTCAGCAGAAAAATCATGCCTGTCCATGGAAAGAATGTATTTCGGCCAGTTGTCGTCAATTTCCCTCAGGGCATTGAATTCTCTTTCCCTCGTCGTGTTTTCCATCAGTGATGCTGTAACCTGGAAATAGGCTTTCTCCCTGCCTTTGACTGCAATGAAGTCAACTTCACTGCCCTTTTGCTCATTCCTGCCAACGCTTATTTTGTATCCCCTTCTCTTCAGCTCCAAAAATACTGCTGTTTCGAGAACAGAGCCATAGTTCTCGCTGAGATTGCCTTTTGTAAGAGCAATGAGCCCGGTGTCCACTGGATAGTATTTCTCACTTTGTCCGAACCTTGCCTTTCCTTTTATCGCGTGAAACTCGGCGCTGTAATACAGAAACGATGATTTAAAGGCACTAAGGTATTTCATTATCAGTTCGTAATACATTTTGTATCCTGCTGCCTTGATCTTGTTTACAAGACTGTTCATCGAGACAGGGAAGCCGACAGCATCATTTAAAAATGCTGCAAGCCTTATCAGAGTTTCATCGCTGGAAGGAGAGCCTGCAGATGTTTTCACATCATTGAAAAGGATGCTGTCAAAGATTGCCTGAAGGATGTCTCTCTTCTGCTCAGGCTCATCAAGCAGGGCAATGATGGGAAAGCCTCCATAGGTTATGTAGTTCTCAAATTCCTCATCTTGTGATGACGAATCATCATTTCTGAATGCCATATATTCGGCGAAGGAAAGAGGAAGTATCTCAAGTTCCATGTATCTTCCTGTAAGCAGGGTTGCAAGCTCACCTGAGAGCATTTCTGCATTTGAACCAGTGATTGTTATTTCATATTTACCTGTACTGAAGTATGCATTAACAACCTTCTGCCACCCTTCTATGAGCTGTACTTCATCAAGGAGAATGAATCTTGTTTCATCCCTCAAGGCCTGCTTGAGTCTTTCTGTCATGGCTTTAAGGGATCTTTCCAGGATAAACTCCGGACTATCGAATCTGAGATATACAGCGCTATCCTCTCCATAGGTCTTCTTAAGGTAGTCCATATACATAAGCAGCACAGAGGATTTCCCACATCTTCTTACACCTGTGATTACCCGGATTATATCCTTTCCTGTATATGCCTCCAGTTTCTTAAGATACATTGGTCTTTCAATCAGTTCCATCGCTAAAACATTCTCCTGCCTATTAGCTTATCAAAAATTTTAATAAGTGCAAGAAAAAATCGTGATACTTCTAAAAATAATTTATAAGTGGCAGTGGTTTAGCTCATATTTGAGCTCTGCCCTTTCTTCCGGTCATAACCTATCTCAGCGCAATCATTCGGGAAAAGGGCTCAATGCCTGATTGAAATTGATCCTGAAGCAATGAAAGCTGTACAGAGAGACAGCTGGTTATACTCTGCAGCTGAAGCCTCAGATTCAGGATGAAAAAACAGGGCGCAACACTCTGCCCGCAAGAGATCTTAGCCGTATATGCTGCATCTCCAGGATTATTCTGATGCCCCCGCTCCCTCTCTCCTTTTAAAGCTGTAAGCGGCATTGAAACAGGAACACTCTGTTTTAGAGGAAGTCAAAAAAAGATACTTTTTATCAAGAAAATCCACCTGTTTAGGCCCTCTCTGGCATCTGAAAATTACAGGTGGAGGATTTACATGAAAAAAGCTCTTTTGACAATAATCACACTGCTTCTTGCCTGCACCATGCTTTTCGCAGGCGGATCAAAGGAAAGCGCCTCTTCTGCCCAGGCTCTCAGGATGCTCTGGTGGGGCGGAGATTCAAGGCATAATGCAACCATCAGCGCACTCGATGCATATGCAGAGAAAAACGGCGTTGCCATCGATGCTGAATATGCCGGATGGGATGGGTACTATCAGAGAATACTCACGCAGATTGCAGGCGGAACGGCCGCAGACCTCATACAGATAGACCAGCCATGGTTCTATCAGCTCTGCTCAAGAGGCGATGTATTTGCAGAAATCGATCCTGAGATTGTTGACCTCTCAGCATTTGACGAGGCATTCATAGAGGGCTACTGTGTCTATGAGGGAAAGATCATGGCACTTCCGACCGGCGTCAATGTGAATACGCTCATCATAGACAGGAACATGCTCAGGGAAGCTGGAATCGATCCCTATATTGAATGGACATGGGAGAACCTCATCACTGAGGGAAGGAAGATAAATGAACATAATCCTCAGCAGTATCTGATCGGGACAGGTCCTGATGGCGTCAGATACTGGTTTGAGATCATGATGGCTCAGCTTGCAGGCGGTATTGTAGGAGAGAACAAGGAGATTCTCTTTACAGCTGAGCAGGCAGAAATCGCATTCAGCTACATCCAGGCTCTCTTTGACAATGGAATCATTCCGCCATATGCAACCACATCGCTTTACTACCAGAGCCTGAATGAATCACCGGACTGGATCAATGGCAACTATGCATCTGCATGGACATGGGTAAGTGCCATGGACAGGGACATCGGAGAAAGGGATATGGATACAACCACATTCCCGGTGCTGGAAGGAGCAGTAGATAGCGGAGTCCTTATGAGACCATCCCAGCTCTATGTGGTATCAAGCAATTCCAGAAATGTCACTGAAGCACTCAAGCTCCTTGATTACATGCTCAATGATGAAGAAGCTGCTGTTATGCAGAAAACTGAGAGAGGAATCCCCGCATCCTCAAGAGCCCTTGGCGCACTGGAGGAAGCTGACATCATCTCTGAAAAGACCGTAAAGGCAACAAGCGAGGGCGTTGCACAGGCTGGGAAACCGCAGTCCATATGGCAGATGAACTATGAGGTAATCGATACTGTGCAGCAGGTTATTGATGAGTTCGGCTACGGAAGGATTACTGCACGAGAGGCCGCAGAGACCCTGATTACATCCCTTGAGAGGACATTGAGCCGTCTCTAAAGGAACAAGCGGCAGAGTCTCTTGCCAGGCTCTGCTTTTATTCTGCACTCCGCTCTTTCTCGCATCATTATTTAAGAGGAAAAGTCAAAAACTGATACTGAAAGTCAAATTAAGATAATCTTTATCAAGAAAATCCACCTGTTCAGGCCCTCTCTGGCACATGAAAATTACAAGTGGAGGAATTATATGAAAAAAGCTTTTTTGATAATTGTTACGCTGCTTCTTGCCTGCTCTGTTGCTTTTGCAGGCGGATCAAAAGAAAGCTCCTCTTCTGCCCAGAGTCTCAGGATGCTCTGGTGGGGCGGAGACTCAAGGCATAATGCAACCCTCAGCGCACTCGATGCCTATGAGGAGAAAACGGGCGTTGAAGTAAGTGCAGAATATGGGGGCTGGGACGGATACTACCAGAGAATAGTCACGCAGATTGCAGGAGGAACGGCCGCAGACCTTTTCCAGATTGACCAGCCATGGTTCTATGAGCTCTGCTCAAGGGGCGATGTGTTTGTTGAGATCGATCCGGAGATCGTTGACCTCTCAGCATTCGACGAGGCATTTCTTGAAAGCTACTGTGTCTATGATGGAAAGATCATGGCACTTCCCACAGGAGCCAATGTGAACACGCTCCTTGTTGACAAGGCCATGCTCATAGAGGCAGGAATCGATCCTGATATCAAATGGACATGGGAGAATTTCATCACAGAGGGCCGCAAGATCCATGACCAGAATCCCCGCAAGTATCTGCTTGGCACTGTGCCAGACACGCTCAGATACTGGTTTGAGATCATGATGGCTCAGCTTGCAGGCGGCGTTGTAGGAGAGAACAAGGAAATCCTCTTTACAGCCGATCAGGCAGAGATTGCATTCAGCTACATCCAGGATCTCTTTGACTACGGAATCATCCCGCCATATGCAGAGACATCCATTTACTACCAGAGGATGACAGAATCTCCTGAGTGGATAAACGGCAACTATGCAATGGCATGGACCTGGGTAAGCACTATGAATGTATACATGGGACAGAGGAATATGGATACAACTACATTCCCTGTGCTCGAAGGCGCAGTGGACACCGGCATCCTCATGAGGCCATCACAGCTCTATGTGGTATCAAGCTCAACCAGGAATCCCGAGGAAGCTCTGAAGCTCCTTGACTATATGCTTAACGATGAGGAGGCTGCCATCATCCAGGGCACTGAGAGGGGCATTCCTGCATCCTCAAGGGCACTGAATGCATTAGAGGAGGCAGACATCATCTCTGAGCGCACTGTAAAGGCAACAAACGATGGAATGGCACAGGCTGGAAAACCGCAGTCCACATGGCAGATGAACTCAGAGGTAATTGATGCGATGCAGCAGGTAATCGATGAGTTCGGATACGGAAGGATAAATGCGCGTCAGGCTGCAGAGAACCTGATTGCCTCCCTTGAAAGAACGCTGAGCCGTCTCTAAACAAACTCGCAATAGGCAGGGTCCCTGCGGGCCTTGCCTGTATGGAAGAATGAATGAAGAATAAAACACTTAAGAAATTTGAGGGCTATGCATATATATCTCTGTGGCTGACAGGATTCTTTGCCCTGCAGCTCTCCCCTCTTGCAACCTCCCTGTGGTATTCATTTACGGACTTTGAGATGATCGGGGGCGCCTCTTTCATCGGGCTTAGAAACTATTTCGACATCTTCGAAGATCCGGATTTTACACTCTCACTGAAAGTTACGTTCAAATACGTTCTTATCGCAGTTCCGGGAAAGATCATCTTTGCGCTCATAATTGCGCTCATCCTTTCTCAGAACCTGAAAGGCATCAACCTCTTCAGGACCCTTTATTACATTCCGTCCATCCTGGGCGGAAGCGTCGCTATATCCATACTCTGGCGCTACCTTTTCATAAACGGCGGGGTCATAAACAATCTTCTTGCACATATAGGCATTCAGGGCCCGAACTGGCTTGGAGACCCTAAATATGCGCTTGGCACCGTGAGCCTTGTTACAATCTGGCAGTTCGGATCCTCGATGCTTCTGTTCCTTGCTGCAATCAAGCAGATACCTGCAACATATTTTGAAGCTGCGGAAATAGACGGGGCAAACGCAATCAGGAAGTTCTTCTCAATAACGCTTCCTGAGCTCTCGCCCATCATGCTCTTCAATGTCATCATGCAGATGATCAATGCATTCCAGGAATTCACACCTGCATATGTCATCACATCAGGCGGACCTTTGAGATCCACATATCTGTATGGGCTCATGCTCTATGAGGAAGGATTCCAGTTCTTCCACATGGGATATGCATCAGCACTCTCATGGATACTCTTTGTCATCATAATGGCCTTTACCCTCCTTGTATTCCGCTTCTCATCGATGCATGTGCACTATGGAGATAACTGAGCATGAGAAAGAAGAAAACACTGACACTCGCGCTTTCATACATCATTCTCATCGTGATTGCATATATGATGATATATCCCCTGCTCTGGATGGCAGGAGCAGCGTTTAAAAGCAATGCTGAGATCTTTACAACAGCAAGTCTATTGCCAAAGGAGCCCGTATTCGGTGCATTCAAGGCCGCATGGCAGGGCTCAGGAAGATATGGCTTCTCGCTCTACCTTCTCAATTCTGTAAAGCTCGTACTGCCAACAGTACTCTTTACCGTGATTTCCGGCATTCTCATCGGATACGGCTTTGCCCGCTTTGATTTCCCTTTAAAGAAAATGTGGTTCTCCCTGATGCTCTCGACGCTGATGCTTCCCTCAACTGTCATCATCATTCCGCGCTACATCTATTTCAGGAAGCTCGGATGGCTGGATTCATACATGCCGTTCTGGATACCTGCGCTCCTTGGCTGTACGACATTCTTCA
>CAZHQL010000023.1:10293-14599 GCA_964534915.1 uncultured Spirochaetaceae bacterium | reverse complement strand
TCTTCAATACAACTTCTGCTCTTATTCGCAAGACAAAAGGCCTCATATTATATGAGAAAGCAAGTGTGGGATTAGCACATTTGTTATCCTTACCCGAGAACTCCATCCAGGACCATCATAAGAACAAAGCCAATGGCGGCTCCTATCGTTCCTATGTTTGAGTGCTCTCCTTCTGATGCTTCAGGAATAAGCTCTTCTACAACTACGTAGAACATGGCACCTGCCGCAAAAGATAAGAGAAATGGAAGAAGAGAAGAAAGGGAGGACACGAATACATATGCTGCGAGAGCTCCTATGGGCTCAACAATTCCAGAAAGAGTTCCAAGAGCAAAGGCCTTTGCTTTCTTCTTCTCCTCCTTATAAAGGGGCATGGATACAATAAGGCCCTCAGGGAAGTTCTGTATTGCTATGCCTAGCGATAGTGCCAGGGCAGATGTGTATGCAATGCCTCCATGCGCCGCAGCAGCAGCTGCAGCTGCTCCTACAGCCATTCCCTCGGGAATATTATGAAGCGTCACAGCAAGCATTAAGAGTGCAGACTTTGAGAGCCTTGAATCCTTTCCCTCAGCCTTCTCGGCTGTAGCATGGATATGAGGGACTATAGTGTCTAAAAGCAATAAGAGCGCTATGCCGCAAAGAAAGCCTGTTGCAGAGAGATAGTAAGAGGATACTTCAATTGCGGGAAGAAGAAGCGACCAGATGCATGCTGCAATCATGACGCCGCCTGCAAATCCCGTAATGACCTTGCTGGTCTTTATGCCAAGACCAGATTGGAGAACGAATACGGACACAGAACCAAGCAGCGTTCCCAAAAATGGTACGAAAAAGAGTAAGAGAAGGCCCATCTGAGAAGAATACATTAAAGAACTCATAAGCGTTAAGTCAGCTATTTCCAGAAGCCGATATGGTCACGGCAGATTTCTTCCAAGAGAGCGCTGTCATCTGCAGGACCTTCAATCTTGATATCCTTCTGTCCTCTCTTTATTACTTCCCTCGATGAGAGTGAGAACGTCGGATTTTCTTCATTGTCCCCTGTGAACTTCAGCAAATCCTTTTCAGTTGCACCGAACACCAGGCGTCCTACATTAGTCCAGTAAAGTGCACCTGTGCACATACAGCATGGCTCGAAGTTTGAGTACAGCGTGCATTCCTTCAGGAAAGCTGGCGAGTATATCTTAGCGGCCTTGAGCAGAAGCAATGTCTCTGCGTGGTATGCACTTCCGCCTGATGTGAATTCATTACCCTGTTCAAGCAGAACGTTTCCATCCTTATCTGCAAGCAGGGCCCCGAAAGGATGGTTTCCATTTTCCACAGCACTATGCGCAATCTCAGCTGTGCGTCTTAAAAGCTTCCTATCTAATTCAGTCATAGCGTCATTATAGCACTCAGAGGGCCTTCTAAACACATCCTTGCTATCCATTCTGCTTTTGAATAAGGCTTAAGAGATCAGAGACGCTCTTCTTTCCAAAGTAAACATCATCATCGATTGCAAAGCATGGAACGCTCATGGCCTGGTATTTATCCATTAAAGCGGGGAATAACGCTGCATCATATACATCGACAGTTATCCTGTCTGAAAGCGTTGCAAGGCGCTCTGCCGAGGTTACAGTCTCAGGGCACATCGTACACGAGAGCGACACAAGAATCGTTATATGCACATTCCTCTCAAGCTTCGCAAGGCCCTTAAGAACCTCATCTGATACACTCTGCCCATTACCTGATGCGTTATAGAGCCCTAAGATAAATGATGTGAACTCATGCCCTCCCGGAACACCATGGAAAGTAAACCCTGCATAACTTCCGTCCTCTCTCAGAACGCGGACATATGGAGTGTCTTCTCCACCCTGCCATTTCCTGACACTGAGCTTATTCAATGAGATTCTTACCAGCTCATTCATGTACTCTATAAGCTCCCTGGACTTTGCATTCTCATCGGTATGGACTTCAAGAACGAGGGTCTGCTCCATGCGGGAAAACACGTTATCAAGCTGGGCTTTCATCTCAGGCGAGAAGAGAGCGGAAGATACATCTTCATTTCTTTCTGCTTTCTTCTTTCCTTTGAACACCGGATGAAGGCCCGTCTTCTTCTGCATGGAAAGTGCGTACTTTTCCATCTCGGCAGCAGCGAGTGCCCCGTCCCCTGCTGCGGTTATCACCTGACGTAAGGGCTTGATGCAGACATCCCCTGCTGCGAATATGCCACTCTTTGAAGTCATCATTGCACTGTCCGTCTTCACATAGCCTTTCTCATCAAGATCTGCAATGCCGCGAATGAGCGCACTCTCAGGCTCATAGCCGGCAAATACGAATACTCCGATACCCTCAGGGCGCGTTATCTCGTTAGTTTCGCCTGTCTTATTGTTTCTATAGACTATCGTTTTTAAGCTGCCTTCTCCTTTGACGCATACGACTTCAGTATTTCTCAGAACAGTGATGCTATCATTATTCCTTGCGGCCTCACTTGCGCTCTCTGCGCAGGTAAAGTCATCTTCCCTGATTAAAACTGTAACGTGCCTTGCATAGCGAGAGAGCAATACGCTTTCCTCAGCTGCGACAAAGCCACCCCCGACTACGAACACCTCACGTCCCGTAAAGAACTCACCATCGCAGGTTGCGCAATATGCAACACCGCGGCCGCGGAATTCTTCTTCACCGGCAAATCCTGCATGCCTCGGGTGTGCGCCTGTTGCAAGCAGAACCGAAAGTGCATCAAGATCTCCCCTTGTGGTCTCTATTCTCTTTACATCCTGATCTGCATTCACACGAGTGACTTCTGCAAGCAGAAACTCAGCTCCGAAGTTCTCAGCCTGCGCTCTCATTGCATCTGTAAGCTCAGTGCCGCTTGCCCGTCCTACTCCCGGGTAGTTTACAACTTCCTCAGTGATTGTTATCTGGCCACCGAAATGGTCCTTCTCAATTACAAGAGTCCTGTACTTAGCCCGCGCTAAGTAGATTGCAGCGGTAAGCCCCGCAGGGCCACCGCCAATTATTACAGCATCATAGAGTTCATTCATCATAGCTGTCCTACAAGGTCAAGGCTTGGCCTGAGAGTCTCAGATCCCGGCTGCCACTTTGCAGGGCATACCTCATCAGTGTGCTCTGCTACGAACTGGAATGCCTTGACCTTCCTTAAAAGCTCATCAGAATTCCTTCCGACATTGCCATCGTTGATTTCATAGCCGACAATTCTTCCCTCAGGGTTTACTATGAACGCAGCCCTCTCAGCCAGGCCTGATGACTCAATGTATACATCAAAATCCTTTGAGAGGACATGAGTGGGATCTGCAAGCATTGTGTATTCAAGCTTTCTGATTCTCTCAGATGCATCGTGCCATGCCTTATGTACGAAGTGCGTATCGCATGATACTGAGTAGATCTCGCATCCTATCTTCTTAAACTCTGAATACTTGTTCTGTAAGTCCTCAAGTTCTGTAGGACATACGAAAGTAAAGTCTGCAGGATAGAAGAAGAACACGCTCCACTTTCCTAAGACATCATCCTTGGAGACAGTCCTGAAGCTGCCATTCTGATAAGCCTCAGCTCTGAATTCTCCGATTTCCTTTCCAATCTGTGACATAAGAAACACTCCTTAATTACCTGTTTTATTCATTAGCAATTGCTAACTGATTGAATCATAACAGAGAAGATATTCTTTGTAAATAGGAATTATTATCAATTGATAAAAAATTTTATTTAGTCTTTGATTCTTATTGGAATCACACTCTTATAAATCTCATTGTTATAGTCATACTCGCTTATCTTGACCTCTACATGGAAGGCATCTGTCAGCTTCTCTTCTGTTATCATAAGGTCCGTTTTCCCTGAGATTGATGTTAAATTATCATTAAGGATTATGGCCTTATCTGATATCTTAATAGCGTGCATCGGGTAATGCGTATTCACAACTGCTGCTATGTTCTCCTCTCTGGAGAGCCGTTTGATAGTCTCAAGGACCAATAGCTGATTCCTGAAATCCAGATTGGACTCAGGCTCATCAAGCACGAGCATCTCAGGATGCGTGCAGAGTGCGCGCGCAATCAGAACCATCTGAAGCTCTCCCCCGCTTATCTGGTCACATCTCTTGTCCATGATTTTCGTCATGCCTACAAACTCAAGAGCTTCCTTGGCAAACCTTATATCCTCCTTTCCAGGCTGGGCAAAGAGCCCTAAGTGGCTGGATCTTCCCAGGATTACCATCTCAAGAACCGTTACATTTGAATTGCTGTTCCTGGCCTGAGGAACATATGCAATCCTTCTCCAGATCTCAGCATCCTTATAGCTGGAGAGAGCCTTATCATCAAGATAG
>CAZHQL010000023.1:0-10283 GCA_964534915.1 uncultured Spirochaetaceae bacterium | reverse complement strand
ACCTCAGAAGCCCCATAGTGCATCGGAGCAGTGTGGTCTTTCCAATCCCGTTAGGACCCAATATGGCTAAAACTTCTCCGCTTGATACACTGAGCGAGATATTCTTCAGAATCTCACGTTTTCCATAGCTGAAAGATCCGTTTCTTACTTCCAGTATCATCTGATGCCTCCCATGCGCCTTAGGAGCACGATGAAGAACGGTGCCCCGATTACCGCAGTCAGGACCGACAGCGGCAGCTCTGCTGCTGTCATGCTGCGTGCAGCTGTATCTACAATGGCAAGGAATGCCGCACCGTATCCCATCGAGCATACGACTACCTTCCTGTTGTCATTTCCTATCATGAATCTCGCAATGTGAGGTATTAAAAGCCCCACCCATCCGACCTGGCCGCACATTGAGACAGCTGAGGCTGTTATCATGGTGGCAGAGACCATTATGAGCACGCGTACAAGCTGTATGCGCCCGCCAAGGCTCTTTGCCTCGTCATCGCCTAAGCTTACGATGTTCATCCTCCATCTGAGCAAGAAGAGTATAACCGCCCCTGATACTATAAAAGGAAGTCCGAGCCTCAGAGTCGGATATGTAGCTGATGAGAGCGAGCCCATCAGCCAGTATGATATCGATGGCAGCTTGTCCTGCGGATCTGCTACGAATTTTCCAAGGGAAATCAGTGCCTCAAAGAGCGATGAGACTACAATGCCCCCGAGGACTATCATAATGATGCTGCTCTGTCCCCTTATGCGGCTTACTGCATATGTAAGAAAGAGCGCAAGTATTCCGAATATAAGGGCTGTCAGCTGTACCCCGATTAAGGAAAAGCCCATCAGAAGGGCTACCACGGCGCCAAAGGATGCGCCGCTTGCAACGCCGAGGGTATCAGGGGTTGCTAAAGGGTTGGCAAAGAGCGCCTGGAATGCCGCCCCGGCAAGGGATAGCCCCATCCCGACTGCAAGGGCCAGGATGATTCTGGGAAGGCGGACGCTGAAGATTACAGTGTAGTCCGTACGCTTGACGCCCTCTCCTGTCAAAGGAGAGAAAAGCGTCTTTACAGTATCTGAAACAGAAATGGAGTAGCGTCCGATGCCAATGCATATGACAGCAGTCACAAGCGGAAGAATCAGTGCGAGCGCTATGGCAATTCTCTGCTTTCTCATATTCTCCTCAACTCTTCCCCTCCTGAAAGGGGAAGATCATTCAATTAATAAGCTGCGTCCCGTGACGGGTTGTAAATCTGATAGAGAATCTCATCAGTGACTTCGAAATTATAGAATCTCTGATAGTAGTCCCTTATCGTCTGATCCATATCAACATCGCTGAAGAGCTCACTCTGGATTTTGGTTGCAAGCCACAGAAGCGAAAGCGGCGTATCGGATGCTGGCGGGTACCAGCGGTACATTCCAAGCGGGAACTTATAGACTTCCTTATTCTCTACTGCGCTTACCGGAGCCCAGTCATGGCCGGCAATTACGTTATCATAAAGGTCCTCAGGAAGTGTTGTTGCAAAATTCGTGATGAAGATCTTCTCAGGGTCCCACTCATAGATCTGCTCCATGTTGATTAAAGGTGCACCGCTGAGGCCTTCTGCAACATTGACACCACCTGCTGTTGTAATCCAGTACTGCCCGAAGTGTGTTCTTCCGGATGTGTTTATAGTGTTGTTGTCATAGCGGTAGATTATCAGGCACCTTGGGCGGTACAGATTGCCGAGAGAAGAAAGCCTTTCCTGAATGAATGCCTCAACGCCCTTTCCGTACTCTACTATTCCATCTACCTTATCATCCTGCTGAAGCACCTCTCCTAAGAGCTCAACCCAGCCGCTGAAGGTGTCGATTGCATCGAAGTTCCAGTTGGATGTGCTGAACGCAACTGCCGGAATTCCTGCGGCTCTGTACATCTCGCCTTCTGCAACATCGCCTGCATTATAAAAGACTACATCGGGATCAAGGGCCAGAACCTCCTCGATATTAACCCCGTCCCCTGTTGCAAAATCAGTGCTGACATCCAGGATGTCCGGCATGATGTATGGAAGTACCGAGTTCTCTGCTGCCACCATTGAGGCCGGGTGCATTCCAACGAGCTTGGATGCATCTCCTTCAAAGAGGCAGTAAACGGATGGAAGCGGCCAGATTCCAGAGATAATGATCCTTTCAATCTTCTCAGGAAGCTCTACCTCATAACCGCTATGGTCAATGACTGTGCGCGAGAAAACTGGAGATGCCAGAGCTGAGAGCATCAGCAGCAACATGAAAACCAATGGGAGCTTTCTCATCTTTTTTTCCTCCTAAAACTTTATTTTTCCAGCAAGCTCTCTAAATCCCGGTAAAAGGAAGGAGAGAACCTGTTTACCTGATCCTGTGTACTTAATTTGCTTGAAACCGCATACGAGGGAAGAGAGAGGAATTTCTGCTCCTTGCGTCTCAGAAGGGCCTTCAGCAACGGATCTGCAATCACTAGTGCCCAGTCCTTTTGATCAAGGGCTTTCTTCATATCCCTTTCCTCAAGTATGTTTATATCTCCCATAGTCTCCAGTTCCTTATAATGTGAGAAGATTGATGAGACACGGACGCTCAGGCCACAGTCCTTCTCAATCGTCTCTGCAAGGGAAAGTGATGACACCGCCTCGCCTAATATAAGAACATCGCCATTCTCCTTCGCTATCTTTATCGCCTCTTCTTCCCTGGCCTCAAATGCACGCTCAAGGCGCGAGAAGAACATCTTCCTGCCATGCTCTCCATACGGGAGTCCCACTATATATGGAATGCCGTATTTATCCCGCATCAGCTCTGCCGGGGCCAGGCCTGATGCACTTACTACGATATTCACCTCAGCCCTGGCAAGGTCCTTGATGGCCTCAAGTGACAGGCCGATTGGAAATGTTGCATTTACCTCAGCTGCTGAGCTTTCAATGATGGCAATCAGGGTCTTGATTTCATCTTCAGCGGGGAAATCTATAGCATTAAGCCCCAGGATATTCACTGCTTTCTTCTTCTTTTCCCTTCTCTCGCAAAAGCGTTCAATCAGGGCCCTGGATGCCCATCCTGATCCCCAGTCATAGTAAAGTGTTCCCGTGGTGTCAAAACCGAAGGAAGGAAGTCCTGTCAGGCTCTCAAGCTCCGCAGCAACACCACGCGCGTCGAACCCTACCACCATAGGAACGGGGCTTCCTATTACCACAAGCATATCGGCCCTGATATCCTCCAGCGCGAGAAGGACCTTTTTTATAAGCTTGTCATCATCTCCAAGTACTGCATCAATCTCCCTGAGGCCTGAGCAGTATATGGGCGCATTGGAGCCATACCATCTCGGCTCATCATATCCTGTGTAGTTTGCAGTGCATCCTGAGGCATCGTGAAGTACTGCTATTGCATTCAAATCAAAGAAGGTTGATGCAACTCCTGAGTAATCTGGAGAAAACGGGGGAAGCGTTACGCTGAGTCTTGCCATATCACACCACCAGATTGTACTTGAGAATCAGATGCTCAAGCGATGCACTGCTCTCATAGGCCTCAACAAGCTTATTACATAGGGTACTGATGCCTTCATAGCCATATAGATGAGCATCAACTGAAATGTCCACAGGATGAATGCTTCCTGTAAGATACGCACCTTCTACACCGAGTGTTATGCACATCCTCATGATATCCCGCCTGGTTGCAGCCGTATGCCGTATCGGGTCAGCAATCTCAATCTCGGGATGCTTTTCCCTTATCCATTTCTCGTCATCCTTCTCGCTTGATATGGCCTTATTCGAGATTACCATCCTGACATTGAAGCCGTATTCTATTAAGGCCCTTGCAGCTGAGTATGGCCTTATCACGCCCGATGAGGATACTGCTATCGGATAGGATGAGATAATACTTCTTGCCCCCCTGATGCTCTCAAGGGCCTTCTCCTTATACTGAGTAAAGTCGAAATCTCCTATTTCAAGAATCCTGGCAAGCTTCTCATAGCTCTCTTCAACATTCTTCATTGAGTAATCCACAGGGAAAAAGGAATATGGGATTCCCAGGCGCTCTTCCATCTCCCTTGCTGCATACACTCCCTGAGGTGCAACTACAAGATTAAAAGCGCTGTCGCCCATCATCTGGTACTCATCATAGCTCTTCATCTCCGATATATGATGAACGCTGTAGCCCCCGCTGTTAAGAAATGCACGGAGCTCAGATGCAGGAGAGATATTATCGAGGTTGCCGATTAAATTAACAGCCTTCCTTCTTTTCCCCGTGCCTTTTAAAAGGCCATACATCTTTCTCTGCATCGTAACAGGAGGGGGAGAAGACGAGTCGAGACTGATCGGGTTCATATGGCAGAAGCGGAATATGATATCCCCATACCTTTCTTCAAGCTCTTTCTCTATCGCCTCATGGTCCGTTCCGATTAAATCATCCAGGCAGCTTACGAAGAGAAACAGCACTCTCGGATGCTCTCCTATGATGTCCAGAAGCTCCGGAACCTTCTCTATTATCAGATCATCGTAGCCGTCTATGATATCGCTCTGATCCACAAAAAGATATGAGAGCCTTTCTTTGTTCCCGTCAATTGCTGCCCCGATTGCTCCATGGCGTCCGCATGCAAACGGGCATATAAAAAGCATCCTGCTCTGAGGGACAAGCATTCCGATTCTTACTACGCTCCATCCTCCATGCGCGGGTGATGTATAGTGAAGAGTATCCATCAAAGCCTCCCTGCCACGATATCGGCAAGTGCTCTGTAGCAGAGTGCCTGACGGCTTTCCGGCAGGGCCTCAACGACTGTCATATTCAAATCCTCTGATCTCTGAACGCTTTCCGAGCGTTCAATGAATGCCAGGATATCTGCATCAGCCTCAAACGCAAAGCGCCTGATTATCCCATCCTCATCCTCAATGTTCCTCTTGTTCGCTATTATTCCGGCAAGGCGTGCATAGCCGCGCTTTGCAAAGTTGTCTATTGCCAGAATGATATTCCGTGCGGCAAAGAGCGACATCTTCTCTCCGGATGTGACAATCATCACCTCATCTGCATAGCCCTCTCTGATTGGCATTGCAAAGCCGCCGCATACCACATCCCCTAAAACGTCATACAGAACCACATCGGGCTTGAAATACTCATAGGCATCTAAAGTCTCAAGGGTGTTGAATGCTGTTATGATTCCGCGGCCTGCGCAGCCAATTCCGGGAGTCGGGCCGCCGGACTCAACGCATACAACGCCCTTATATCCTGTATGGGCTATATCTGAGAGCCTTATATCATTGCCCATCTCTTTAATCATGTTCAGTACTGATGGAATCTTTACTCCATGCATCAGAAGTTGCGTTGAGTCGGCCTTTGGATCACAGCCAATCTGCATCACGCGCAAACCCTTATCTGCCAATGCGGCAGACAGATTTGAAGTTGTTGTGGATTTCCCTATCCCACCTTTGCCGTAAATTGCAAATCGTTTCATAGTCTGATCTGTTTAGTTAGTAATAGCTAACTTTTTGACTATATTAACCATCATCAGACCTTTATGCAACAGGGCAGGCGAAATTCAAGAAAACGTTAAGAAAAGAAAGATGTGCCAATCACATCGTATCGATTATGTCTATGACTTTCATATACATCCTTGGTATATGGAATGGTCCCTTATAGAGGTTTCCCTTCAAGGCTGTTGCAAGAGTGCCATCCCGGTGAAGATAGCCATACCACTCACCATACTCCTTATCGATAAAGTGTTTATCAACATAATCATCCACAGCCTTGAATGCATCCAGATACTCATCCTTTCCTGTCGCCTTATAGGCCATTAAAGATGCAATGAGGGCCTCGCACTGCGGCCACCAGAACTTCATATCCTGATGGTACTCGCTCAGGCTCCTTCCAAGGATATCGACATACTGTATTATTCCCCCGCCGCTTTCTTTGTCCCAGCCAAGATCCCACATCCAGCTGAATATATCAAGGGCGATATCAACATAGTCCTTCCTCTTTCTCACGATGCCCTCATTCATAATGAACCATGCAGCCTCTATTGCGTGTCCCGGGTTTACTATCCTGCCCTCAAAATGGCCGGATAAAAACTCCCCCTCAGGGCCAACAGTCTCAAGCACGCATTTCATATCGGGGCGCACAAAGTATTTAATGACCTCTCCGATTTCCCTGTCAATCTCACGCGTTAAATACTCCTTCTCCTCATCCCCAAGCGCTTTCCTCAGCTCTGATGCGACGTTTATCATGATCATTGAATCTGCGTGCGACCTCATCGGACGCACTGAGGGGTCAAATTTGGGAACAAGGGTGCCAGGCGCTCTTCTTATCTCCTTCACTCTCTCATATAAAGCAAGTGCCTTCTTTTTGTACTCATCCTCCCCTGATGCTGCTGCGTAGGATGAGTATCCAATTATTGCAAAGGTCTCACTGAAGAAATAACGGATCCTCTTTATCACCGGGTATCCATCCTCTGTTACGCGGAAGAACATCCTTCCATCCGTATCAAAGCAGTGCTCATCGATAAAGCGCACGATGAGCTCTGCTGCCTCAAGATATTCCTTTTTCCCATACATCTCGTATGCAGTCGAGAATATCCAGAGAGCGCGGCCCTGAAACCATACTGATTTATCAGTCTCAATCAGGGAGCCATCCCTCTCGAGGCATGTCCATATCCCGCCATTCTTTTTGTCTAGGCCATGCGAAAGCCAGAAAGGAAGAATGCCGCTTGTTAACTCTTCTTCGTATTTTGCTCTTATCTTCTCCAGGTATTCCATAGAAGAGAGGATAACACAAGAGAAAAGAAGAAGGGTTATCTTTTTAAGAAGAGCCCCTTTCCGGGGCCCTCTTTCATTCGCTTATCCTGATTCCCTTTAAAATCTTATCCTTCTTCCTTCTCTTTGGATCTATTGCCTTCTCAACAAGCTTTACAGTCTTTATAAGCACTGCAGAGATTGCAAAGTACATTATGGCAGTGACAATTAACGGGAAGAAAGCTTCATAGGTCCTGCTTCTGACCAGGTCGCTTATCTTTGTTAAATCCAGAACTGCGATATATCCCACAACTGATGTTTCCTTGATAAGGGTTACCACATCGTTTCTGTAGATTGGCAAAAAATGCTGCGCCGCCTGTGGAATTATTATCTTGAAGAAGCTCTGCGTGTCGGTGTATCCAAGAGCACGGGATGCTTCCCACTGACCCTTTCCTATCGCATTGCATCCCACGCGGAGCATGTCAATCATGAAGCATGCAAACATCAGCGAGAATCCTACTACAGATACCCATGTTCCGCTTATGGACGAAGATCCGAATACTATGTAGTAGAGAATCATGAGCAACAGGACAGTCGGCATCCCATGAATCAGCCATAAAAATACATTCGTTATCCCGTTTGATACCTTATCCCCTCCACGGCATAGCATGAAGACTAAAAATCCGATAACCGTTCCAATGAGTATGGACAAGACTGTGATAAGAATCGTCACCCACGCACCCTGCAAAAAGAGCTTCCACCTGTTTTCCCGGATAAAGGTCTTCTCAAAGCTGTTTGAAAGCTTCTCGAAAAAGCCTATATCTGAATCATCCTCGCCAAGGACTACAAGCATTATGGGAGTTGTGTAGTACACATCTGAAAGCGTTCCGGTCTCATTGCGCTCCTCACTGACTACAATGTTCATTCCAATGTCATATTTTCCGGTCTCAACTCCCGGGGCAATAGCCTCAAACGGGACTTCATAGAACTCCGGGCGGTAGCCGTATGCACGTGCAAAGCGGCATATGAAATCAACATCAAAGCCTGAGATATTTCCATTGCTTATGAATGAGAACGGCTCATAGCCGCCTTCAACTGCAACGGCAATCACTCCGTTTTCACCAGTAAAGCCCGTGATATCACATGTATCGTTAACAGGATCGAAATCTGCAATCCAGTAGTCATAAAGGTAATCAAGAAGACCGTTTTCCCTGCTGTCCCTTATGAACTCATTGAGTTCTCTCAGGAGCCTGTCCTGGCGTTCATTGTTTCCGATTATGCATGTTGCATTAATGTACCCTGCCATTTCTTCCAGTACATCAAGCTCAGGATGGTTCTGCTTCTGTACCCCGTAGCTTACCTCTTCAATAAGGTATGCCTCGACCTTGCCTGAAGTGAGAGCAAGGATCATGTCGTTAGGCATCGTGTAGTACTGTATGGTGCTATCTGGCACCCTGTCCTGTATGAGCTCCTCATAGAGTACTGCAGTCTGTACCCCGATATTCTTTCCGTTCAAGTCTTCAATCGTCTTATACTCAGCTGAGAAAGAGGATGAGATGATTATTACCAGCAGTGTCAAAGATAGAATAAGGCGCTTCATCTTACTCCTCCTCTACCCATCTGAAGCGTATTGAGATTGAGTGCTCGTAGCCAAGGGGATTGTCCGTCATATCATCCTGGCGCACATCAGTGGTGCTCTCATTTAAAAAATCTAAAAAGAGAGAGCTTGCCGAGGAATAAACATCGAATCTCTCTCCCTTGTATAAAAGGAGCATTGAGAGAATATCAAGCTTCTCTGAATACTCAACCTTTATCAGAATATCAGGATCCTCTGAGGAAGGAACGATGTTGTTCATGCAGATTTCCTCAACTGCAAGCATTACCTTGCTGAGGCGCTCGGCCTCGATAAGAAGCTTCTCGCCATATGCATTGAGTTCCTCATTCATGGCCTCGATATTGAAATCTGCGCCCTTGATGCGATATGTAAGCGATGAAAGGCGCTGTATGAATTTCTTCGTGATCTCATTCTTCGGATTCTCGAAAATCTCTTTCGGCGTCCCGTCCTCAAGGATATAGCCATCGTGCATGAAAAGGATCCTGTTTGAAATCTTGCGCGCAAAATCCATCTCGTGCGTTACAATCATCATGGTCCTTCCGGACTTTGCAAGCATCTTGATTACTGACTGCACCTCTCCTATCATCGAAGGGTCAAGCGCGCTTGTTGGCTCATCAAAGAGGATGATATCAGGATCCATGGCCAGCGTCCGTGCAATCGCAACCCTCTGCTGCTGGCCTCCAGAGATTTCATCGGGGTAATTGAAATCCTTGGATGCAAGCCCTACCTGCTGGAGCAGGTACATGGCCTTGTCATATGCCTCCTGCCTGCTCCTGCCAAGAAGCGTTATCTGGGGCTTCATTATATTCTCGATTATCGTGAGATGCCCGAAGAGATTGAACGACTGGAAGACCATTCCCATCTTCTTTCTCACTTCATTTATATTGCATCCCTTCTCTGTAATGTCCTGGCCGTCTACGATGATGCTTCCCTCGGTGGGCTCAGTGAGCATGTTTATACATCTAAGCAGTGTGGATTTTCCTGTTCCGGATGGTCCGATAACGGAGATGATGTCTCCGTTATTGATTGTGATACTAATGTCTTTAAGCGGGATAGTATCATCATCAAATACTTTTTTAAGGTGCTTGATTTCTATCATAGAATCCCCTCCCCCTAAAAAAATGTTTTTTCAAAAATCAATCCCCACTTTTACATTAATTATCCCCCTTATGCAATATCAAAAAGGCACTAGAATGAAAATAATGCAAAGACTCCCCTCACTCATATCGCGAAGGGAGTGTGTGACAATCAGGAAATTATCCAATCATCATGTCTTTGTAAGCGTCAGTGGAGGATCAGCACTCTCAATATCTCCGACATACTCATAGCTTACTTGGGCGCTTGAGAGGGCTTCATTCATTTTATTCTTTGCCGATGTATCTTCTGATCCCGTCCATGAGACGCTACTTCCATCAACTTCGGTAACATCAGCAGGGTTATTGCTATTCTTGTCAGAGCCGACTCCCTTAGCTTCACCGCTGTCGTTTTCCTTTACCTCACCGCTCCAGAAGCAGGCAGAGATGATTGAGACGGAAGAGTTGCTTCCTGCGATGCTTCCGACATAACAGCCATAGTTTTCTCCTGAGCCTTCAACGTCTCCTGTGTTATAGCAAGCGGAAATAGTTCCTTCATCTTCATTCAGGCCTGTAATGCCACCAAAATAACTACCATATGAATCAGAGTAATAGGTTCCTCCTTTTCCTGAACCTGAAATTTTACCCGTGTTGTAGCAGGCAATGATGTATCCTAAGTTATATCCTGCGATGCCACTTACATAAATATCGTAGTCTCCTGAACCTGAAATCTTACCCATGTTGTAGCAGCCAGTGATGGTTCCAGCGTTGTATCCTGCGATACCGCCTACGTCATAGCTGCTTCCTGAAACATCTCCTGTGTTGTAGCATGCAATGATGCTTCCTGAGTTATATCCTGCGATGCCTCCTATACAACTAAAATTGTTTTCATTATCG
>CAZHQL010000022.1:0-14897 GCA_964534915.1 uncultured Spirochaetaceae bacterium | reverse complement strand
AATAGAGGAGTTCCTCCTTGATGAAAAAGCTATTGATAGCTGAAATATTCAAAAAGCATTGTAATGAAACTCACTTACTGATATTACAGATGCGGCTGCAAGATAGTTTCTGACGGATTACCGATGACTTTGTGCTGTGACATGACAAAAGTGCGGGATGATATAAAACGGTAATAAGCCGGGGCTTCAGAAGAGGATGAAGACTGAAAGAGACAGATGATGTTCAGAGACTCGTATATTCCACTCTCTATCAATCTGCTGAATAAGGGTGTAATTTTCAAAAAACCAAAGGTTAAAAGTTACACCTTATTTATCCAGCTCTCTTGCCGAATTTTCCAATAATGTTTATTTTTCTCTTTAGAGTTAATTTGGAGGCATATACATATGGCAAAACAGCTTCAGTTCAACGAGGAGGCAAGAAAGTCTCTCGTTAATGGTGTAGAGAAAATTTCAAAGGCCGTTGTGACTACCTTAGGTCCAAAGGGCCGCCTGGTTCTTCTTGATAAGAAATACGGTGCTCCTACCGTAACAAAGGACGGGGTATCAGTTGCAAGGGAAATTGAGCTTGAGGATCCCTTTGAGAACATGGGAGCACAGCTTCTCAAGGAAGTAGCTACGAAGACAAATGACGTGGCAGGAGACGGAACAACCACAGCAACAGTTCTTGCATGGTCAATTACGAAGGAGGGCATGAAGAGCGTTGCAGCGGGCGTTAATCCGATGGGAATCCGCCGCGGCATCGACATGGCAGTAAAGGATTCAGTCGAGGCTATCAAGGCACAGGCCAAGATGATTGAGGACAAGGAAGAGATCTCCAACGTCGCAAGCATCAGTGCAAACAACGACAGGTCCATCGGAGACGAGATTGCCAACGCAATGGACAAGGTAGGAAAGGATGGAGTAATCACGGTAGAGGAGTCTAAGACAATTGAGACTACTGTGGACTTTGTAGAGGGAATGCAGTTTGACAGAGGATATCTCTCAGCATATTTCTGCAATAACAAGGATACAATGATCAGCGTGCTTGATAACCCCTACATCCTGATCTATGACAAGAAGATATCGAATATGAAGGATCTTCTTCCGATTCTTGAGAAGGTCGTTCAGACAAACAAGCCGCTTCTGATCATCGCAGAGGATGTAGATGGAGAGGCCCTTCCGACTCTCGTTGTGAACGCAGTTCGCGGAGCACTCAATGTAGTTGCAGTAAAGGCACCGGGATTCGGCGACAGAAGGAAGGCAATGCTTGAGGATATCGCAATTCTTACTGGCGGACAGGTAATTACTGAGGAGCTTGGCTACAAGCTTGAGAGCGCAGATATCTCAATGCTCGGACGCGCAAAGAGCGTAAAGGTTGAGAAGGAAAATACCACTATCATCAATGGCGCAGGATCCGCTTCTGCTATCAAGGAGCGCATTGCTCAGATCAAGATGCAGATTGCAGACTGCACCAGCGACTATGACAGGGAAAAGCTCCAGGAGCGCCTTGCAAAGCTCGCAGGAGGAGTTGCTGTCATCAGCGTAGGAGCTGCAACAGAAGTTGAGCTCAAGGAGAAGAAGCACAGGGTAGAGGATGCTCTCTCTGCTACAAGGGCAGCAATTGAAGAGGGTGTAATCCCTGGAGGCGGGGTAGCTCTTATCCAGGCTGTCAATGTCCTTGAGAAGAAGGACATCTCTGGTCTTGAGGATGATGAGAAGGTCGGCTACAACATCGTAAAGAGAGCTCTTGAGGAACCTGTAAGGCAGATTGCTGAGAACGCAGGAGTGGACGGCGCAATCGTTGCTGACAGGTGCAAGAGAGAGAAGAAGGGCATTGGATTTGATGCAAGCAAGATGGTATGGACCAACATGGTTGATGCAGGAATTCTCGATCCTGTGAAGGTCACGAGGTCTGCACTCCAGAACGCAGCATCAATTGCGTCCCTGATCCTCACAACAGAGTGCGCAATAACGGACATTCCATCTGCAGAGCCTGCTCCTGCTGCCAACCCGGCAATGGGCGGAATGATGTAAGATGAATTGAAGTGAAGTGGGTCAGTCAGCTCTGGCCCATTTCATTGACTGTTAATGTCTTTCATGTTAATTTGTTTCTAGTTTTGTAAATGTTGAGGTATTAAATGAACGCAATCACACTCTCTGCCGACTCTGCTGGCGGACAGATGACAACCACGCTTATTACATTCGTACTTATAATCCTTATTTTCTATTTCCTTATCATAAGGCCGCAGAAAAAGAGGGATAAGGAAGCCAAGCTCATGCTTGAGGCCATGAAGAAGGGCGATAAGGTCATCTCGATTGGCGGAATCCATGGCACTGTTGTAGCTGTAAGGGAGCATACAGTCCTGGTAAAGGTGGATGACAATACACGTCTTGAGTTCAACAAGAGTGCTATCTCATCAGTAATAAGCAAGGACAAGGCTGTGCCTCAGAGCGCAAAGAAGAAAGCAAAGGAAGAGGAAGCTGCAGAAAAGAAAGCAGAAGGCCCTGAGCTTGAGATTGTTGAGCCAGAGACAGCTGGGGAAAAAGCTTCAGAAGAAGCTCCTGCAGAGGAAGAGAAGGAGTAAGCTCTTCTTTTCCCGAAAGAGTTAATATTGGCGCTTCTCTCGACGGGAGCGCTTTTTTTATTGTCTCATCCTGCTTTAAAGAGTAAGATTTTATCGACTTATGAGAGTGATTAGAGCTGAGAACATGGGTATCTGCTTTGGCCTTAGCAGGGCATTTGACATGCTTGAGAGCCTGAAAGGGAAGAATAATGCGTTCATATACGGGAACATCGCTCACAATAAGCATATCGTAGAGCATTTTACTTCCATCGGCTTCAAGACGATATACTCTCCTCTTGAGGCGCCTGATGGCTCCACTGTCGTAATAAGGGCTCATGGCATCAGCGATGAGGAAAGGGATGCCTTGAGAGAAAGGAGAGTCTGCATCGTGGATGCAACATGCCCCCTGGTGCTTAATAACCAGAGCAGCATGAGGGAAAGTGAATGCGATGTGATCCTTGTCGGCATAAAGGGGCACAGCGAGACAGCAGCTGTGGAAGGCGTTGCAAGGAGGCCTTATTTCCTTGTTGAGAACATAGCTGACATAGACGCTGTCCCGAATGACAGGAAATACAGGCTGATAATCCAGACGACATTTGACAGCGTGCGCTGCCGCCTTATCATCAGTGAATTGAAAAAGCGGGGCTATGAATTTGACCAGGCAAATGCAATCTGCCCGTCAAGTGAGAGAAGGAGAGAAGCCATCCACGCTCTTAAGGGCGTTGTTCCCTTTATCTATGTGGTAGGGGACAAAGGAAGTGCGAATTCCAGGGCCCTTGTGGAGGAAGCAAGGAGCACAGGAATCGATTCACTCCTGATAGAAAACGAAAGCGGGATAGACCTTGATTTCATAAAGCATTTTGATGCAGTAGGCATATCGGCCGGAAGCAGCACGCCCGATGATGTTGTTGAAAAGGTCATCAGGAGATTAGAAGAGATATGAGCATACCTATACCTACTGTCAAGAGATTTCCATCTTACCTCAGGATCCTGAAGCAGGCCAAGGAGAGCGGGATGAGGCATATAAGCGCAACTGCACTCGCAACAGAGCTCTCCCTGAACCCCATACAGGTCAGGAAGGACATTTCCTCGACAGGCATTGAAGGAAAGCCCAAGATCGGCTTCGATATTGATGAGCTTACGCACTACATTACACATGTCCTTGGCTGGGATAACACCACAGAGGCCCTCATAGTAGGGGCCGGGAACCTCGGAAGTGCTATAGCGCGCTATGATGGCTTTGCCTCCTATGGCCTCAAGATCGCAGCTGTCTTCGATAAATCTCCTGAGAAGAAAGGAGCGAAGGTGGGCGCTTTCACGGTAATGGGCATGGAGAGCCTGAAGAGCTTCATAAGCGAAAGAAGGATCAGCATTGCAGTAATAACAGTTCCAGCATCCCAGGCACAGGCAGTATGTGACACTCTCGTTGAGTGCGGGATAAGGGGAATCTGGAATTTCGCGCCAAAGGACTTAAAGGTCCCTGAGAGCGTTGTTGTGCAGAGGACGGATCTTGCTACAAGCCTTGCAGTCCTTTCTGTAAAGCTTGGAAAGAAAATAGCAGAGTGCGCTGAACCGGATGAGGATGTGCTTTAAAGTTCTTTTATAGATATTTCATGTTCCTTCTTTCACATTAATACTATATTCAATAGCATTACACTGCATGAATATTGTTTAATCTGACCTTATTTTACTCTTCTCTGGCACTTTATTGACTTTTTTCCTTTCTCTGGAGTACTCTCTTCTGAGAGGGAGAACGATAGAATGAAGATAGAACTCTGCATGGGCTCAAGCTGTTTTGCCAGAGGAAACAGCAGTGCCCTGACAGCACTCGAAAGCTTTATAGATGAAAATGGCCTGGCTGATTCAATTGAGCTTGAAGGACACCTCTGCATGGGGAGGTGCAGCAAGGGACCTCATGTGACGATAGACGGGAAAGAGTATTCATCGCTTGATGATGAGTGCATCATCGATCTGGTAAAGGCGGAGCTCAAGTAGTATGCAGCCTCCGGTTTATACAGAGATTACCAGCTGCCGTGACTGCTATAAGTGCGTAAGAAGCTGTCCTACAAAGTCGATACAGATAAAGGACGGACACGCAATGGTCATAAAGGAGCGCTGCATATTCTGCGGAACGTGCGTGCACGTATGCCCTAACAGGGCAAAGAAGATCAGGAATGACATATCCCGTGTGAAGCTTGCCCTCTCTGGCGGAAAAAGAGTCATATGCTCCCTGGCTCCCTCGTACTCATCAGAGTTCAGGGGAAAGGAAAAAGAGCTTTTATATGCTCTTAAGCTCCTGGGTTTTTCTGATGTTTCAGAGACGGCCATTGGAGCACACCTTGTGACAGAGGCAACAGACAAGTACATAAAGAGAAATGGCGGAGAGTGCAGCTGGATATCTACTGCGTGCCCGGCTGTTGTGGAGCTTATAAAGAAGTACTATCCGGCGCGTCTTTCGCGCCTTTCCCCTCTTCCCTCTCCCCTGGAGTGCCACAGCGCATACTTAAGGCATCTCTATGGAAATGAAATCATAATAGTATTCATAGGCCCTTGCCCTGCCAAGAAGCATGAGGCAGATATGTACCCGGGATATCCGGACTATGCACTTACATTTCAGGAACTCAGGGCCTGGCTTAAGAGCGATCAGATAGATCTTGAGACGCTTGAGATCAAGGAAGAAGTCTCCTTCATTCCATCGCGCTCAGGCAAATCAAGCCTCTATCCGGTCGAGGGCGGCCAGATATTCTCAAGCTCTCTCTGGGGATCAGACCTTCTGCATGCAGATGCGATATCGCTTTCTGGAATGGAGCAGGTCATTCCAGCACTTGAAGAAAAAAGCGATATGAGTGCCTTCTTGGAGCTCCTTGGATGCAGCGGAGGCTGCGTGAATGGCCCGGGATGTGAAGATAAAGGCTCAATTGCACAGAGGAAAAAGGCATCAAATGACTATGTTGCAGAGAGAATGAGGAAATCTGATGAGCTCTTTAAAGGCGATGATGAGTTTACTGACCTCATCTTGAAGGAGGGCTATGGCATCATAGGAGGGGATAGCCCTGAGCGGGAGGATTCATTTTCAAGGCATCATGCAGAGACTGATATTGAAAGGGCCCTTGTCGAGCTTGGAAAGCTTAAAAAGGAAGATGAACTTAACTGCGGTGGCTGCGGCTACTCCACATGCCGTGAGATGGCCATTGCATACCTTGATGGAATGGCAGAGGCTGAGATGTGCGTCACGAAGATGAGAAAGGAAGCACAGAGCAAGGTCGATGTCCTTTTAAGGACTGTTCCCATGGGAGTTGTAATTGTAGACAGCGACCTCAGGATTGCAGACTGCAATAAGGAATTCTTAGATCTCTTCGGGGATATGGAAGAGGGCTTTGTCGACCAGGATGTGCTCTCTCTCGTGCGTGGCCTTCCCTTAGAGCGCTTTGTACCGTTTTCAGACAAGTTCAAGGATCAGTTCTACCTTGCGCACCCCGGGCAGTACAGGATGCACTATAAGGATAAGTTCATAAGGGTAACGTTCTTCCTCGTTGAGAAGAAGAGGCTCCTTGGCGCTCTCTTTGATGACATTACAAACCCGACGATAAAGAGGGAAACAGTAGTGAAGAAGGCAGAGGATGTCATTCAGAAGTCCCTTGAGACCGTGCAGCAGATAGCAAGCCTCCTTGGTGAGAACGCGGCAGAGACTGAGATCATGCTGAACTCATTGATTGATGCATTCAGCGTTCACACATCGCAGGGCGATGATTTTGCCAAAGAGGATGAAAGGGACATCACATGAACAATATCGTGATAGACGTCGACTATGCCCAGGTCTATAAGAGCGGGCAGAAGATAGGGGGGGATGTGTTCCTTCTCTCGAGAAATCCAGAGAAGAACCAGATAGTCTCAACTCTCTCTGACGGCCTTGGAAGCGGGGTAAAGGCCAATGTGCTTGCATCCCTTACAGCTCACATGGCCCATAAGCTCTCGTTTTCGCCCATTGCCCTTGAGCGCTCAGCGCGGATCATAATGGATGCCCTTCCTGTCTGCAGCGAGAGAAAGATCAGCTACTCGACATTCACTATCGCGGACATACACTATGAGAGCGACATGGAGAACATCCAGGTAAATCTCGTAGAATACGACAATCCTCCGTCCCTCAGGTTCAATTCAGGCAGCTCTGTTGAGTGGCTCAGGAGCACGACAGAGCTTAAAAGGGAAACATCGTTCAAGAAGGAGATGATCTTCAATTCAGTTTTCCATATGGGAATAGGAGAACGCCTCGTGATGTTTTCAGACGGAGTTACGCAGGCAGGCCTTGGGAAGAGCCTTCCTCTTGGCTGGCGCCTGGATGGAGTAAGGAAGTTCATTTCCGATACAATCAAGGCCGGGCCTGATATATCATCGAGGGAATTAAGCCGCGCCATCGTGCAGAAAGCACTCTCCCTTGATGGCTTTTCAAGCAAGGATGATATAACATGTGTGGTAGTATACATAAGGAGGCCAAGGCGGACGCTCATTGTAACCGGGCCGCCATTCAGAAAGGAATCTGATGAGGTCCTTGCAGAGAAGATCAGGGCCTTCGACGGGCGCAAGATCATATCAGGAGGAACTACAGCGCAGATAGTCTCACGCCTCTTTGGCAAGAAGCTGAAAGTGGACCTTTCATGCTGGTCTCCAGATGTTCCGCCAGCCTCTTCTATGGAGGGAATCGATCTGGTTACGGAGGGCATGCTCACTTTGAGCAAGGTAGTCTCAGAGCTTGAGAAGAAGACGAATGTCTCAGAGCTGAAGAATGACCCTGCCAGGAAGTTCATTGAGATACTCTTAGACTCTGACCAGATACATATCATAGTCGGAACGAAGATCAATGAGGCTCATCAGGACCCTAGTATTCCTTTTGAGATCGGCATCAGGCGTACGATCATATCACGTCTGAGAAAGGCTCTGGAGGATAATTATATTAAGGAAACTACAGTTGAATACATGTAGGGAGGTAAGTGCTTTATGAGAAAGCCGAAAGTTAAAGTCAGAATCTGTTTGGGAACAGCGTGCTTTGTACAGGGCGGGTCAGATCTTCTGCTCTACAATGACTTTCTGGACCCTGAGGTCCTCGCAGAGAGCGAGATTGAGGGATGCTCATGCCTTGAGGAGTGCAAGGCCGGCGGAGGCCAGGCTCCCTTTGTTGAGATCAACGGAAAGATCTATGATGGTGTGACGCAGGATGTCTTTTCCCGTCTCTTGAGGGAGGCAGTCAAGGAATGATAGACCTGAACAATCAATTTACCCTCATAAAGAGGAAGATAGATACAGAGGTCGTGCGTCATTTCTTCAATGATACCCTCGTAGAGAATGCAGACAGGCTTCCAATTGAGATCATTCCGAAGGACAGGATGCCGTCCCGGTGCTGCATATACAAGGAAAGGGCACTTGTGCGCTACAGGATCCTCACTCTCCTGGGAGTGGACCTGGACAAGGACGATGATGAGTTCAAGCCCATAGGAGAGTATGTCAAGGAGGTTCTTGAACGCGATGATCCATCCCTTCCGCTTCTTACCACGATAACAAGCGGATGCTACGGGTGTCCCAAGGACCAGTACAGGATAAGCGATGCATGCCGTGGCTGCTTTGCGCGTCCCTGCATGGCCAACTGCCCCAAGGATGCCATAGTATTCATAAACAACCAGGCACATATCCAGGACGACAGGTGCATACGCTGTGGAAAGTGCATGGAAGTCTGTCCTTTCCATGCAGTCGTGCACATTCCTGTGCCGTGTGAGGAAGCATGCCCTGTCAATGCTGTAAAGAAGAACAGCGAGGGCTTTGTAGAGATTGAGCACGAGAAGTGCATAGGCTGCGGAAAGTGCGTCAGAAGCTGTCCCTTCGGTGCTGTTGTGGAGCGAAGCGAGCTCTTGCATGTGCTTAAGATGCTTAAAAACGGAAAGAAGGTCATTGCCATGATTGCACCTTCAATTGAAGGTCAGTTCCCGGGAACTCTTGGCCAGATAAAGACAGCTCTGAAGAAAGCCGGGTTTGCAGACGTCTTTGAGGTTGCAAAGGGCGCTGAAGTGACAAGCGTCAAGGAAGGAGAAGAGCTTGTTGAGAAGATAGAATCAGGATCAGGCTACATGACTACATCATGCTGCTCAAGCTATATGGAGCTCATTCCAAAGCACCTGAAGTTCCTCTCAGAGCGCTATAGCGAGTCATACTCTCCGATGGCATACTCTGCAGAGATCTGCAAGAAGAAGGACCCGGAATGCAAGACAGTCTTCATAGGCCCGTGCCTTTCAAAGAGAGTTGAGGCTGCAAAGTACCCTGACCTGGTTGATGGTGTAATGACATTTGCAGAGCTTGCATCAGTTTTCATGGCAAAGGAAATAGATGTCAGGGAGATGGAAGAGGAGAGCCTTGGAGATGATGAGGCATTCAGGGATTGCAGGGAGTTTGCAGTAACAGGAGGAGTTGCATCCTGTGTGCTCTCAAGGCTTAAGGACCCCTCTGATGTCAGGATAATGAACATAGACGGCATCGACAAGAAGGCTGTGCGCTTAATGTCTTCATGGGAAAAGAGAGCCCCGGATGCAGATTTAGTTGAAGTCATGACCTGTCAGGGCGGATGCATTGCCGGCCCCGGCACCATCGTAAAGCCCCAGGTAGCACTTCGCTTAAGAGCTGCCAATAAGGCAAAGGAGAAGAAGGCCTAGATGACGTTCTCAGGCATTGAAAAAACAGGAGAGAGGAGTGCAGATGCTGCTTCTTTTTTAGAGGCAGCCTCTGCATACCTTGAAGAGAAGAAGGACAGCTTTCATAAGACTGCAGAGCTTGCGAACATAAGTGCCCTTATATTCTCATTCTTTGAGGACCTTAACTGGGCCGGTTTCTATATCTTTGATGGAAGCGTACTCATCCTCGGGCCATTCCAGGGAGAGCCTGCGTGCTCTGAGATTGCACCCGGGCGCGGAGTCTGCGGAACAGCTGCCCTGAAAATGGAGGCCATCATAGTGCCGGATGTCCACGCATTTGAAGGCCACATTGCATGCTCATCATCAAGCAGGAGCGAGATTGTCGTCCCGATAATAAACAAAGATGGAACTCTCTTTGGCCTTATAGACCTTGACAGCCCGAAGAAGGGAAGATTCTCAGAGTATGAGAAGGAAATACTTACCCGCCTTGCTGCCATGATAGCCCTCTAGGCTATTGTCAAAAAGGGATTATCCGGCTATCCTTAGCCTAACAGCAATGACGAAGACGAGTAGCGCCTGATTCCCTCCTGAGAGAGCGTTCATGGAAGGAAGATGCTTAGGGATAGGGATGTGAAAACCACTTCCGAGCTGCAGGGTGGAAAGAAGGACTCGAGTATATCCTGCCGTTACTCGCGTTAAGAGATGAATTGAGCGTCCTTTTCCATAGCGGAAACGGGAAGCAAGGTGGAACCGCGGAGCCTTTTGAGCTTCGTCCTTGCATATGTGAGGATGAAACTTGAAAGGCTTTTTTTGAAAAGGGAAGGAGAAAATGGCTAGAGAAGAGAGACTTGCAACTATAAGGCACTCGATGGCACATGTCATGGCAGAGGCCGTGCTTGAGATATTCCCTGATGCCCAGATTGCTATCGGGCCTTCGATTGAGAATGGATTCTATTATGATTTCGATCTTCCGCGCTCGCTTACAGAAGATGATCTTGAAGAGATCTCAGAGAGGATGAGGAAGATCATAAAGAGCGACAGGAAGTTCACGCGCTCTGTAGTCTCACGGGAGGAGGCAAAGAGTCTTTTCAAGGACCAGAAATACAAGCTTGAGCTCATTGATGCGATAGAAGAGGCAGAGGATGTCTCTCTTTATAACCAGGGTGCGTTCACTGACCTCTGCCGCGGCCCCCACGTTGAGTCCACTAAGGAGCTTAATGCTGATGCATTCAAGCTTCTCTCGGTTGCTGGTGCATACTGGAGGGGAAATGAGAAGAACAAGATGCTTCAGAGGATATACGGAACTGCATGGGAAAATGCTAAAGACCTGAGGCTCTACCTTGAGCACCTTGCAGAGATTGAGAAGAGGGACCACAGGAAGCTTGGCAAGGAACTTGATCTTTTTTCGCTTCATGAGGAGGCAGGCCCCGGTCTTGTCTACTGGCATCCAAAGGGAGCCCGCATAAGGCAGATTATTGAAGACTTCTGGAGAAAGGAGCACTACGAGAACGGCTATGAGATGGTCTATACGCCGCACGTTGGAAAGTCCTGGCTCTGGGAGACAAGCGGACACCTGGGATTCTACAAGGAGTCAATGTACCCTGCGATGGAAATGGATAATATGGACTACTACGTCAAGCCCATGAACTGTCCGTTCCATATCATGATCTATAAGAACAGCAAGAAGAGCTACCGCGATCTTCCATGCCGCTGGGCAGAGCTTGGCACTGTATACCGCTATGAGAAAGCCGGAGCCCTTCATGGCCTTATGAGAGTGAGGGGATTTACACAGGATGATGCACACCTCATTGTTACTCCGGAACAGATGGATGATGAGATTGCAGAAGTCCTCCGCTTCTCTCTTTACATGCTCCGCAGCTTCGGCTTTGAGGATGTCCATGCATACATCTCAACTCAGCCTGAGAAATCAGTAGGAGAGAAGGAGAAATGGGATGCAGCGACAGAGGCTCTCAGGAAGGCTGTCGAGAAAGAAGGGCTTGAGTATGACACTGATGAAGGCGGCGGCGCATTCTACGGGCCTAAGATTGATCTCAAGATAAAGGATGCAGTCGGGCGCGAGTGGCAGCTCTCAACTGTTCAGTTTGACTTCAATCTTCCTGAGCGCTTTAACCTGACATTCGTCGATAAGGACGGGGAGGAAAAGCAGCCATATATGATCCACAGGGCGCTTTTAGGCTCCATCGAGCGCTTCTTCGGAGTACTTCTTGAGCACTTTGCAGGAGCATTCCCGCCATGGCTTGCTCCTGAGCAGGTAATGCTCATTCCTGTTGCTGAGGTTGCAAATGACTATGCTACAGAACTTGAGAAGAAGCTTAAGAAGGACGGCATCCGCGTAAGGAGCGACCTTTCAAACGAGAGGATGAACGCGAAGATAAGGAAAGCACAGCAAATGAAGATCCCTTATATGCTGATCTTAGGAGAGAAGGAGATGAATGCGAAAACCGTTTCCGTGCGCTACCGCAACGGAAAGCAGTCATCCGGCTTAAGCTATGATGACTTTCTTTCTGAGATCAGGGCAAAGGTTGAAAGAAAGGAGCAGCTTTGATGAGCGATATTGAAAGGCTTTTTGAGAAGGACAGGAAGATCTGTCATATAAGGAATATCCTGTCCCTGCTTGAGTGGGACATGGAGACTGCAATGCCGCCTAAAGGCCTTGCTGAAAGAGAAGAGGAGATCGTGCTTCTCTCCTCTATGCTTCACAGTGAGAGCGTATCCGATGAACTGGAGGATCTTGTCTTTTCCATTGATGAGAGCACTCTCAGAAAAGACAGCGAGAAGGCTCTCCTCAGGTGGCACAGAAAGAACATCAGAAAGGAAAAAAGCATACCTGCAGAGCTCGTTGAGAGGATGAACAGGTGCAAGGCAAAGGCGCACTACAGCTGGGCTGAGGCAAGAGAAAAGGGAGATTATGCTCTTTTCAGGCAGGATTTAGCTGAGATCATAGCACTCTCAAGGGAAAAGGCAGGGCTTATCAATCCGGATGCTCCTTTATACGATGTGCTCCTTGATGATTATGAGAGCGGCCTTACGATGGACACGCTCGATCCTCTCTTTGACGCGCTTGAAGAGAAAATACATTCCATCATGGACAGGACAGATAAAAAGGCATCAGCTGTCTCTGACAGCTTTTTAAAGTGTGACTATGATGAGAGAAAGCTTGAAAATTTCTGCTCTTTCCTGATGAGGAAAGCCGGCTTTGACACAGAGCGTGGAATGTGCTCAAGATCCATTCATCCCTTTACGACGGCAATAGGCCCTGATGATGTCAGGATAACAAACCGCTTTACAGATGAAAGCTTCTTTGCCCCGATTGCAACGCTTCTTCACGAAACAGGGCATGCCCTTTACGATATGAATTCAGCTCTCAATCCGGAAATCAGGGGCACGAGCATCTCAGGAGGGGCTTCCATGGCATTCCATGAGAGCCAGTCACGCTTTCTGGAAAACTATCTGGGAAGAAGCCGTTCCTTCTGGGTTCCATATTATGCAGAGCTTCAGAAGATCTTTCCTTCTCTTGAGGATGTGAGCCTTGATGAGTTCGTGAGGGCAATAAACAAGAGCCAGCCAAGTGCGATAAGGGTAAATGCCGATGAGCTTACCTATTCCTTGCATATCATAGTGCGTTACCGCATGGAAAAGGCTCTGATCTCAGGATCTCTTCCTGTTGAGGATCTGCCTGCAGCGTGGAATGAGGAGAGCAGGAAGACTATAAGGTATGATGTAAAGTCTGACAGTGAGGGGTGCCTCCAGGACACTCACTGGGCAAGCGCACTCTTTGGATACTTCCCGACATATGCGCTTGGCAATATATACGCAGCTTCCATCTATGAGAGCCTTGTGAGAGAAATGGGATCAAGGGCGCGTCTTGAGAGCGCACTTGAGAGCGCTGATTATTCAGCTGTCCTTTCCTTCCTTGACAGCAATATCTGGCGAAAGGGCGGAATTTATGAAGGCAGGCAATTATTACTGGATGCAACTGGCAAGACTCTGGAGACAGAGAGCTACACCGGCTATCTTGAGGCTAAGTTCATCAGTCTTTTTTCATAGGGGAGAAGAAAATGAATATACCGAACAAGCTTACAGTTTTACGGCTCTGCCTTGTGCCTGTCTTTTTTATATCTTACATGATCTCGCCATATTTCAGCCTGCCGGGCACTGTTCTGATGCTCATTTCCTATGCTGTTGCTGAGATTACAGACCTGGCTGACGGAAAGATTGCAAGGAAATACAACCTGGTAACGGATCTTGGGAAAGTGATGGATCCATTTGCAGACACGCTTTCCCACCTGACGTACTTCGTATGTTTCACATCCAGGGGAATAATGCCTCTATGGTGCTTTGTCATCATAATGTGGCGTGAGTTCTCAATACTCTTCTTGCGCATGGTCATGATGAAAACAGGAAAGGCCATGCCTGCAAACATCTGGGGAAAGAGCAAGACATGCCTCTATGCTGCAGCGAGCATATTATCGATAGCCTACATAGCACTGGATGCCTTCCTTGCTATCGACAGCTTCAGCTCTGCATGCCTCATGGTGCTTTATGTGGCATTTGCGCTTTCTGCTCTTGCATCCCTGCTGAGCTTCATAACGTATATCAGCAGCATTATAAAGAGCAAGGCGCTCTCAGGACTGACAAGATGAAGATGCTCTCATCCTTTACTCAGGATGAAAGGAAGAGGATCAGATACATAATCAGTGATGTCGATGACACTATAACAACGGACGGAGCGTTATACCCTGATGCCCTTTCTGCATTGTACAGGATAAGGGATTGCGGGAAGAAGACTATCCTTGTCACCGGAGGATCTGCTGGCTGGAGTGATGCTTATATCAGGCAGTGGCCTGTTGATGCAGTCATTGCAGAAAGCGGAGCCCTCCTGATATACAAGGACAGCAATGGCATCAGATACGTGGAAAATCCAGTCATAGAGCATGATGCCTATATGAGAAAGAAGGATGCGCTTATCGCAGGGACAAGGGATTATGTGCTCTCATCAGATCAGTATGCACGCATCTATGATGTCGCATATGAGAAAAGAGGCCTTGACCTTTCAGCAAAGAAGAAGCTTTTTTCCCTCATAGATGCATCAGGCGCCATGGCACTTGCAAGCTCCATACACATAAACGTTCTCTTTGCGCCCCTCAGCAAGAAGAATGGCCTTGAGGCATTCTTTCCCTTGCTTAAGGATGTTTTAGGCATTGATGAGGACCTTGAGGGATTTTACTCATCTTCCCTGGCTCTTGGAGACAGCCTGAACGATGAGCCTCTTTTTGAAGCAGCGGCTACTTCTGTGGGCAATAAGAGGGTCCTGGATAATAGTGAGAGCTTTTCCCATAAGCCCACATATGTCACTGATAAATATGGCTCTGAGTCGTTTTCCTACACTATAGGCAGACTGCTTGACTGATACCTATTTCTATAGGTGGAAAACAGTTAGAAATTTTCCAAATTATTTTTCCCGATTTTGTTGACAAATTCAATCGTTTGGGTGTATTTTATTTGGGCACGCAAATACTGCGTGGTTTTGATTTTTTACAGATATATCAGAGAAGGGAAGAGAGAAGGAACGCTAAAGTTTTCTTTAGCATCAGAAGCGTGGTGCTTCTGTCAATTCGAGAAAGAACAACAGCGGTAATGAAGAAAAATCAAGCCGATGTTC
>CAZHQL010000021.1:11776-15033 GCA_964534915.1 uncultured Spirochaetaceae bacterium | reverse complement strand
GAGATTCTCTCTGCTCATTTTCTATGCTCCAATCAATAATTATATCGAATATTTCATTCTGATAACGGAACGAATATGCATACGTATATCATATTATCAATCAGTTTTCTTTTTTTCGCCTGCTACTCAAGAGATTTTAAAAATGCGCTTACAGCCTCCTCAAGTGCCTCTCGCCCTTCTCTGAGAAACCTCCTATAGTCAGCTATCCTTGTCTTTTCCCCCGCTATATCTGTAATAAGCTTGAATGAGGCTGCCTTCTTCTTCAGCTTCAAGGCAGAGAGAGCCACGCTATAACATTCCATATCTGCAGCATCTGCTTTGATCTCACGCAAAAGAGAGATCGCATATGCTGAAGATGAAAGAAGGATATTATCTTCTCCTATGAGCCTAATTTCCCTGAGCATCGAGTAGTCTTTCTCGAGTGTTGCGCCAAGAGGAAGGTGAAAAGCCGTCAGGTCCTGGTCCCTGTTATAGACCTTGCAAAATGAGAGTATGTCTCCTATTTTGTGCTTGTCGCTGAGCGTTCCTGCAGTTCCTATGTTTATTACAATGTCCGGATCCTCTTCTATTATTGCACGTGTTGTCTCAATAGCTGCAAGGGAAAGTCCAGTCCCTGTCAGAGCTGTGCTGTAGCCCTTCTTTATAAATGGCATCATCTCTTCCTTGCTGCTTGCTACAATAAGGGCTTTCATAGCTTTCTCTCCCTGATCTCGCTCATGACAGAAGAAAGCGTTACTCCAAGGCGCCTTTCCCTCCTGATATCCTTTGAGTATTTCACTGCGCTGCTTGTGATCTCACCGCTTATCTTAACAGAAGGAAAGAAAGAGCTGCCCTTAAAAAGGAGAGAAAGAAAAAGGGATGCAAAGAGGTCCCCGCTTCCCGGATAAGAGATGCCCTCATCCTCAAATGAGAATATCCTGATATCATCTCCATCATATGCAACATTTGAAAGTCTCCCGAGTGCCAGGGGAACTGATGTAATGACTCCTTTTTCAGGGCCAATATTCTCAAGAAGCCCTACAATCATGGAAATATCGGAATTGGAATATGATGCCTTCATATCAGTTTCAGTAAGTATTGATGCCTCTGTCATATTCGGCGTAATTACATCTGCTTTTCTTACAAGGCGCCTCAGGGCATCAACATTTTCTTTCTCCATCCCCTGGTAAAGCCTGCCTCCGTCTCCAAGCACTGGATCTATAAGAGTGAAGGCTCTTTCCTCATCGATTATCCTCTCAACGCTCTTAACTGTCTCAGAATTTCCAAGATACCCCGAGTAAACAGCATCGAATTTATACCCGTAGCTCTTGATGCGCTCATAAAAGCGCATTAATTCGCCTGAGAGATCTATTTTCTCCAGCTCCTCATACCCATCGCTCTGAGTGCTCAGAAGTGCTGTGGGAAGTGAGAACACTTCATGTCCCATGGCTTCAAGCACGGGAATAGCCAGGCTAAGGCTGGATTTTGACCAGAGACTCAGATCATGTATCGCAATGATATTACTCATACGCTATATTGAGCATCCTGCGATTGCAGCGCCATAGACAGGGCTGTCTGGAACGTTTACGATCTTTACATAACGGCCATGCTTCTTCTTCAGAATCTGGTCGATGTACTTCCTGCTGTAGAACTCTAAATTCTCAGTCTTATAGAACGTAGTGCCGTCTGCGTTGATAATAACAGGATAGCGGGGAAGCACTCCCTGTCCGCTCTTTAAAACAGCGGCAGTTAAATTTATTGCTGTAAGCTTTGCTGCGCGCTCTATGATTGAATCCAGTATTATGAACAGTGCAGTTGCATCCTCTTCGTTATCTACCAGGGAGACCAGAACATAGTCCTTATTGTGGCACATCTCCAGATAGTTCGACATGTAGGCAGTAGAGAGGGTATTAACAGAGCCGAAGCGCTCTCCAAAGCCCTTAGAGAGAACTCCTTCCTTAACAGCTTTCTCTATTACCAGATGGCTGAATGGCCCGAGGTACGCGCCGCTGATTGCCTTTTCAAAGAGGTATTTATCAGGGTCCTTAGTGCCACTTACGAACTGAGCATCTATATCGCCAAGAAGCAGGTGCATGTCGCCAGACTCGACATTGATGATCTGGCGCTCATCGTGCGCATGTGAGCTTATCTTCGTGATATTCCCATTAAGCTCTGCATATGCAGTGTTGGTCCCGGTTCCAAGGATGAAGCCGATATAGCCGGAAGCAGTCTCTGAGCACTTGGCTTTTGCCGCAAGGAGCGTTGCTACAGTATCGTTTACAACAGCAACCCTCTTCTTTGAGACATCATATCCTCTTTTTCCCAGTTCATCTAAAAGCGTTGCCCCAAGCGGCATTCCAATTACCTCAGGCGCCTTTATCTCCTTTGAGAACATGATTGGAATCCCGTCATGCTCATCCGTGATTCTGGCAGCATATGAAAAGCAGAAGCCGATTCTGTCAGCCTTGTCTATCAGGCGCTCAACATTGTCTGCGAGGGAAGAAAAGAACTCTTTTGCGCTTACTTCTTCCCTGAGGCCTGGCATGCTGACTTTCCTGAAGTCGCTTATCTCGGGCTCGAGTGCATCATTGAAACTCACCAGGCATGTTCTGAAATTCGTTCCGCCGGCATCAAGCACTATTACCCTGTCCCCGGCTTTGATGTTGTCAGAAAGAAAGCAGTATGTAGGAATCATCTGAAGGCTGCTCTCTTCTCCCTTCAAGCCCCTTTCCATCTCACTTAAAAAGAGTGAGAGAACTTCGTCCTCATTTACAGTCTCAGCCTTTATCTTATGCCGGATAAGAAAATCATCAACACTGCTTGCCATATAGAAAGATCTCCTTCTCTCAGTATGATATCTCAAACGGAAAAAGAGATATAGTCTCCCCATTGATCCTCAGATTCTCTGAGGATAATGTAATCTTTGAGACAGGGCCGTAGCTTATTTCAATTTCTCCCTCCAGTATAAGCGAAGAGAAAGAGGCATCCCCGCTTATCATGACGCTTATCTCAAGCGGGATTATTACACCGTCAAATGAAGAGGAGAAAAGGAGCTCAAGGTTCCTTGCCCTGGCCCTTATGAGCGTTACAGTCCCGTCCAGGATGATATCTCCCTTTTCATACTCATCATTATAGAGACGCGATATTGCCATATCCCTGAATTCAGGAGCAGAAGAGGAATTATCCTGATTGAGCAGAGTCTCGTACCACTTCCTCCTTCCCTCCGTGCTGAAAGAGAGGGCCTCGCGATAGGATGCTAAATCAGAGCGCGTAAAGAT
>CAZHQL010000021.1:0-11766 GCA_964534915.1 uncultured Spirochaetaceae bacterium | reverse complement strand
AAGATTATCCTCCATGGTACTTCATCCTCTGAGTACTCAACTGAAACCCCCTGAAGGGCTATATTGGGCTCAGAGATAAAGGATGCCACAGCTGCGATAGTCGCATTGAATGTAGATGAAAGTGCTAAAAGAGTCTCCCCAACACTTATAGCGGCATTAAGAAAAGAGCAACAGAAGGCAATTAGAATGGCAAGAGTAAGAAGTTTTCTTCTCATCTGTCCTCCTGAGGTTTCATAGTTGATGATAACACTATATTTCATTATTTCAAACTCTTTAAGCTCTCTAACTCCTTTCTAAGCTCATTCTGGCTATTTCCCGTCATCACAGCCAGGCTTCTGATTGGCATATCTAATGCCATCGCACGCTTCATGCGGCTCAGCCCGTCTTTTTTGCCCTCAACGGGGCCTATATAGGAATCAAGCATTGGTTTTATAAGAAGGGATGCCCTCTCATCCTGCATAGCTTGCCTGATGGATGATGAAAGCGTTATTTCTTCTGGCGCACTTACTACAGGAAGCTTTCCATCTGCAAAGAGCAGTGAAAAGTCATCGCCCGGCCTCCATTTGTCCGTAAGAGTGCTTCCCGTGATGCAGAGGACAGAACTGAGCCTTAAGTCCCGGCTGGATGCTGCTGCATAAATCCTGTAAGCGCCGTCTTCTGCCTCATAGCACTTCTTATCCAGTGAATAGTATGAGAATGACCTTGAAGAAAGAGGAATGCTCACAGTCTTTCTTTCCCCTGCTTTCAAAAATACCTTCTTAAAGCCTTTAAGCTCCCTGACTGCGCGGAAAATATTGCTCTCAAGCTTTTCAATGTAGATCTGAACTGTCTCTGCGCCATCGCGCTCCCCTGTGTTCTTAAGTGTTACAGAAACACATCCTTCCTTCTTTTCCGGGTCAAACTCAACTGAGATATCCTCATATTGAAACGTTGTATAGCTTAAGCCGTAGCCGAACGGAAAGAGTACGTCCTTTTTCATATAGTCGTAGTATCTGTAGCCTGTTAATATCGACTCCTTATAAAATACATTTCTATCCTCTGTGGCAAACTCTCCATAGCATGGAGTGTCTTCAAGCGAAAGGGGGAATGTCTCAGCAAGCTTTCCAGATGGATTTACAAGCCCGGAGAGCACATCAAGAGCTGCAGAGCCCGCAGCGTCTCCCGGAAGATAGCAAAGGAGTACAGAATTAACGCGCTCAAGCCATGGCATCAGAAATGGAGATCCTGCATAAAGCACTACAGTAACGTTCCTGCTTATCCTTGCAACCTCTTCAATGAGCTTATCGTGTGCTTCTGGAAGAGACAGCGTTGTCCTGTCAAAGGCCTCGCTCTCAGTTTCCTCAGTAAGGCCTGCAAATATGATTACATCATCAAAGTCCTTTGCCGCTCTGAGTGCTTCTTTTAATTTCTCATCCGATTGGGAGTCAGAGAGCGAATAGCCATCAGAATATGTAATCTCATATCCTCTTTTAATGAACTCATCGTATGCTGAGTCTACATAGTGGCTGTTTATCTGGCTGCTTCCGCTTCCCTGGTATCGTGGCTTTTTAGCAAACTCTCCAAGAACAAGGTATTTCTTGCTCTTATCAAGGGGAAGTGTCCCCTCATTCTTCAGAAGAACTATTGAATTGCCTGCAATTTTCCTGACTGTCTCATGATGCTCTCTTTTGTCGTATTGAGCTTTTCTTCTGTTTTCTGCGGCCCTGAGCTTGACGTCTATTATCCTCAGGACAACCTTATCAAGGATATCTTCGCTCAAGTGCTTTTGCTCAACTGCCTTTACGATGTTATCAACGCTCGATTCATTCGGGCCCGGCATCTCTATATCAAGAGAGGCCTTTAATGCCTCAACCCTGTCATTCAGCGCAGCCCAGTCCGTTATGACGATTCCATCAAAGCCCCACTCCTCCCTTAACACGTCATTAAGGAGCCATCTGTTGTCCGATGCGTATGTGCCGTTAATCATATTGTATGCGCACATAATGCTCCAGGGATGGCTTTCCTTCACTGCAATTTCAAATCCTGTAAGATAGATTTCCCTCAGTGCCCTCTCATCTACCACAGAGTTTCCTATCAGGCGCATCTTCTCCTGGTTGTTTGCAGCAAAGTGCTTAAGCGATGTTCCGATGCCGTTTTTCTGCACGCCACGAATCCATGCAGCTGCCATCTTTCCTGCAAGGTACGGATCCTCGCTGAAGTACTCGAAGTTCCTTCCGCAAAGGGGACTTCTCTTTATGTTTATCCCGGGGCCAAGGACTATTGAGACTCCAAGGCTCAGAGCCTCTTTTGCAATGCAATCGCCTTCTTCTTCAAGGAGGCTCTCATCCCAGCTTGCTGCGCTCAGCACTGCCGGGGGAAAGCATGTTGCTTTCTCACTCTCGCCTGCATCTTCCCTCACTTCTTTCTGCTTTCTTATGCCATGGGGGCCGTCTGTCACCAGAGTATAGTCAAGGCCAAGGCGCTTTAGAGCACTAAAATGCCAGAAGCTTGAGCCTGTTGTGAGGCTTGCCTTCTCCCTGAGTGTCAGCTGATCAAGTATTTGCTTTGCTGTCATCACTCCTCCTGAAGGAGATTGCGAAGGCAGGCCGGGAGCCTGCCATATGTTAAGCTTCTTCTGTCAAGAACAGGCCGCCCTTCCTGAAGGCCTTCTTGCCTGCTATGATCTTGTATGCAATCAGGCAGCCGAGCGTGTAGAGGAACGTGATGAGCATCATCAGATACATCAGAGATGGCCTGCCTTGCACATAGCTGTATGCCGGAAGGTTTGCGCATAGTATTATCGGAATTACTATGAAGAACACAACGCCCGTTGAGTACACATAGTCAGTTGCGGCAGGGCTCTTGAACTCAGGATCTACCACACGCAAGAGTGCAAGACCTGTAGGAAGCGTTCCTGTTGCTGTTCCGAATAAAAGCAGCATCCTGAAAAACTGATGGTCCTTGAAGAGCCTTGAGCAGTACCATGGGAGAAGGATGCACGTAATGACTATGCCAAGGAGCGACAAGAGGACTATTGGAAGCCAGTAGCGTGCAACTGCCACTACACTGATTGCACCAAGGCTTGATGCTACTGTCAGGTCCACAGACAGGCCGTTGATCCTGCTCATAGTGCCATTGTCCACTGTGTGGCTGATTCCAAGCTTTGTCATGATCATGCGGACAAATGATGCTACGAACACGCTGAATATGAAGTTTACTCCCCAGAGGCTTGTCATAAGCTCTTCTGCAAGGTGCCCGAATGGTGAGAGCACGATTCCAAGAAGAGTAAGCAATGCCCATGAGAGCAGGTAGCAGAAGAGAACGAGCGCTATATGGTATGACATTGAGTCTATGCACTCGCTTTCAGTAGTTGAGAATGCTGCCTCGCCCTTATCTGACCTCTTTAAGAACCCAGAGCCAGCGCTCTTTCTGATCTGGTCTGCAAGACTCTTGTCTACCCAGCCCCTCTTGAGGCCCATGTTGATAAGTATTACACCGCCGACAGATCCTACAAGGAAGCCGATTGCTGCCATGCAAAGTCCTACTGAAGTTGCACCCTCAAAGCCCATGCTCTCCCAGGGAAGGGACATTGAGTATGCCTGTCCGGGCCCGAGTTCAAAGCCAAGAGGGAGCGTAAGGGCAATTGCCGGGAACAAATCCGGCATGATGGTCTTTGTGAGAATAAAGACCAGAAGGAGAGCTAAGAAGCACTGAAGGCCGTACTGTGCGACAATCGATACAGTTCCCTCAGCAAGGGCTCCCTTCCTTCTCTTTCCTGCCTCCTCCGCGCTCCTTAAACACGTTGAGATGAACGAGATGTTAAGAAGGTGGTAGACAAGGTCCCCAAGAAAATCTGCAGTCAGGCCAAGGCCCGGTGCTGCATAGTTGTAGAATATGAGCATCAGAGCCCCTGCGATTATCGAAGAGGGAATCAGGAAACGCTGCAGAAAGCGGATCCTGCTTCTCAGCAATGCTCCGAAAAGCAGCATTGCTGAAATTATGCCAAGATGTATTATGTACTCAAAATTCAATTTAAACCTCCTTGAAAAGGTATTTTATCTAAAGAAGCTTCAAGGCCTCAAAATAAAGATCCTGGTATTTGAGAGTGCTTTCATTTCCCTTTAAGCGGAAACGGTAGAGCGTCCCCCTATGATAGAACTCAACAGTGTATTTCGTGCAGATTATCATGGACTCTATCTCAGAAAATGGAAATGCAAGGCACTCATTTCCATACGTAAAGGTAAGCCTGTCTGAATATGCAGAGACGATAAAGTTCTCTGAGAGAGTCTCATGCTTTTTCTTATCACCGCGCTGAAGGAGAATGCCATTTCCATCTGGAAGGATCTTCATAACCGGATTCTCGCTTAAAAGGCTCCTGAGAGCAGATATTTCCTTTTCATGGTACTCAGAAAGAGAGAGAGAGAGAGAGAGAGAGAGAGAGAGAGAAACAGAGCCGCCTTCTGTATGAATGTCATAGTATCCATCCACACGGTATTCTCGAGAGCACGATGAGCACTTTACTCTGTCGCGCAAGGCCTCCATGGTCTCAAATGAGCCGCATGAAGTGCAGTAATACATCAGGCGCTCAATTCCTTCTGCCTGATTTTTGCAGTAATATGTGATGCCTTTCTCCTTCTGCCATGCAGTGTTGTCAAAAGAGAGGTTCTCAGAGACAATTTCAACAAGCGCCTTTAAGGATGAAATCCTGATCTCCTCGGGCATAAGGATCTTCCTGATCTTCAGATAGACCTTGCCCTTTCTCTCTCTGTGGCTCCAGCGCGGCATTTTCGAGAACCCGCCTTCAATGTTTATAAACACCGCCGGAACCTTAAAGAGCCTGACGAGCTTGGCAGTTGCTTCCGTGATGTTCATCATCTTCCCATCCCATGTGCGCGTGCCCTCGGGAAAAACACCTACGATGTCCCCGTTCTTTAAAGCTTCTGAAATGCTCCTGATTGTTTCCAGGTCGCTCCTTCCCTGTGTCTTGGCAATTGCCTGAACCCATTTTCTCAGCAGATATGAGACGCCCTTCAGCTTGAACAGGTGTGCTCCTGCAACCCACCTTATATGATAGGGAAAACGCGCTGCGATAAAAAACGGATCCAGGGTATGAACATGATTGATAAACACAACCGCTGGAGTGTCTTTTATGACATCAAGTTGCTCAAAGCCCTCTGTAATAAGGCCATAGCGGAGCTTGAGGTAGCTTCCGTAAAACGGCTTGAGCAAATATTTCACAGCTGGAGGTAACTTGTGCATGAATATAAACTACCATTACAGAATAAAGGCTGTCCAGATAAAATGCTTGCCAGGGCAGAAAACTGGGCAAAAAACGCTAAATAGCGATGCAAAAGAGATAAAAAACGGGCCAGAGAGGGTGCAAGGGAGCACAAGAGCCCGTTTGTCTCCTTTCAATCAGCATCCAGAGCTCAGGACCTCATCCACCCTTTCCATCACTGAAAGCACGAAGCTCTTATTCTGGAAAAAGGATGTGAAAAAAGGAATCTCACCGCCATTTTCTTCCCTGATAATCGAAAGCACATATTCTCTTCCCCTAAGGCTCTCAAGTGCCTTAAGCTTTCTGTAGTCTGTAAAGGCCTCCCTGTTTGCCTCTGTGCGCAGGGAGCTTACCGGCTTCCTGCCTGGCCCAGGATATACAAGGTAGGCATCCCCCGGGCAGAAAGCCTCTCCTGCATCAAGCTCAGAGAAAGGATTGATGCATCTCTCAGAGAACTCTGTATTGTAGAAGTTATAGCCCCAGTGCAGGAAACCTCTGACGCTATGAGTGTACATCAGGATTCCAAGAACGCGTGCCCTGTATAAGGGAAGTGCCATGAACCTGTTAGGAACATCCTTAATCTGCCCGATGCAGTAATAGACCCACATTCCTTCTGCACCCTTTCTGATGAACTCATCAATATGGTTTGCAGAAACCACAGGAGTAGATACTGCTCCCTTGCTATAAAGCTCGTAGCTGCTCAGTGCATCAAAGACATTACAGCCTTCAAGAAGGGGCAGGATGCGCTCCTTTGCAGATTTGTATGAATCAATATCCTTTTCGCCAGGTTCATCCGAGATATGGAAGTAGATGTGGCTATCATCATATCCAGATGAATTGAGGCGTTTCCTGAGCTCGGGAATCAGCAACTTCAGAAGCTCTATGTAGCGCTCATCCGTGCTTTCTGTTTCCCAGCCGAATATCCTCTTTTCCTTTCCATCAACGCACGCAACTACCTTAGGAGAAAAGCGTGCACCCCACTGCGAAAAGAGGTGGCAGATCTCAATGTACTCAAATCCACACTTCTTAACAAGGGAAATCCATCTGTCAAAAAGGGAGAAATCGAAGGCGTAGATGCCATTATCCACTCTGATTCCGACAAGCTGGGCAGTAGTCCTTTCGCCCCCGACCCTCGTGTCCAGTGCGGGAGTGAAAACGGGAGTATAGATCATATTTGCTCCCACTTCCTCTTTCAGGAATCGAAGGTTGTTTTCAATGCACTCCCAGTTCCTTTCTCCGAAAACATCATCGCCGTAGTAATCGGCAAGGCAATCAACATACATCCATTCAGTATGAGGAATATCTAAAGCAGGAATGGAAAAAGGAGAATAGACAAGAGAAATAGATGAGGAAAAGACTCTTTCTTCATTTTCATCATAAACAGTTATCCTGACTTCCTCTTCTCTTTTTACACCATCCCCGCAGAGCGTTATGTATAAGGCCCTGTACTGAGCATAAAGCGGCTTGAAAAACCCAGGATAGTCATCAAGCCTGTCAGGCACAAGAGATGGCTCTGTAAAGAGATACGCATCATCATCAAAGCAGAGTGTCGGAAGGGCATCTGCAACCAGGGAGGCCTTCCTGATTGAATATTCAAACGAGGTATCAATGCTTAGTGTATACCTTTTCCTTCCGTTGATCTCAGTGTCGTTTGACCTGTAGGCCAGGAAAAAACCTGCCCTCTCTCCCTTGAAGAGACGAAGACATCTTTTCTTCATCTCTTCTGGCTTTCTTGCGGGCAATACCTTTTCAAGAGAATCACAAAGAATAAATTCAGTTTTCATACATCATCCTTTTATGCCGTTTAAGGCAATTCCTTCTACAAACTGCTTCTGCAGGAAAATATAGAGAACAAATGGCGGAATGAATGCGATAGTGCTTCCTGCCATTACAAGGCCATAGTTGGTGCTGTAATTGCTCTTGAGCGTTGCAAGAGCAAGAGTAAGCGTCTGTACCCTTGGACGGCTTGCAACAACAAGCGGCCAGAGAAAGGCATTCCATGATGTGATGAACGTAAAGATCGTAAGGGAAATAAGCACTGATTTCATCAGAGGCATGACAATCTGTGCAAAAATCCTGTTCTCAGAGCATCCATCTATGCGTGCAGCCTCAATCAGCTCATCCGGGAAGGAATCCATGAACTGTTTGATTAAAAACACTCCAAACGCATTCAGAAGAGGAAGAATGAGAGCAATATACGTATTCATCAGCCCCAGTCTCCTGATAATGATAAATGATGGAATCAGGGTCACCTGGCCTGGAATCATCAGCGTAGCAAGATAGAGCTGAAAGAGCTTGTTGCTGAAGGGAAACTTCTTCTTTGAAAACACATAGGCTGCCATTGCACTGATAAGACAGTTAAGAACACATGTCCAAAGAGTAACATACACGCTGTTGCGGAAATTCAGAAGGATATTGAAGTTATTGAAAACCCTTCTGTAGTTTACAAACGAGAACTCAGAGAAATCAAAATGAAAAGAAAGAATCATCATCTGAGTAAACGAGACGAGAACCATGTATGCAAATGGAACCAGTGCAATAAGGGCAAGGATGAGAAGAAGGAGGCAGACAATGACTTTGGATATATCGGATTTTCTGCTGGTAACTATCATCTCAGTCCTCCCTGGCTAAAAACAGCCTTTCAATGAAGTTGATGAGCATGACAAAGACAAACATCAAAAGAGCAATCGCGGATGCATAGCCCATCGCATTGTTTCTGAAAGCATTGTTATAGATATTGAGAACCAGAGTCTGAGTCGAAAGCCCCGGGCCTCCTCCTGTCATTGTATAGACAATGTCGAACACCTGGAACGACCAGATTATGCCCAGCGTTACAACAAGATAGATAACAGACTTCAGGGAGGGAACCGTGATATTGGTGAATTTCTGTATCTTGCTTGCACCATCGACCTCTGCTGCCTCATACAGCGATACGGGGATATCCATGATTCCCGCATAGAAGATCACCAGAAAGTATCCGACATTCTTCCAGATGGAGACAAAGCAGATGGAAAACAGTGAAAGATATTTTCTTCCAAGGAAGTTGATGCTCTGCATTCCTATAGTCTCCAGAAAGCTGTTCACAACGCCAACCGGAGAGAGAAGCATCGACCAGAGATTGCCCACAAGCACGCTTGATGCAATAACAGGAACGAATAATGCACTCTTTACAAAACCGCCAAAATGCCTGTGCGCATATTCATTTATGAGGGCCGCCGCAATAAGGGATACAATGGTCTGGATCGGAACAACCACGAATGTGAATATGATTGTATTCTTCAAGGCTGCCCTGACGTATGTATCATGGAACATGGTCACATAGTTCTTGATACCTGTAAACTGGGGCGGCCTGATTATATTGTACTCTGAGAAGCTGTAATAGATATCCATGACTATGGGGATAAGCGAAAACACCATAATCAGGACAAAGCTTGGAAGCAGATACAATAGAGAAAACCTGAGATCCTTCCTCTTTATGGATTTTGTCACCAATCTCCTCCTTTGTCTGCCCCCGGAGGGGCAGTCAATTACATTACGCTGTTAGCATAATCCTGAGTGTTCTTCAGAACCTCCTCCGGCGTCAGATCCCCGAGCATCATCAGCTGAAGGTTTCTGTAGAGCGTGTAAGCAATGGATGCGCTGTTGTTTGCAATCTGCATGGTATGAAGCTGTTCTGCATTCTCGTATATCGGACGGAGCTTAGGATGATCGTTGTAAAGCTCATCAGCAGTAATCGGCGGGTATGATGCGATTGTCGAATGATACTTGCTCATCATCTCCCCTGTTGTCATGTACTTGATAAGGGATGCTGCAAGTTCCTTGTTCTTGCTTGCAGCATTCATGACCAGTGAATCACTGGCAACCCAGACAGCCCTCGTCACATCCTCAAAGGAATCCACATAATCCCAGTTGACTCCGCTTCTGTCGAACTCTGCAGCCTGAGTACCGCTGGCACCTGCAACAGCTATGCGCCCGGCCATGAACTGCTCCCTGACATTGCCGCCCGTGAGGGAAAGACACTCATCAGTGACAAAGTTGTATTTGAACCTGAGATCATAAAGGAACTGGATTGTCCTTAATCCGGCATCGCCCTTATCAAGAAGGAAGACTGTTCCCTCTTCATTGAAGAGCTCTCCTCCTGCCTGCCAGAAGAACGGATAGAAGATATTGTTCAAGGCTCCGATTGTAGGATCTCCATAGCAGAGGCCAAATGGAATGACACCAGGCAGATTCAGATCCTTTACAGCCTGCAAGACATCTATAAGATCATCCCATGTCCTTGGGAGCTCTGTAACCCCGGCCTGCTCAAGTATGTCCATATTGAAGACAAAGAACCTGGCGTTGCCGACAATGAAAGGAAGCATGTACTGCCCTCCCTTGGCATATCCCTGATCATAGTAAAGGTAATTGGCCTTCTCTTCTTCCGTGAAATACTTGTCAAGGTCTTCAAGAAGTCCCATGTCAATGTATTCATTGATCATCTCAAGGTACATATAGCCGACATCGGGGCCATCTCCGGAAGCAAAACCGGTAATGTACTTCGTCTCGTATTCTGCCCATGGAACTATCTCTATTTCGAGGTTGACGTTATTTTCCTCAGCCCAGGGCGCAAGATTAGCAGTCCAGAACTGCATGTCAAGCGAGTCACCAGAGCCATTTGGCGGGACCCAGAGAAGCATATCCGTCTTTCCTGAACTGCCCTCGCTTCCTCCCATAGCGAAAGCACCGTTAATCAAAAGAAACAGGGAAAGAAAGAGAATCAGAACTTTCTTCATTACGAACCTCCTAATTTACTTTTAGAAAAATGATATCATATTTTCCACCATTCATGATAAAAAATTGCAATTTCTGTTCCAAAAGGCCACAAAAACATTTAAACATTGTTTAGTAAATTACAGCTCTCCTCTTTTAAGAGATAAAGCGGAGTATCGCATGCTGAGAATATTCTTTTGCGCTCTTCTGCAGTTAATCATGAAAGAGCATCCTCACTTATTCAGTTATATTTTCCCGCTCCTTTTAAATTTTCCTTCAGGCCCTTTTTATGCCTCTCTTGAAGAGAAGGCCGCAATTTCCCTTGCAGCTTCTTGCTCATCTACTTTCCTTAGCAGGATGAAGCCCGCTGCGAAGAGCACCACAAGTGATATAACCCCGTATCTCTGCTGACCTGTCATGAGCGTTACGATTCCAAGAAGGAAGGGCCCTATTATGGCTGCGAACTTGCCAAGCATATTGAAAAATCCATAGAACTCTGAAGTATTTTCCTTAGGAATCAGGCGTGTGTAGTAGCTTCTTGAGAGTGCCTGGATTCCACCCTGGAAAAGCCCGATTATGGTGGCAAGGATATAGAACTGGCTCACCTTTGTCATGAAGAATCCGATTGTTGCAATCAGGGCATATGCTCCGATTGCAATTAAAATCGCCTTCTTCGTTCCAATCCTCTCTCCGAGAAAGTTATATGCTATTGCAGACGGGAATGCCACGAACTGCGTAATCAGAAGTGCTACTATCAAGCTCGATGAAGGAAAGCCCAATGCCGTTCCATAGTCCGTTGCCATCCTGATTATCGTGTCAACGCCGTCTATATAGCACCAGTAGGCAACAAGGAAGAGCGCTGTGTTCTTCAGTCTCCTAAGGCTCTTGAGAGTGATTGCTATCTGCTTAAAGCCATCCCTTACAGCTTCGCCTATCCTCATCTTCTCGCCCTTCTCTTCCTTTACAAAAAAAGCAACAGGAAGCGTGAATACCATCCACCATATTGCGACCATCACAAAGCTGAGCTTCACGGCTGCAACTCCATCCGAGATGCCGAATTTATCAGGCATGAGGTACATCAGGACATTGATCAGAAACAACAGTCCTCCCCCGATGTAGCCAAGGCTGTAGCCGAGTGAGGAGACAAAATCCACTTTCTTCTCGCTTGCAACACTTATCAGGAGGCTGTCATAGAATGAGTTTGCGCTTGCAAAGCCGACATTGGCAAGGGCATAGAGCACTACTGCAAGGGGCCATGAGCCCATGGATACAAACCAGAGGCATCCTGTCATGAGTGCACCAAGATATGCAAAGAAGACTAAAAGCTTCTTGCGGTAGCTGCCGCGGTCTGCAATAGCTCCAATTACCGGGGCAAGAACTGCAACGAGTATGCTTGCAAGGCTGTTTGCAAGTCCTAAGTAGAACGTGCTTGTTGCACTCTCTGCGCCATGTGCCCAGTACTGCGAAAAGAAGATCGGGAAGAACGCTGCCATCACTGTTGTTGCAAAAGCAGAGTTCGCCCAGTCATATAGCGCCCATGATAATATCTCTTTTCTTGAATCCTGCATCTGTCTCTCTCCATTTGTCAGGATGATAACTCAGCTTACCCCAAATTGCCTACTTTTTTCACCCTCAGCGGATGAAATACCGTTTTACAGCTAATAAGAATGAAAGCACGAGTGTGCAAAATCATCTTTCATGATAACCACTTAAGACAATTCATATATAGCCAATCATCAAAGGTCAGAAAATTTTTT
>CAZHQL010000020.1:5947-15763 GCA_964534915.1 uncultured Spirochaetaceae bacterium | reverse complement strand
TGGTTGCCGCTATGGGGATTTTGTTCGTATCTTTATTAATACTTAACGCGCTTACAGGAAAGAAAAAGGATAAGGAATAGAGAGCATAGATGGATTTTGTAAAACAATTTAAGGAAACAGTAGTTTCTGTACTTCCGATAGCGCTTATTGCGGCTGTCGCAGGGCTCAGCTTAGGAGTGTTCTCAACGGATGGTGTTTCATTCGTTGAGTTCATTTTCTCTGCCATCCTGGTTATTATCGGTCTTACAGTCTTTCTGGAGGGAGTCAATTCGGGCCTTATTCCCGTAGGCAATCAGATAGGAGCGAAAGTCACTCATAAAAAGAGTCTTCCTCTTTTAATCCTTACAGGCCTCCTGCTCGGCTGTATAATCACATTCGCAGAGCCGGATGTCCAGGTCCTTGCAATTCAGGTTCACCAGATCAATCCCCAGATTACTGCTACGACCCTTACTGTGGCTATAAGCCTGGGCGTTGGAATCTTTGTAGCAATCTCATTTTTAAGGAGCATCCTTAACTGGTCGCTCAAGATCTGTATGGCTATCTGCGTTGCAGCTCTCTTTCTTGTGGCATCTTTTGTGGCTGAGTTCTTCGTTTCTGTTGGATTTGACGCAGGAGGCGCGACAACCGGGCCAATGGCAGTTCCCTTTATAATGGCACTTGGGCTTGGCATAAGCAAGTCGAAAAATGATGATGAGTCATCCTCATTCGGATACACGGGAATTGCATCAATCGGACCTGTTTTGTTCGTCCTCATTCTTGGTATAATCTTCAGGGGAAACTTGAACACTGACATCTCCACTGCAGAAGAGAGCATGAGCGCTTTAGCAGAGTTTGTCAGCGTGATAGAAGAAGTCACGACATCCCTTCTTCCTCTGCTTATAATCTGTGTTTTCATGCAGTTCGCGCTTCTGAAGATGCCTAAGATGCAGCTTATCAGGATGCTTGTAGGCTTTTTATACACTTTCATCGGCCTTGTAATCTTCCTTTTTGCAGTAAACCGCTATTTCATGCCAACTGCAACGAGTATCGGAGAGGCCTTAGCATCCACAAGCAAGTTCGGGCTATGCCTTGTAGGGCTTTTGCTCGGTGCTTCGGTTGTCCTTGCAGAGCCTGCAATCTGGGTTCTGACAAAAGAGGTAGAGGAGACAACGGAGGGCCATATTCCAAGGAAGGTCATGCTCGCTGCGATGTCTGTGGGCGTTGCGCTTGCAGTATTTCTGGCAATGATAAGGATCATCACTTCGCTCTCAATATGGTGTTTCCTTCTTCCAGGATACATCCTGATTCTCCTTATCATGGTAAAGGCTCCGACGCTCTTTGTCGGCATCGCATTTGACTCAGGCGGAGTTGCAACAGGACCCATGAGCTCGACATTCCTTCTTCCATTTGCTATCGGAGCTGCGGCCAGCATGGGAGGGGATATTGCAACAGCAAGCTTTGGCATGATAGGCCTTATTGCCATGACCCCGATACTCTGTATCGAGATCCTTGGCCTTATCTATCAGAGGGCACTTAAGAAAAAGGGAGTTGAGACAGTATGAAAAATTACCTGCTAATGGTCATCGTCAATAAAGGCGATGGCGCTAAAGTAATGAAGGATATGAGAAAAGCAGGTGCAAGCGGCGGAACAATATGCAATGCGCGCGGCACAGCTTCAAGCAGTATCCTCTCAGTCCTTGCTCTGGGAGAGACCAGCAAGGAAATCATAATGAGCCTGCTTGGAGAAGACATTCTTGAAAATGTCTTTAACAGCGTTCTCAGTGCAAAGCCCAGGCACGGAGGAGTAGCTTTCATAATCGATGCAAATAACAGTGAGGATGAGGATATGAATAACGAATGGAAATTAATCCAGATAATTGTTGAAAAAGGATATGTCGAGGATGTAATGGCAACAGCCAGGAAGGCAGGAGCCCGCGGCGGAACAGTAATAAAGGCACATGGAACTGCAAGCGAGGAGGATGCCAAGTTCTTCGGCATCTCAATCGTTCCTGAAAAGGAAATACTTCTAATCGTATCCAAGAGCGATGTCTCTGATAAGGTATGCGATGCAGTGCGCTCACTTGAGTGCCTCAAGAAGAAGGGCATGGGAATCCTCTTTACGCTTCCTGTGAAGGAATTTGTGACCCTCGGCTGATAAAAAAGCTTCAGGCGGCATAGAAAATGTGCCGCCTGTTATGTCCCGAGGTATGCTTTCCTGACTTTCTCGTTGCTCAGCAGCTCGCTTCCCTTTCCTGATGCTGTAATCTGACCTGTTTCCATTACATAAGCCATATCTGCAATCTTGAGCGCCATATTCGCATTCTGCTCAATTAAAAGGATCGTAACGCCCTCATCATTGATCTTCCTGATAATCTTGAATATGTCCTTTACGACAATTGGTGCAAGCCCGAGCGATGGCTCATCCATCATGATAAGGCGTGGCCTGGACATAAGAGCACGGGCAACTGCGAGCATCTGCTGCTCGCCCCCCGAGAGCGTTCCTCCGCTCTGCCAGGACCTTTCCTTCAGGCGCGGGAAGAGAGAATAGACCATCTCAAGGTCTTCTCTTATGTCATCCTTTCTGAGGTACGCTCCTAGCTTGAGGTTTTCAAGGACACTCAGATTTGAAAAGATCTTCCTTCCCTCAGGAACAAGCGTGATCCCTTTCTGAACTATATAGGTGGCATCCTTATTCGTTAAATCCTCTCCATTTAGCGTGATGCTTCCGCTTTTTGCCCTTACAAGCCCTGCAATGGTTCTCAGTATTGTACTCTTTCCTGCACCATTTGCCCCGATAAGAGTTACTACAGAGCCATCCGGGACTGAGAAGGAAATATCTCTGACAGCTTCAATTGCGCCATAATTAACTTTCAGATTACGTATTTCAAACATCTTCTGCCACTCCTAGATATGCATCGATTACCCTCTGGTTCTTCTGTATCTCGCTAGCACTTCCCTCAGCAATAACAGATCCGAAGTCAAGCACATATATCCTGTCAGAGATATTCATCACAAGGTCCATGTGGTGCTCAATCATCAATACCGAGAGGCTGTAGCGCTCCTTGATATTCCTGATGAAAGCAGCAAGCTCATGTGTCTCCTGGGGATTCATTCCCGCTGCAGGCTCATCCAGAAGAAGCAGCTTTGGCTTTGTAGCAAGGGCCCTTGCAATCTCCAGCCTGCGCTGTTTGCCGTATGCAAGTTTTGTTGCTCTTTCATCTTTAAGCTCATAGAGATCCTGCTCCTTTAAAAGCTCCTCAGTTTCCCTTCTCATCCTCATATCTTCCTTATGGGAAATGCGGAATGTGGATGTAAAGACATTCTCCTTAGCCCTTAAGTGCATCGCAGTAAGGACATTGTCAAATACACTCATGCTCTTAAAGAGCCTGATGTTCTGGAATGTGCGGGCTATGCCGAGCTTTGTTATCATATCAGGAGTGGGGCTCAGGGTCTTTTCTTTCTCATAAAGGCTCTCATTGACTCCCCCATAGAGCTTCCTCATCTTCCCTTTAGGGCTGCTTACGATAATGCTCTTATCCTCAAAGCGTATCTTTCCATTTGTAGGCTTATAGACTCCTGTGATGCAGTTAAAGGCAGTAGTCTTGCCAGCCCCATTGGGGCCTATTAATGCAACAATCTCATCCTTATTCACTTCAAGGGAGAGGTCATTGACGGCAACAACGCCGCCAAACTGCATTGTAACGTGCTCAAGGCGCAATATGTTTTGCATATCAGCTCTCCCCCTTCTTAAGAGCATAGTGCTCTTTAAGATTCCTGATTCTTCCTAAAACTCTTGCAAAGGATAATTCCTTATCTCCCATGATGCCCTTTCTGAAAAAAAGCACGATGAGCATTATTGCGATGCTGAAGGCAAGCCTTCTGAAGCCTGAGCGGAAAATGTTCTCTGCATTGATTCCCAAGAATGAGCCCATATCAAGACCGCGGAGCCACCATTCAGATAATGCAATGTAGAGAAACGATGCTATGCAGGACCCGCTTATTGACCCGATTCCTCCGATTACGACAATGAGCAGGATCTCATAAGTCATGCTCGCTTTGAACTGCGATGCCTGTACTGTGTACTGGTACATCGCAAGAAGAGCGCCGGAAATCCCTGCAAAGAAGGATGAGATTACAAAACTCATCTCCTTGTGCTTAAAGAGGTTTATTCCCATTGCCTCTGCAGCAATCTCATCATCCCTTATTGCCTTGAAGGCCCTTCCATAGGATGAGTTTATAAGAAGTACAATCAAGGCAATGCAGATTCCAACTACTATGAACACAAACAGGGTAGGAGGGAATTTGATATCAGTGAAGGGAAGGTTTATCGTCGAGAGATCCCTGTAGTTGCGGATTAGGTTAGCTCCATTGGTAAGAGGCCCCAGGACATTCCACTGGCATACAGCCCTGATAATCTCAGCAAAGCCAAGGGTTGCTATTGCAAGATAGTCGCTCTTGAGCCTCAGTACGGGAAGGCCTATTAAAGCAGCAAAAACAGCTGCAACGAGGCCTGCAGCTACAAGGCCTGTAAAGACGCCTGTGTCGAATTTGATCAGGGCTTCATAGTAGCGGTAGACGCTCGTTCCTCTCTTTACCGCGCCTGGCATCGTAAGAATTCCGTATGTATATGCTCCAAGGAGCATGAAACCAGCCTGGCCGAGGGAAAAAAGCCCTGTAAAGCCGTTTAAGAGGTTCATCGATACTGCAACAAGCGAATAGATGGCGCCCTTTCTCAGAACAGGGAACAAGATGCTCGTGCTCCTTACTCTCAGCTCAAGGATTAATACAGCGATGTAGATTAAAGAGGTGAAAATGAACATCGCTATAGCATTATCTCTCTTTTCCTTGTTCTCAAGCATCAGGTGCCCCCCTTATACCTTATCAACGCTCTTTTCAGAAAAGAGCCCGGTAGGCTTGACTACGAGGATTACAATCAGAAGTGCGAATGTGAACGCATCAGAGAAGGTTGTCCATCCAGTTCCTGGAATGCCGAAGATGCTTGCGCCACCTCTGATGATATTCTCGCAGATTCCGATGATGAATGCTCCGATCACAGCTCCCGGAATGCTTCCGATTCCCCCGAATACTGCAGCAACGAACGCCTTGAGGCCGGGCATGCTTCCGCTTGTCGGAACAACCGAGGAGTAGTTTGAGAAATAGAGCAGCGATCCGATTCCTGCAAGCAGTGAGCCGATTACAAAAGTCACGCTTATTACGTTGTTTATCTTGATCCCCATGAGCTGACTTGTCTCAAAATCCCTGGAGACAGCTCTCATGGCCATGCCGATTTTCGTGCGTTTTATAAGCTGTGTTAATGCGATTACCAAAATAACAGTCAAAAATGGTGTGATAACAGTGACAGCCCTTGTAGGAGCATCCCAGATTATAACAGTCCTGTTAAGAAGAGCAATGGAAGGGTAGACTTTTGCCAGTCCTCCCGTAAAATATAGTACAGTGTTCTGAATCAGATAGGATACTCCGATTGCGCTTATCATTAAAGACATTCTCGGCTCATCCCTTAGCGGACGATATGCCACGCGCTCAATTAAAAAGCCTAAAAGCATTGTCAGGCAAAGCGTTAAGGGAATGGATATGTACATGGGCATGCTTGCAGAAAGGTATACCATCATCAGTCCTGCGCACATGAAAACATCCCCGTGAGCAAAGTTTATCAGTCTCAGTATTCCATAGACCATCGTATAGCCCACTGCAATAAGTGCATACTGGCCTCCGACAGAGATGCCGGAGAGGAAATATGAGAGGTTTGTATGTAAAAAATCGATCATATATTCTCCCAAAAAAATCAGCGGTAGACAGTTACGGCAGGCAGTAAATCCCACGTGACTGTCTCATTGTTATAGTGCTTGACATAGGCTGTGTTGCGGATTGCATCTCCGTTTACCTGATCGAGAGCAATATACCCTGATACCCCCTCAATCTCCGTCGTCCAGAGTGCTTCCATCACATCAGAGGGATCTGCAGATTCTGCATTCTCAATAGCCTTGAGAGCAAAGTTGTATGCATCATAACCCATGGCCGTTACAGCCCCCACTGTATCGTCCCCGCCGTTATTGCGGAGCCTGGTCGGGCTTGCATTTACCCAGGCCTTGAAGCCTGCATCGAAAGCAGAATCAGCACCCTCGGGGTAGAATGTCGATACTGTGATATCAACATTGGTTCCGCGTGCGGCCTGGAGGACGACATTCGAATCCCATGTGTCCCCCGCAAGCATGGGCATTCCAAGGTTCTGGCTGTTTGCCTGGTTGATTATAAGCTGTGCAGCCTCAACTGAAACAGGGGCAAAGAAGATTTCAGCGCCTTCATTCTTAGCGTTCGCAATGTATGATGTGAAATCACTGTTGCCCTCCGGGAATGTTTCGTATACGCATACTCCGCCAAGGCTTTCAAATGTTTCGATGAAATAGTTTGCAAGGCCAGCAGAATAGTCATCTCCGAGCTTCGCAAGGCAGTAGGCCTTCCTTGCTCCGAGGACGTTGTATGCATAGTTAGCCATAACAGTTCCCTGGAAATGATCCAAAAAGCAGATTCTGAAGTAGTGTGAATTTCCTTCCGTGACCTGCGGATTGGTAGATGAAGCAGTAATTACAGGAACTCCTGCAATACGGAATACATCGCTTCCCGCAATGGATACTCCTGAGCCATAGGAGCCGAGGGCAACTGAGATTTCTTCATTAACAAGCGCCGCTGCTGCCGATACCGCCTTATCATTTGAACTCTCATTGTCTGCAATTATGAGCTTGATTCTGTACTCCTCTCCATTAAGCGTTATTGTAGGAGTAATGTAGTTGGCATACTGAATGCCAAGAGTCTGCTGCTTTCCCCCTGCGCCGTTATCACCAGTTGCTGGTTCAAAAACTCCAATCTTGATTACCTTTTCATCTCTTTCTCTTGATCCTCTTGCAAAAGTGAAAGAGAGAACAATCACCAGAGCAAATAAAGCAAGCAACATCTTTTTCATCTTGGCCATAATTATACAAGAATCTGCCTTTTTCTACAATCATATATCTAAATGCAACAGAGCATTGTTCTTTCTCTCAAACTCAAATATCTTGCTTGACGCATGAGAACAGATTGAGCATTATACTCAGTTAGGAAAAAAAAAAAAAAAAGATATTGATACTGTTATTTACCTTGTGTTTTGCATTCAGCTTTTATTCATGTGATAATAACGCTATCGGTGACTTGCCAGAAACGGCAAAAACCCTTCTTGATTATTTTTATTATGTTTCCTCAGAAGATTTTTCTTCCGAAGAAGCCCTGGTGAAATGTTATGATGAATCTGGTTATTGGTTATATACAGAAAAATTCGAGCTCTCTTCATCCGGCATGAGCTATAAGTACACATTTGGAAATCTGGCTTCCTTTGAAAACACTTATATTAAGTCAGACAGCAAAATGACAGTAAGCGTTACCGGGGGGGGGGATACGACAACTATTGAAATTGGTGGTACTTCCTACAACAAAGGATCGGATGGGTATACAACCATAGAGGAGGAATTTAACGCTATACAGCAATATGTATATTTAGAAGTAGCCAAAATTGATATGACAATTACAATTGATGGCACTTCCTACTATGTAACAGTTGACTTTAAGGAAAAATATGAAGAGAACAGCGTAACAATAGAAGAGGATTTTACTTTATTCCCAAGCTTAAATGGCGTTTCTGCGTTTTCTATAATTGTATCTGCTACCGATGACGATAACGATGGAGTTTATGAATCTATTTCTTCTGCCTACGTTACAATAGATGGAACTACCTATGACATTAAGGATTATCTGGAAGAAATGATTCAGGCAGAGGAGTAGTCCTCAAGTTTTACAGCCTTTCTATGGTGTCCGGATAGAGGTGTTTTATCCGGACATCTTGTGTATTCTCTCATCTGACGCATGTGATTTCGAGTCATTCTTTTTCCATAGTTCTTTAATATTTTCGCCTTTTATTATAGGATGAGCGCGTTGGAGAGATACAGATGCAGCTGACAAGAGAAATTGCAGAAGATATCTATTATGTAGGCGCCAGTGACAGACGTCTTTCATTATTCGAGAACATCTATCCGATAGATAATGGAATGAGCTACAACAGCTATTTGCTTCTCGATGAGAAAACAGTACTTTTTGATACAGTCGATCACAGCGTCTCAAGGCAGTTTTTAGAGAACGTGAGGGCCTTGCTTAAGGACAGAAGCCTGGATTACCTTGTAGTAAACCATGTAGAGCCCGATCACTGTGCTACTATCGAGACGATTGCATCGCTCTATCCGGAGTGTAAGATCGTAGGAAATACAAAGACTGCAGAGTTTATATCACAGTTCTATGCATTCGATGTTAAAAGATGCGCTTTTATAGTGAAGGAAGGCGATACTCTGTCAACAGGAAAGCATACTTTACGCTTTATCTTTGCTCCGATGGTTCACTGGCCTGAGGTGATGGTTACATACGATGAGCGCACTCATGCCCTGTTCTCTGCTGATGCCTTTGGCACATTCGGAGCCCTTAATGGAAATCTCTTTGCTGATGAGCTTGATTTCGACCGCGAATGGCTGAGCGAGGCAAGAAGGTACTATCTTAATATCGTGGGAAAATACGGGCTTCAGGTAAACTCACTCTTTAAGAAGGTTCTTTCTCTTACTATTGACATGCTTCTTCCTCTTCATGGCCCCATCTGGAGAAAGGATCTTTCGTACATACTGGAAAAGTACCAGAAGTGGGCATCATACACTCCGGAGGAAGAGGGTGTAGTGATAGCATATTCCTCAATCTATGGGAATACAGAGCAGGCGGTGAATTACCTGGCCCTCCGGCTATCTGATCTCGGGGTAAGGAACATCCATATGTATGACACATCTAAAACTGACTCATCATACATCCTTTCTGAGTGCTTCAGGTACTCAAGGGCAGTGTTTGCATCAAGCACATATAATCTGGAGATTTTCCCGAAAATGGAGAGCCTGCTTCTGGATTTGAAGGCACACCTTTATCAGAAGAGGAAGGTAGGAGTTATTGAGAACGGGACATGGGCCCTTCAGAGCGGAAAGAAGATGATTGAGATCCTCTCTGGGATGAAGGACATCGAGATTGTGAACAACAAGGCCATAAGCATCCTGAGCTCTGTTAAGGAAAGCGTTTTAGCTGAGTTAGATGCTCTTGCAGAGGAAATGGCAAAGTAAATCCTTCATTTTTATTCTGGCGGCAAATTTTCCTTTAATTGAGCTTAAAGAGAATTTATAATGAAAGAAGGAAAGGAGGAGTCAGAAGATGGATGGAAAGACCGTTTACGCAATTGGACGCCAGTTTGGCTCTGGCGGAAGAGCTGTTGGACGCGCTCTTGCAGAAAAGCTCAACATACCTTACTACGATAAGGAGCTGCTCAGCATCGCAGCCAGGGACAGTGGTCTCTCTGAGTCCCTGTTCCATAATGCAGATGAGATGCCGAACGCAAGCCTCTTTTACTCCCTTGCGATGGGAAATTATCCGATGGCAACAGGTGCATTAGGCTTTAATGAGATGCCATTAAACGACCAGCTCTTTTTGATTCAGTCAAGGACAATCAAGAAGATAGCAAGCCAGGGAAGCTGCGTCATAATCGGGCGCTGTGCAGATTTTATCCTCCGCGATGACCCGGATGTAATATCAGTATTCATTCATGCGCCCCTTTCAGAGAGAGTAGAGCGCGCAGTGAACGTATACGAAATCGATGCTGATAAGGCTGAGGATATCTGCCTCAAAAACGATAAGACGAGAGCAAATTTCTACAACTATTACTCTGATATGAAATGGGGGCAGTGCAGGACATACGACTTGAGCCTGGACTCA
>CAZHQL010000020.1:0-5937 GCA_964534915.1 uncultured Spirochaetaceae bacterium | reverse complement strand
CAGCAAGCCTCGGAATTGATGGATGCATCGAGATGATCCTTGATTTCACAGAGCTCTATAAGAAGCATAAGAATGAGGGAAGAAAAGAGTGATTATCTTCGATACTCTTGATAACCTCGAGTCCTACCAGGGCATAAGCGACAAGATAATGCGCGTTATCACAGTAATGGACAGAGCTCTTCCATACGAAGAGAGCGCTGGAAAGCATAAATGCCCTGAGGATGATGAAGTGCTTTATGAGATCAGGGACTACTCTACAACGGATAAAGGGCAGATTGAGATTCCTCATGAGAAAGAATACTCACTGGAGATTGTCCTTGAAGGGGAGGCTATCACGTCCGTAAAAGGTGAGGATGTCTTTGTTATGGCCCCGGGCAGGTTCCTTCTTATAAAGGGAGAGGAAAGCATAAGACGCGCCCAGACCAGGAATATTGAAAAGAGCGTAAGGAGCGTAATCTTCCGCTTTTAATGACAAAGGGCTGCAAGAGCAGCCCCCTCAGGTCATTCCACAATTGAGACAAGCTCAATTTCAAATATCAGGAGCTGGTTGGGCCCTATCATGCCAGCCCCCGTTTCCCCATAGCCGATAGAGGGATGAATATATGCTGTTGCGCTATCTCCCACATGCATGTTCATAAGAGCTGTTCTGAAGCCTTCAATCACGCCATAGAGGGGAAAGGAGGCGTTATCATTCTTTTCAATGAGGCTTCCGTCTGCTTTGCGGAGAGCGTAGTTTACAACTACAGTATCGCTCAGCTCGGGCATTGCGCTCTCTTCATCGCTGCGCGTTAAGAACTCAAGCTGAAGATACTCGCTTATTACATCAACGCCATCGCGCTCTGCATTTTCTTCAAGATAGGCCTCAGCCTCAGCAAGGTTGGAATCTGCAATTTCCTTAAGCCACGCTGAGACTGCTTCATTTATGTGCTGAATGTATTCGTTTACAGCTCTCTCCATTTCCTCAGTGCTTAAAAGCGCCTGGTCGTTATAAAGCCTGTTAAGCATTCCATATGGAAATGCAACGCGGTCTATCTCGATGCCCTGGCTTAAAAGCTGCAGTGCAATAATATAGCCATATGAGTATGCAAACTGATCTTCAAGATTGTCAGGCCTGCTTAGATCATCAAGATCACTGAGAGAGTTTATCTTCTCTCCATAATCCCCAGCTACTCTGCGCTCATATACAGTTGTGTAGTACTCTTCAATGGCCATCATCATCTCATCAAATGAGAGCAGCGTCTCTGATGATGTGTCAATTGCATCCATCAGGCCGCGCGCAAGGTAATTGCCCCTTAACACAAGGCCCTGCGCTATAAGGTTGTCCATTGAAAGGTAGGCATATGAGTAAGAAAAGCGCTCTGTAAGATTCTCAAGGTCGAAAGGAAGGCCATCATTTTCCCCCTCTCTTACTATCTCAACAGGATCAGCAAAGCTTACATCATAAAAGCCAAGTGAAGAGGATAATGTGATATCACGGATGCTTTTAGCATTCATCTGCGGCGGAATGCTAAGCGTTGCAATTCCTGTATCCTCTATTACAAGGACCATGTCAGCAGAAATACTATCAAGCGCTAAGTTCTCAAGAAAAGTCTCAGCGCTTACGTTATATATACTCGCAGTGCCGTCAGTGTTAAGTGCAGTGAGGCGCACTTCTCCCTGATAGCTCTTCTCAACGCTGATGAGCTTTACGATTTTCTCATTCTCTCCTATCTCCCTTACTCCCGCAGCACTTGCTAAAGAGAGGCAGAGCATGAGAGAGAGAAGGGATAAAACTATCTTTTTTGCCATATTATCCTTTCCTTTATGCGTTTTTCTAAAATTTAAACCACTCTTTCTTTTGTAGTCAAATAGGCTGTGTGGATTTTCTTTGGAATTCAATATGAGCTATAATTGCCATATGTTCACACAGGATATGCTTCCCCGCGTTCTCAGGCACTCAGAGATTGCACGCTATGAAAATAATGTACTCTATACGCTGGACAGAAGAAAGTATCCAAAAGAGGTTGAGTATTATGAAATGAGGTCCCTAGAGGAGTGCCGCGATGCAATACAGATGATGGTCACTCAAGGTGGAGGGCCCCTTGAGCTTTCTCTCAAGGCACTTCTTCTTGCGCGCGATCTGTCAGTGCCTCTTGAGAGAGCATCTGAGATGCTTTCGTCTTCGCGTCCTACTAACAGAAGCATGGCAAATACGCTTAAGCAGGTCCTTTTGCGAACAGAGAAAGGAGAGGAGCTTGAAGAAGTAATAGAATCTGTTCTTGCTTATTACGACGATGCATACGATAAAATGAGTGACTATGGCGCATCGCTTCTCTCTGACGGGAGCGGCATTCTTACTGCATGCTTTGCAGAGCACAGCTTCCTGCTTTCAGTTAAGAAAGCAAGCCTTGAAGGAAAGAGAGTGAGAGTATATGTTCCTGAGACAAGGCCCTATCTTCAGGGTGCAAAGCTAACGCTTCCATCTCTTATCCAGATGGGCATAGAGGCATATCTGATTACAGATGCCATGAGCGCCTTCTTCGCATCCCGGGGCGATATTAATATATACATGACAGCCAGTGATGCACATCTTCCTGATAAAGGCATAGTCAATAAGATCGGGACGCTTTCAAATGCAATAATCGCAGAGCGCTATGGCATTCCCTATTATGCCTTTTCACTCAAGAGCAGCTATAATGCGGATATCAAGATTGAGATGAGGGATAAAAGTGAGGTTTTAAAGTTCAACGGAGAGTACATAACAGACGAAAACGCAGATGCACTCTATCCTGCGTTTGACATAGTGCCGCCACATCTTATAACAGGCATAATCACAGAAAACGGTATAGAGAGGATTAGAAAATGAGGAAAGCTATAATTGCCGGAACCGGCCTTGAGAACATCATTGACAAGAATTTCAGGACATACAAAACACTCTACGGTGAAGTTTTGGCTGCAGAGGATGGCCTCATGGTCTACATTCTGAGGCATGGAGCGGGGCATGTGAGGGCACCGCACTGTATTTCATATAAGGCAAATGCCGCGCTTCTTGAGAAGCTTGAAGTAAGCAAGGTCATTACTGCTCATGCAGTTGGATCTATCACTGAGCGCCTTCTTCCTGGCGAAATCGGGATAGTAGCAGACTTTATCGATATGACGCATGGAAGGGATTCTACTTTCTACGATGGCATTGCAAGGGAGCTTGTGCATACAGCGATGGATGATGTCTTTGATGAAGAATTAAAATTGAGCATAATCAGAGCTTCCCGGGGCATGGGCTACGCAGTTAATCGGAATCTTACATATATAACTACAAACGGGCCACGCTTTGAGAGCCCTGCCGAGATCCGCGCATACCGCAGCTGGGGTGCAGATGTAGTTGGAATGACTCTTAACCCGGAAGTAAATCTCATACATGAGCTTGGGCTTCCGCTTGCATCGCTTTCTTTCTCGATAAACTGGGCATCTGGCATCGAAGAAAGCTGCATGTCCTTCATAGACGAGGAAGAAAAGGAAAAGCTTGCAGAAGCAGTCCTTGAGATTGCACTGAAAGCGCTTGATACGTAAAGAGGCGGCCGCTTCTGACCGCCTCAGAGAGTAATAAAGAGATCTCTAGAAGATTGAGAACATTACGAAGATTGAGCTGCAAAGGGATGCAACAAGGGAAACTACAGTAATCTGCGTGTTTATTGAAGGGCCTGCAGTATCCTTATACGGATCTCCTACTGTGTCCCCGATAACAGCAGCCTTGTGTGCATCACTTCCTTTTCCTCCCTCGTGTCCGCTTTCAACGTACTTCTTTGAGTTATCCCAGAGCCCGCCGGAGTTGGACATGAAGAGTGCGAGCAATAAGCCGCTTACGATGTTTCCAAGCAGGAAGCCTCCAACTGCCATCGCGCCTCCTATGAAGCCTACAATCAGCGTTGCAATTATTGCAACAAGGCCCGCAGGAATGAGCTCCTTAAGAGCACCTGTTGTTGCGATGTCTATGCACCTGGAATACTCAGGAGATGCCTTTCCTTCCTTAAGGCCTTCAATTGTGTTGAACTGCCTGTGAATCTCGTTGACCATCCTCTCTGCGTTCCTGTCAACTCCTAAAATAAGCATTGCAGAAAATACTGCAGGAATCGCAGCTCCAACAAGAATGCCAAAGAATACTGTCGGCTCCATGATGTCAAATCCTGTTATAAGCTCACGCCCAAGGCTTCGCAGCACTTCATTTGTCTCTGCCATGAATGCACCAAGAAGCGAGATGACTGTCAAGCCTGCAGCTCCTATTGAAAAGCCCTTTGTCACAGCCTTTACAGTGTTTCCTGCACTGTCAAGCTCATCTGCAATCCTGATTGTCTCTTCACTTAGTCCTCCCATCTCTGCAAGACCGCGTGCGTTATCTACTACAGGGCCGTATGCATCGTTGGAAATGATCATGCCGACAATTGAGAGCATGCCGACAGCGGACATTGCAATTCCATAGATTGCATACCCGTCGCCAAGGGGAGCGCAGAGGTTATAGGAAATGAGAGCCGAGATTGCTATTCCTGCCATAGCAGGGAAACAGGAGATAAAGCCATATGATGTTCCTGAGAGTATTGTGAATGCCGGGCCTGATGCCGATGCATGAGCAACCTTCTGCACAATCGGCTTTGAGTCATCCGTGAAGTAGTCAGTCGTAAGTCCGATAATAAGGCCTACAATGAGGCCTGTTGTAGAAGAGCCCCAGATTCTCCATGAAAAGCCATCAAAGAGATAGGTTACGATAGCAGTGAGCACTAAAAATACAGCAGTAGTGACATACGTTGATGAATTTAGTGCCTTCGTCGGGTTCCCATCCTTTCCAACACGAGCTGTTGCAATTCCGATTATCGATGCAATAAGTCCTAAAATTGCATATGCAAATACCATCTCTATAGCCTGGAATGCGCTGTTTGCAAGGCTCGCTGCGATAACAAGAGCGGATGTCATAGCCGCTACATTCGAATCGAACAGGTCTGCGCCCATTCCTGCAACGTCTCCGACATTATCCCCGACATTGTCTGCAATAACAGCAGGGTTCCTCGGGTCATCCTCAGCAATTCCAAGCTCAACCTTGCCTGTAAGGTCTGCAGCAACATCAGCAGTCTTTGTAAAGATTCCGCCGCCTGCCTTGGCAAAGAGTGCAAGGCTGCTTGCTCCGAACGAAAATCCAAGAAGAATGGTTGTATCACCTGAAATCCATAGCACGAGAGCTACTCCGAAGAGTGAGCATCCAACTACCAGAAGGCCCATTACAGCGCCGCCGCGAAAGCCCACCTGGAATGCATCCTTCAGGCTCTTTTCGGCAGCTTCAGCAGTCCTTCCATTTGAAAGGGTTGCTACCATGATTCCGATCTTTCCTGCGATTGCAGAAAGGATTGTTCCTGCAATGTATGAGGCAACCATCAGGATGTTCTGAAGAACAGAGCCCTGCCAGATCGGCTTTGGAAGGACAATGAGGATGATAAGTGATACTACAGCTGCAAAATACCCAAGCAGCCTGTACTCCCTTTTCATGAAGGTCTTTGCGCCTTCCTCAATAAGAGCCGATACCCTTATAATCTCCTGATTTTCTACCTTCTTTTTCTTCACCCATAGATAGAGGTAAAGAGCGAATAAGAATGCAATTACCGCTGTCAGGAATGAGAGAATGTAAAACACATTTTCACTTAAAAACATAATTTGAATTAAACCTCCCTGTAACTCGTAGGACTCATGCATTAATCTTCAGAGCCTGAATTATCTGAAAAATTGCACGCTTGAGAAAATTTTACCACGCGTTTTCATATAACGCAAAGAAATTAGGCTTTTAATTGAAGAATGCCGCAGTTTGTTGCAATGATAACATGTCAGGGGGCTTATATCTCCAATGCCCGCCCTAAGCTGTATTTTATAAGACGTGCTTCTTCTGTCATGGAAGAGAGTTCTGTTTGCTGCTAGAGAAGA
>CAZHQL010000019.1:15556-16245 GCA_964534915.1 uncultured Spirochaetaceae bacterium | reverse complement strand
ACGCAGGCTTATTCATACTATGTCCTCTTTATCAGGCTTATTGCATCTGGCGAGGAAGAGAAAATGTTAATCTTCTCCTTCTTGACCCTGAGCTTGATGCTCTGCCCTGTCTCGAGATCCTCTCCAACGATTGACTCTCTGAGGATTTCTACTATCTCGTGACTGGGAAGCTTTACAAAATACTGTGTGTTCAGACCCAGGAATACCTTATCTGTTACAACACCGCTTATGCCATCTGCTTCCAGATTCTCTTCGATGATAAACTCCTCAGGGCGCACTGCGACCTGAACATCCTGGCTTTCAGTGCTGATGACGTTATCCATCTTGATTTCATAGCCTTCGCATGTGACACAGTTTCCAGAAAGATGCCCTTTCAGGACATTGGTCCGGCCGATGAAAGTCGAGACGAATAAGTTCGCAGGTCTCTGATATAAATCGCGCGGAGATCCTATCTGCTGGATTACACCAAGGTTCATTACCGCAATCCTGTCGCTTATTGCCATTGCCTCTTCCTGGTCATGGGTTACGTAGACTGTAGTAATCCCTACTTCTTTCTGGATGTCCTTGATTACCCTTCTCATCTCAACGCGGAGCTTCGCATCTAAATTCGACAGGGGCTCATCCATTAAAAGAACATCAGGAGAGATTGCAAGAGCACGGGCAAGTGCAACCCTCTGCTGCTGTCCTCC
>CAZHQL010000019.1:0-15546 GCA_964534915.1 uncultured Spirochaetaceae bacterium | reverse complement strand
GCATCCTGTCCTTGAACTGGTCTATCTGCATAAGAGAAAGGAATTTCTCACTGATTTCTTCAATCTCTTCCTTTGGAAGCTTACGGTTCTTCAGCCCGAACTTAACGTTTTCCTTGACGCTCAGATGAGGGAAAATCGCATAGTTCTGGAAGACCATTCCGATGCTTCTCTTTGCTGCAGAAAGGTCGTTTATCCTCTTTTCGTTGAAATAGAAGTCTCCGCCCTCAACGCTGTTAAAGCCTGCAATCATCCTTAAAAGTGTCGTTTTCCCGCATCCTGAGGGGCCAAGAAGCGTAAAGAGCTCGCCTTCATTTACTACGAGGTTAAGATCAGGAATGACTGTATGGCCATCCTCATATCTCTTCATTGCATGGTTAATTGTTATTTTTACTTTCATCGCTTTTCCTAAGTGCATAGAAGTCCAAGGGGGGAAGAGCTCCCCCCTTAGCAAGAAATGCCTGGCCTATGCGTTTTGACGTTATCAGTTATACTTTGCCCAGAGGTTGTTGAATCTCGTCAGGATTGCCTGCTGATTCTCAGATACGTATGCATCATCCTCTGTGAACAGATTCACTGTATTGATATCCACGAAATAGTCGCGTGTGTTGGTGAATTTCGTATTCGCAGGTCGGAATGATGATCCTGCGTAAATCTGCTGAGCCTCATCTGAGATGATGAAGTCGATGAAGAGCTTTGCATTCTCCAGATTCTTTGCGCCCTTGATAATAGCACAGCCGTATGAAGGTGCCGTTGTGCCCTCTTGCGGTATTACGACGCGGACTATATTGCCAAAGCCTTCTTCAATATATGCATTGGCATTGGACTCTGATGTGAAGCCGACTGTGTACTCGCCATCCCTTACGCTTCTATGGGCAGTGCCTGTTGAGTTTGCAAGCTTTCCATCGAGGTTCTGGATCAGGGCCTCTACAAAGCCCCAGGCCTCATCGCTTTCCGGATTTCCATTCCCTTTTACATACAGAATTGTCGTAAGCCACTTATACGCAGTTGATCCCAGATTAGGATCTGCGAATGAAATCCTGCCCTTTAATTCCGGGCGCAGAATGTCGTCAAGAGTTGAGATTTCAAAGCCGAGATCTGATTCAAGTGCCCTGTTTACTAACAGAACCTGTAGATTGAGGGACTTCAAAGTGACTTTATTGTTTGCTGCTCTGAATGCCTCTGGCAGATTCTCATTGTTTGGAGATACGTACTCCTCCCACAAATCTGCATATGATACAGAATGTGAATACGATAGCCCTCCGAACTGGACATCGGCCTGTGGATTCGCAGCTTCAGCAGTCTCTCGTGCCAGGAGCTCCCCTGTTCCTCCCTGTACTACCTGGATGTTTATATTGGGATACTTGGCCTGGAACGCATCAACTATCATATAGTACTCCTCGTCATTTGCTGAGGAATACAGAACTAGATTTCCGCCGGGGCCTGAGGAAGCCTCAGATGATCCTGAAGCAAACAGAGCCGCTGCGAATAAGCTCAGACATGCTAATAAAACAACCTTCTTTTTCATTATCTACCTCCGTCTTGTTTCTTTCCTTACCCCATATTTTTCACCCCGTCTTTCGGAAAGCAAAAGAAAAAATTTTCATTTTCTTATAAATTTTCTTGCCTATATGAAAATTTAGAGATAATGTTTTCTTAAAATATGATAATTTGAAGGCGGATTATGAAACAGTCGATGAAACTCGTTGAGGCGCGCCGTAAAAGGATATTCCACACCATAAGCAAGGAAAGCGGTCTTACTATCGGTGAGCTTGCAAAGCTCTTCAACACCTCGGAGATAACAATCAGGAGGGATCTGCATGCACTTGAGAAGGAAAAGAAGATTGAACTTTTCTTCGGCGGCTACAGGGTCCTTCAGTCAGAGACAATATCCCTTGTAGAGCGCTCGCGAAAGGAGATAGCTAAGATGGCGGCATCCCTGGTATCGGATAACGACATAATATTCATAAATACCAGCTCTACTGCAATCTCCATGATATCCTACATCACGGCAAAGAACGTGATTGTCATAACGAACAACGGCAAGGCCATCAACATGGAATTCCCTCCATTTGTCAGCGTATATCTGACGGGAGGAGAAATCAGGAATCCTAAATCTGCCCTCGTCGGGGACATGGTCCTGAGAAATGTCCAGGGAATGAGGGTCCATAAGAGCTTTTTAGGCTGTACAGGGCTGTCTGTTGCTGAAGGGATGATGACCAAGAACGCAAATGAAGTTGCTATTAATGCAATGATGGTTGAGAATGCAATCATCTCAAGCTACATCCTTGCAGACTTTACGAAGTTCAGCTCTCTTGGAAACTTCATCAGTACACCTGTCTCTGCTATCAGGAATATCATCACGGACACCATCACGCCGGATGAGACTATAAGTCAGTTCCAGGCAGAAGGTGTAAATGTACTCAGGGCGCCAGTGAACTGAGAGCAGAACGGATTGCATGGATAATCCTTATGAAAGCGGCTATGCCCTTGCTGTGTGTCTGTCTCCGTATTTTCCCTTCACATAACCATTTACAAGATGATTGAGAACACTTTGGAGGAGAAGTAAATGTTTTTCCTCTCTCTTGACAAAAAACTCTCTTTCACACTTAAATGTTATAGCAACATCTTAGCTGGAGAGGTGTCCGAGCGGTCTAAGGTGCACGATTGGAAGTCGTGTGTGGTCAAAAGCTACCGGGGGTTCGAATCCCCCCCTCTCCGCCTTGGCGACAGATACCAGGCTACGTGTGCCGCCCAACCCCGTCAGGATCGGAAGATAGCAGCGGTAAGTGGATTTCACGTGAGACCTGGACCATTTGTCGCCTTTTTCTTTTAGGCCTTTTAAGATATACTCGTAATCTAAGGAGTTTGAATTGCCCTACGAAGTAACAGCCACACGTAAAAGGCCACAGTCGTTTGAGACTCTAATCGGACAGGAGTTCGTGGTCTCTACGCTTGAGAATGCTATAAAGGACGGCCGGATTGCACATGCATACCTCTTCTCTGGCCCCCGCGGGGTTGGAAAGACGAGCTCTGCCCGTCTTTTAGCCAAGGCCCTGAACTGCGAGACAGGTCCTACAGCGCATCCATGCGGGAAATGCGATTCCTGCATCAACATCACAAAAGGAAGCAGTGTGGATGTCATCGAAATTGACGGGGCAAGCAATAACGGTGTAGATGCAGTAAGGGCGATTAAGGAGGAAGTGACGTTTCCTCCGCAGGTCTCTCGCTATAAGATATACATAATCGATGAAGTGCACATGCTCAGCATCAGCGCATTCAATGCGCTTTTAAAGACCATTGAAGAGCCCCCTGAGTATGTAATCTTCATATTTGCAACCACTGAGATCCAGAAAGTTCCCCAGACCATAAGGAGCCGCTGTCAGCAGTTTCACTTCCAGCTTATAAGCCAGGAGAACATCGTAAAGTGCTTAAGAAGCGCAGCAGAGGATCTTGAGATAACTGCAGATGACAATGCTCTTTTCTGGATAGCGCGCGAAGCATCTGGCTCCATGAGGGACTCCTATACCCTCTTTGACCAGGTTGCAGCGTTCTCTGAGGGCCATATTACACTTGAGAAAATAAGGGAAAAGCTTGGCCTTGCAGGAGCTGACAGCCTCTCAGCAATTCTGAGGCACTGCTACCTGGGAGAGGATAAGGAGGCGCTGTACCTTTTAGATGAGCTCTTCAGGAAAGGAACTAATGAAAACCAGATTGTAAAGGACTTCACAACATATATACGGACACTTCTTTTCTATAAGGAAGGAGTAAGGAGAAAGGAGATCCTGAGCTACGATGAATCAGATATCCCTGAAGACCTTGTCAGTCTCTTTTCCAAGGACATGCTTGAGACGATGATGAGAGCCTTTTTAGATCTCTATCGCGATATGCGCTGCTCTCTTTCTCCCCGCTTTGAGCTTGAGCTTCTGATCTCGAGGCTCTCATCCATAAGGTTCCTCTCTACTCCCCTTCAGATGAGCCAGAAGCTTGATGAAATTACAAAGGCAGTAAAAAGCGGCAGTTTCACTATTGAGAAAAAGAGCGTCTCTGTTAAATTGAATGCGCCTGCTCTGAGGGAAAAAGAGGAAGAAAAGGAAGAAGGGAAAGAAGAGAAAAAAAAACTCTCTCCTGAACGCGGAAAAGAGCTGAGTCTTCAAGAAATAGCTGAGGCCATGAGAAATGGCGGCTTAACAGCTGAGGCCAGATACATTGAAAGCTCTGTAAAGGACTTTACTTTCTCTTCCGGCGCCCTTAAGTTAAGTATGACATCCCAGATGGCATATGACATGCTTGAGAGAAGGAAAAGGGATGCAGAGAAGATACTTTCTGCTCTCTTGAAAAGGGATGTGAGCCTCAAGATGAGCGTTTTCAATCCTGAAGAGAAAAAATACTCAAAGGAAGTTGAACACATAATGTCTGTATTCAAGAATACAGAGGCCTATGAAATAAAAGAGGAGGATATCAGACATGAATCTAAACCCGATCGAGGTGATGAAAAACCTGGGACTTGTCGAAGAGAAGATGATGGAGATGAAAGCGGAGATTTCTAAGCTCACCGCTGAAGGCTCGTCCGGCGCAGGCCTGGTAAGGGTAATTCTTAACGGGGATTACCACGTACAGAAAATCTCAATCAATCCTGTAATAATAGACAAGAAAGAGCAGGACATGATGGAAGTGTTGATACAGAGCGCATTCAACGATGCTGCATACAAGATAAAGCAGCTTGCTGAGGACTATGCACGCCGTGAGATACGCAAGAGCGGAATTCTTAAAGAGGATCAGAATTGAACGCGATAGAAGACCTCTCAAGACTTTTAAAGAAGCTCCCGGGGATGGGAGAAAAATCTGCACAGCGCCTCTGCTATTTTCTCATCAAGACTGATCCTACATTCAACAAGGCACTTGGGGAAAGGATAATGAGCCTTCAGGAGAAAATCCATCCATGCCCCGTCTGCGGAAGCTATACAGAAGAAGACATCTGTGAGTTCTGCTCATCTGAAAAGAGAGACAGAAGCCTTCTTATGGTAGTTGAGGAAAGCCAGGATACAATCACTATAAACCAGGCAGGAATATATAACGGGCTCTTTCATGTCCTCGGGGGAGCTATAAATCCTCTTGAGGGAATAGGACCGGACAAGATCAGGATAAAGGAGCTTCTTGAAAGAATTGAAAAAGGAAGCTTCAAGGAAATAATAATTGCTACAAATCCTACTGAGGAAGGAGACACTACTGCGATATACATAAAGAGGCTCCTTGAAGGAAAGGATATAACAATTTCGCGCCTTGCATCCGGCCTTCCTATCGGAGGAGACTTAGGGTATGCAGACAAGACGACTCTGATCCGGTCACTAAAATCAAGAATCAGGATCTAGCGCGCTCTGCATGACATACAGCGAGAGCGTAATCAGAAAGAGCACTAAGGATGGAATTACAATAAGGTGAGGATGGCTTAATGCTACAGCCCTTCCCTCTGCCAGGATTGAGCCGATTGACGGGTATTTAACTGGAATTCCAGCACCCAGGAAAGAAAGCGTTGCCTCTGTTATGACAGAAGATGAGAATATGCTGATGCTCTGAATGAGAATCTCATCCCTCAAGTGCGGAACTATATGAAAGCGTGCAATAGAAAAGCCTCCCATGCCCTCGCTCTTTGCATAGAGCACGAACTCTTCCCTCCTGATGCTGAGGATGCGCGAATAGGCCACCCTTGCAACCGATGGAATATGAGTCAGGCTTATTGAGAGAATAAGAACGCCAAAGCCCGCAGAGAAAACAGAAGAGAGAAAGAGAGCAAGGATTACTGCATTAAGGCTCTTCAGGCTGTCTGATAAAACCCATGATGCACTTACTCTTGCCATCAGGAAGGCAAGAGCTGTGCCCAGTATTGCAGATAATGCTGTAATGAGTGCAGAAAGAGAGATGGAAATGAGGGCGCCAAGCGAAAGACGGCTTAAAAGGGACCTTCCGTAGCTGTCTGTTCCAAAAAGATTCTCCCTTGAGGGAGAAAGAAGAGCATTATCCATATCGAGGGATGAAAAGCCTGCGCTGAGAAAGAAAAAGAGAATGAGAACAGCAAGGAAAACTAAAGCTGTATAGAACTTTTTCCTATTCATTCTTCTCTCCCCTGACCCTTGGGTCCATTGCCCTTATAAGGGCGCGTGCTGCAAGTGATGAAGCGGAAGTGAAAAAGGCAACAAGCATGACTATTATGCCAGCAGTTCTTGTGTCTCTTGCCAGGGCTGAAGAGACAAGAAGGCTTCCGATGCCCGGAAGAAAGAAGAGAGTCTCAGTAAGAGCAGATCCTGCAACAAGGGATGAAAAGGAAGAAGAAAGAAGCGCAATGAGGGGAAGAGATGCAGGAAGCAGCGCATCCTTAAGGATTACTGCACTTTTTTTCTTTCCCCTTGCATAGGCTCCTCTTATGAAGCTCTCCTTCAATACTCTTTTGAGGCTCTTTTTGAGCACGCCTGCATAGAGTGCTGTGTGCATCAGCGTAAGAGTAAGAGAAGGAAGAAAAAGCGCTCTTATGTTCTCAGTAAAGGATACTCTGATGCTTGTAAACCCGCCTGGAGGAAAAAGAGGGATGAGAACTGAAAAAAGGAGTATCAGGATAAGTGCTATTGAAAATGAAGGTAAAGAAAAGACAAGAGCTGAGAAAATCGTGCTTATCCTGTCCATGCTTCCTCCAGGCTTTTTGACAGAAAAGAAGGAAATAAGAAGTGAAAGAGAAAGGGAAAAAAGAAGCGTCATGGCCATCAGCTCAAGAGTTACTCCAAGCCGGGAAAGGATTAATGGAAGGATTTCATAGCCCTGTATGTTCTTTCCCCACTTAAGCGTGATAAAGTTCTTCAGAAACTCTAAATAGCGCAAAGCAAATGGCCTTTTCAGGCCAAGGCTTTCTGAGAGCGCATCTGCGCTGTCCTCTCTTGCATTCTCTCCAAGTATGTACAAGGAAATCTCTCCTGATGAGAAATCAGAAAGGGTAAAAATCAGGAAGGAAACAAAGAAAACTGTCAGGATGAAAAAGAAAAGGTCTCTTTTAAAGCTATGTACTCTCACGCCTCTTTGCATTCCAGAAATGAAAGCCCTCCCCTTCTATTATGCCAGTAATTGTAGCTGAATGTGCACTTATAGTGCTATAGTGCCCGAGAATTATTACAGGAACATCGCTCCAGAAGAAGCGCTGCGCATCCTGCCAGAGCTCCTGCGCCTGCTCAATGCTTTCTGCACTCCTTAAAGAGGATAATATCATCTCCTTTTCTTCGCTTTCATACCATCCGGGGTAGCTCGATGATAGATAAAGCTTCATCGAAGGAAGAGGAACAGAGGAAAACGCTGAGATAAACGCATCATAGTCTTCTTCATTATTTCTCCTGTTTAAGAAGCCCACCCAGTCCTGTGCGATGATCTCTGTCTTTATTCCAGCTTCCCGAAGCATGCTCTCTGCAGCAACTGCGATTTTTTCAAGGTTCGAGAGGTTTGATGTAAGGATTCTGAAGGGCCTTCCGTCGTAGGGGCTCTTAGCAAGGCTTTCCTTTGCCTTTTCTACATTCCTCTCTGAATACGGATCTCCTTCAACTGAAAAGCCCTGTCCTTCTTCCATATAGTCTGAGTGCACGCTGAAGCCTTCTTTTCCGTAGCAGGCCTTCATCAGGGCCTCATAATCAAGTGCATATGCAACAGAGCGCCTGAAGTCTGCGTTTTTTGCAAGCTCACTCCTTTTATTGAAGACAATAGCAACAGATCCGCTTTCTTTTCCCCCTATGAGCTTAATGTCCTTATTCTTGCTGAGGGACGGTATGTCATAGCTCATTACATCGTTTATATAGTCATACTGCCCTTTTTCAAGTGCAATCCTCCGCGCCGCAGCATCAGCAACTATATTGAATGTGATCCTCTTGAAATATGCATGCTTTTTCCCGGCGATGCCCGCACTTTCCTCCCCGTAGGAAGAGTATGCATCAAAGCGCTCAAGGACTACTCTTACGCCAGGAGAAAAGGAAGAAAGGACATAGGGCCCGGTGCCTACAATCCTTGTAACAAGGCCGTATTCATTTTCTTCAAGGGAGGATGCCCTGGCTATTACTGCACTCTGTGCTCCCGATGAAAGAAGGTATATAAGAAGATAGAGCTTGTTTTCACTTGTTATCTCAACTCCGTCTTCCGTTTCCATAAAGCGCGCAGGGCCTGCAAGAAGGCCAGCTTCCTCAGAGCACTCGATGAATCTGTTAAGGGATGCTGCAACGTCTTCTCCTGTCATATATGAGCCGTCGTGCATAAAGACGTTTTTTCTTATCCTGATTTTAAGAGTGTGCCCATCGTCAGAGAACTCATAGCTTTCTGCAAGCTCATTCTCGATTTTGCCATTATCCAGGACAAAGAGCCTTTCGTACACAGACCCGATGAGGATATCCCTCAGGCTCCTGTTCGTGCTCTTCATCACATCGAGGCTGTCTATGTCCTGGCTTAGTGCAATGTTAAGGTTGTCTTCATCCCTTTTTTCCTCACATGAGAAAAGAAAGAGTGCAAGAAGTAGAAGTATTATTGCTTTCTTCATAAAACAGGCCATCGTCATGATGGCCTAATAATCAGAGTTTATCAATAAGCATCGAGCACTTTCCGCTCGGGATCGGGAGCGTCTTCTTCTTCTCCTCATCGAGGATATGGATCGTGAAGTAATAGAGCTTTTCGCTCTCAAGCCTTATTTCCCAGCCTCGTGCATTCTTGTTTGCAAGGATCGTGATATTGTTCTTCTTGAGCGAGAGCTTCTCTATTCCCATCTCCTCAAGTGCCTGCATCGTCCAGTACACGGTCTTTCTGGGAAGGGAGATGTCAAGGCCTATGATATTCTCAATGACGAGTGTTATCGTAACAAGGCCCAGCATCGGAAGGTAGCGCTTCCTGTTCTCGCAGCCTGTTGCCCTTGCCTCTCCTTCTCCTGAAGGCCTGTAAATCTCGTATGTATCTCCCATCACTTCCTGATCCGGATGCAGCGTATCGAGTATGTAGTACATATGGCGGATTGCACACTCACGGGCGAATGTGAATGAGTTGTAGCACAGAAGACCCTTTATCACCAGATAAGTGGAGAACGGGACTACCCCGCACTTATATCCATCGCCCTTTTCATTGAAGTACTTGCTCGTCCTGGGAACGCTTGAGAACGGATTGTCAGTGCCGAAGGATGAATCATCCCTGAGCTTCTCAATCAGGAATGATGCATACTCATCGTTCGGGATCTCAGCAAGGAGAGTATAAAATCCTCCGATATGAGGGTTTTTAATAATCTTCTCACTTCCATCGAGGTCGTAGTAGAAACGGCTCTCTGAGTCCCACATCATCCCGTTGATCCTGGTCTTGAGCGAGAAGTAGATTCTCTTATAGCGGAATGCAAGCTCCTTGTCATTGAGGATGTCTCCTATATTTGACATATAGAGCGCAGCAAGTGCCACGATGGAATTGAAGTCCACAGTGTATACAGCCCCCTCCCTTTCCAGATCATGCATCTCCGTTGCGCTGTACGGGACGCGATACAGGCCATTGGGGCACTGGAATTTCGCTTTAAGCCACTCAAAATACCTTTCAATGTAAGGAACTACATCCTTAAGCCTTTTCTTGTTTCCTATCTTGTGGTAGAAGATGAACTCTACATACGGAAAGAGGGGAAGAGTAAGGCCCAGGGGATTCTCTTCATCATAAACAGGCTCAAGTGTATTGATATCGTACTTCGACGCAATAGAGCCGTCCTCTTTCTGTCTTGAATAGAAGAAATCGACCATCGAGTACGGGCTGTAGCTCTGATTGCTGTACACAAGAAATAGCGATGAAAGCATTACATCAAAAAGGCTGATTACGCAGCTCGATTTGTGTGTGTAAAAGCCTTCTTCAAAGTTTGGATTGTCTTCCCTGGTCTTCCAGAGCTCATCTATCCACACCCAGGTTCTGTCGTACATGTCGACAAAGTCCTGATCGTAGAAATGTATTCTTGGTACGAAATCTTTAACCACTTATTTTTCCTTTATTTTTGGCGAAAACCTGTCGATTTTTGACCTGTTGTCTCATCATATAGAATAATTCAGAAAAAGGGGAAAGTCAAACAATTTTTTCTTTCCTCTTTTTCTTGTATTAAAAGAAATTATCCGGATTATATATTTTTTTTGCCTCTTGACACAGGCCTACATGTACACGAATAACGAGCGCTCCAGAATCTCAACAAGAAAATCCCTTCCGTCCATGTGGCTTACAACCTCTCCGTCAACATGACTTGAGATATCCCCTGAGTGCCAGATGATCTCTACTCTCTTTGTCCTGTAGCCCGAGAAATCCTTCTTGTGCTTCAGGTGAGTTCCCCTTAGGAATCTGAGCGCGGCAAGGAAGAGGGAAATACGCGTAAAGGCATGAAGAGTATACATGAGCTCGAAATAGCCGTCATCGACAAGCGCATCCGGCGCAAGGATAAAGGTTCCTCCCATCCTCCGTCCGATGCTCACCGAAATCTGCAGCGTTTCGACTTTCTGCTCTGCCTCCTGAGTCCTTATCGTAACAGAGTACGGCTTAGGAGGCTTAATAAGCATGCGTATGAACGCTGCTACGTAGCTTGGAACGCCGTTCAAGTGCCTGAACTCCATCGCAAGATGGGACACAAGGCTCTCAAAGCCATAGCCGTTTCCATTAAGGAAATACCTTCCCTCAGGATAGTAGCCTCCCTTTACGATGCCTACATCCACCTTCCTGCCATTTCCTTTTATTATCTTCTCGACATTCTCAGCAGTTCTTGTCTTTATCCCGTAGTTCCATGCAATGTCATTTCCACGCCCTATCGGGATTATGCCAAGAGAAATGCCCTCTCTCTGGCTTTTCATTATCCCGTTGATAGCTTCATTGACAGAGCCATCCCCACCGCACACGACTATGTTCCTGTAGCCGCTCTCTGCAGCGCTCAGTGCAATCTCTTCCGCATGCCCTGGCTTTTCAGTGTACGCGATGTCCACGCTCTTTCCCCTCTCCTTAAACAGCCGGGATATTTTCTCTGCCTTCTTTTTTCCCTTCCCCTTTGAAGCGTTTGGATTGATTATCAGCAAATATTCATTCATGCATTCTATTTTAAACGAAAAGAGCTTTTATAGCGACGGTATTTTCTCTTTTGTGCTATACTCTTCAGCATGGATGAAAAAATCATTAGAAGCGTGAAAGTCTGCAAGGAAGGCATTTCCTTCTCCTGTGATATCCACATAGAAGACGGATGGATAAGGAAAATAGAGAAAAAGGAAGGGCCTTCAGAGCTCTATGCAATCCCCGGTTTCATCGATACTCATATCCACGGCTTTGGCGGCTTCGGCACTGAGGATGCAAGAGAGGAGTCCATTCTGAAAATGAGTGATGCTCTCTTTTCTCACGGAGTCACATCATTCTTTCCCACAATCTACACAGACACAATAGAGTGCATGAAGAGCGCTATAAGGGCTGTGCGCGATGCACGCGGGAAGGAAAAAGGCGCAAGGATCCGGGGCATTCACGTTGAAGGGCCCTTCATAAGCCCGGAGCGCATTGGCGCACAGAACGCGGAGGGAAGAAAAGATCCAAGCGAGAAAGTCTTCATGGAGCTCTACAATGAATCAGACGGGCTTATGAAGGCAATGACAGTTGCTCCTGAGCTTGAGGGAATTGAGAAAATTGCAGAGCTTGCAGGAAAATACAATGTCCTCCTGCTTGCAGGACACACTGATGCCACAAGAGAGGACATCTATAGAGGATCTGAACTCGGGATAAGGCACGCAACGCACCTTTTCAATGCTATGAGCCCCTTTAACCACAGAGCAGTCGGGAGTGCAGGAGCAATACTTTCAAATGATGAAATGACAGCTGAGATAATCCTTGACGGCCTTCATGTGGAAAAAAGCATCGTTAAGATTGCTATCAGGGCCAAGGGAGCAGAGAACATCGTGGGAGTAACGGATTCCCTTAAGCCAACTGAGCAGGAAAAGGGCGAAAAAAGCGCAAATGGAGTTCCCGTAGTTCTTAAGGACGGACTCTGGGTTACAAAAGGAAAAGAAGAGCTGATCCAGGGCTCAGCACTTACCATGCATAAAGCGTATATTAACCTCCTTTCATGGGGCTGCAGCATAAACGATGCTGTTTTAATGACAAGCACGAATGCAGCCAGGATCTACAGCCTGGCTGACACTGGTTCTCTTGAAGAAGGGAAAAAAGCAGATATAATATTGCTGGATGAAAATAACAATATAATCCAAACTGAAAGAGGTTAGCTATGTGGTATGACAGCTTAGAAGATAAAAGGATGTGGGAACTCTTTGAAGAGATTTCACGTATTCCAAGAGAGAGCGGGAATGAAGAAGGAATAAGGCGCTTCTTGCTTTCATGGGCTAAGGAGAACGGCTTTTCTTCTGATAGCGATGAGGGTGGAAACGTATTTATCTATGCAGAGGCAAGCGAGGGCTATGAGAGTGTTGCTCCCCTTGCTTTCCAGGGGCACATGGACATGGTATGCGTAAAGAAGGAAGGAAGCCGCCATGACTTTACAACAGATCCGATTGAAATTCAGTGCGACGGAAGGATAATCAGGGCAAAGGATACAACACTGGGCGCTGATAACGGCATTGCAATTGCAATGTCCCTTGCACTGATCAGTGACCCTGCAGTAAAGCACGGCCCCATCGATGTGATACTCACAACAAGTGAGGAAACAGGCCTTGACGGTGCTTTTGCTCTCGATGCATCCAAAGTCAGGGCAAAAAGAATGATAAACATCGACAGCGAGGACGAAGGCGTTATATACATAGGCTGCGCAGGAACTACCAGCGTAAGGTCTGAAATGACTCTTTCCTGGGAAGATAATCCTTATAAAAACGGCTTTAGAATTACAGTTTCCGGCCTCAGAGGCGGACACAGCGGAGCAGAGATCGACAAGGAGAGGGGAAATGCAATAAAGATCCTTGCAAGAGTACTTAAATCTCTGAAGGGCTATGGCCTTGCCGAGATCTCTGGCGGAGAAAAGAGCAATGTAATCCCGCCATACGCATATGCAGTCATCTCAACAGATAAGAATATCGAAAAAGCAGTGAAAAGCGTTGAGAGCAAGGTCAGAAACGAGCTGAAAATATCTGATCCCGGCGTCTCTATCTCACTCTCTTCTGCTGCCTCTCCTGAGAAAATAATCAGAAAAAGCAAGGCAAGGAAGGTCGTGTCTGCCCTTTTCTCTGCCCCCCATGGCGTCAAGGCCATGAGCACAACGCTCAAAGGAATAGTGGATACATCCAATAACCTTGCAATAGTGACAACAGAAAAAGAAAAGGTAACTGTCATCAATTCCATAAGGAGCAGCTATGCATCAAGCATGGAAAACCTGCTCTCTTCTCTTGAGACGATTTATAAGGCATTCGGCTTTAAAAACATCCCTGGCGTTGTCCTTCCGGCATGGGAGCCAGATCCGGACTCTGCCTTTCTGAAGGAATTCTCATCCCTTTATAAGAAGATTACAGGAAAGAATGCGAAGATTTTAGCGATGCACTCATATCTTGAGTGCGGAGTGCTTAACAATAAGATTCCTGGCATGGATTCAGTCTCAATCGGACCGAACCTGTATGATCTGCACTCAGTGAATGAGCGCATGGAAGCATCTTCTGCTGAAAGGCTCTCATCCTTCCTTAAAAAGATGGTCCAGGAATTAGGCTGAGAAGGGATGCAGAAACTCAATCTTATAAACGCTCTGACATTTAAGAGGGAAAGAACTACATTCAATTCCCTCATGCTTAAGATGCTGATGGCACCCAGGGGCTCTGATGGCTTCATACTCTACTCTTTCTCCTACAGCGATGGAGGCATCTCTCTCAAGCAGGTTGACTCAGGCTTCAAGACACCCTTAACGGATAAGGAGATAGAGAGGATAAACTCAGGCCTGAGCCCGATTGTGCGCAGCGATGAGGATACATCCATTCCTGCAGGGAAATACTATTTCGAGCAATACCCTGACTTAAGTGAGGAAGCTCTCCTTGAAAAGACACTTGCATCCATCTCATCTGCAAAGGGAGGAGAGAAGCTCATATATGTGAGGCTTTACAAGGAAAACGAGCTTGAATGCGTCATGCAGGCATTCCGTCCTTGTCCGAAGTAAAGGAAATCATTATATTCATTGCTATGGTAGTTGAGAATCTAGAGCCAGGGCTTAATAAAATCCATCTTGATGATGGCAGCGAAATTATCCTCATCGGGACTGCGCATATATCAAGCGGGAGCGTAGAGCTTGTAGAAAAGACGATTGAAGAAGAGGCCCCTGACAGAGTCTGCATAGAGCTTGACCAGGCGAGGTTTAAGAGCAAGAGCGACAAGAAGAACTGGGAGGACATGGATATAAGGAAGGTCTTCCGGGAAGGAAAGGGCTTTTTTCTTCTTGCTAACACGGCCCTGGCCTCCTTTCAGAAGAGGCTTGGCGCGCAGACAGGAATAAAGCCAGGAGAGGAAATCCTTACTGCAGCAAAGCTTGCAAAGGAAAAGGACATTCCCATCTCCCTCTGTGACCGCGATATCCAGGTGACATTCAAAAGAGCCTGGGCAAAGTCATCTCTCTGGAACAAGAACAAGCTCCTTGCAACCCTGATATCTGCAGTTTTCTCTGACGAAAAGATTACAGAAGAAGACCTTGAGGAGCTTAAGAAGCAGGATACGCTTGAAGCGATGCTGAATGAGATTGCATCCGAGCTTCCATCTGTCAAGGAAGTCCTTATAGACGAAAGGGACAGATACCTTGCAAGCAGCATCTATTTAGCAGAGGGCAAAAAGAAAGTTGCTGTAATCGGGGCTGGCCACATGAGCGGCGTGATAAACACGATTGAAAAGCTTGAGAAAGGAGAGATATCTGGAGACACAGCAGAGCTTTCTGCAGTCCCTCCAAAGAAGAAAAGCTCAAAGATACTTTCAAACATCATTCCATTATTAATCGTTCTCTTAGTCATCATCGGCATCGTAGACAATGGCTGGGACCAGGGCCTCAGGATGTTCTTATACTGGATGGCAGCATGCGCAGGATGCACAGGAGTTTTCTCTATCCTTGCTGCCGCGCACCCTCTGAACATACTTCTTTCTGCCCTCACAGCTCCCCTCTTTGCTCTCTGTCCGGTCCTGGGAGTCGGCATGCTTTCAGGAATTCTGGAAGCAACATTCAGAAAGCCGAAGGTAGGAGATTTTGAGAGAATGACAGAGGATGCTGTACACTTTAAGGGCTGGTATAGAAACCGGATCCTCCACGCTCTTCTTGCATTCCTCTTATCCTCTGTTGGAAGCGTGATAGGAACATTCGTAGCATTCCCGATGCTCATTGCAAACTTATAGAAGCCTTGCCTTTTCAAAAGAGGCAGATTCCTCAGAAGCCCACTTGCGATGTAAATAAATTTACATCTGCAAGTGACGCTTGACAATCAGAGCAGAGCAGATGAATAATTACGCTGTCTGAGGAAAGGATGAAAAATTATCATACGCACACATTTAGATGCCAGCATGCTCGAGGAGCGGATTATGAATACATCGAAAAAGCAA
>CAZHQL010000018.1:0-16264 GCA_964534915.1 uncultured Spirochaetaceae bacterium | reverse complement strand
TATTGCAAGAGCATCCTTTACTTCCTCTCTCTGGTAGAACCTGAGAGCACCGACCAGGCGGTAAGGGATGCGGCTCTGGCTCAATGCTTGCTCGAACTGAAGCGACTGCGCGTTAGTGCGGTAGATTATGGCAGTATTGTCATAATCCTTGATCCTTCTTATCTTCCTCAGGATATCCTCGGCTTCTGCATTTTCATCAAGATAGGTATTAAGCTCGGGCTTTTTGCCATGATGGCCGTCAAAGCTTATGATGTCCTTCTCATGTCTTTCCACGTTGTTCCTGATAACAGCAGAGGCTAGCGCGAGGATCTCGCTTGTAGAGCGGTAATTCTTCTCAAGCTTTATTTCCCTTACGTTCGCAAATGACCTGCTGAATGTGAGGATGTTCCCTATCTCTGCTCCGCGGAATGAGTAGATGCTCTGGTCATCATCCCCTACGACACAAAGCTGGCTGTTCTTGCCGCTGATCAAGCTCAGAAGACGGAACTGCATCTTATTGGAGTCCTGGTATTCATCGACTAATATGAGCTTGAAGCGGTTATGGTAGGTCTTCCTTATCCCGCTATAAGTCTCAAGAAGGCTTACAGGCTTAAGAATCAAGTCAGGAAAATCACAGTTTCCAGCCTCCGACAGTGCTCTCTCATAGCTATCGTAATAGCCTCTGAAGCCCGGAATCTTCTTATCATAATGCCCGCACTCGCCCTCCGGCATTCCCCTTTCCTTTGCATATGCTATTGTGCTGTAGATCTCTTTTGCATCTTTTTTATCCACATCGGGATACAGCGATGAAAGAAGACTCTCCGAGTCTGCATCATCATAAATCTGGAAGCTGCCAGGAAGACCAGCTTCCTTATAGTGGCGGCGGAGCATCCAGGCTCCGAATGCGTGGAATGTCTTTATCATGAGGCCTGAGATATCGCAGGTGACAAGCATTGCTTCCAGCCTCTCTCTCATTTCCGCTGCAGCCTTGTTTGTAAATGTGACAGCAAGGATCTCATATGGCTTAAGGAACCCTGATTCAATGTAGTATGCAATCTTGGAAGTGATTGTACGCGTCTTGCCGCTTCCTGCGCACGCCAGTATTAAAAGGTTATGATCCCTGTCAAGCACAGCTTCCTTCTGCGCATCATTGAGTGTACTTAAGTCCATCATAGCGCAACAGCATCCAGATCAAAGCCCATGGCCTTGACTATCCTGACATCAACTACATCACCAGGCTTTAAATTCTCTGCAGAGATCACAGTAAGGCCATCAACATCCGGAGCCTCAGCGTAGATCCTGCCAAAATAGAGACTCTCCCCTTCAATCCTCTCCTCGATTATCGCTTTCTGGACTGTTCCCACAAACCTCTTCATCTTCTCCTGGCTTATCCTTCTCTGGATTTCCATCAGCTCCTTCTGGTATTTAAGGGCTGTTTTATGGGCTTTATCATGATCTTTCTGGCTTCTCATCCTGTAGGCTGCAGTATCCTCTTCGCGCGAGTATGTAAAGGATCCCATCCAGTCAAAGCATCCTTCTTCAACAAAGCGCTTCACTTCCTCAAAGCTCTTATCATCCTCGCCGGGGAAACCCAGCATTATCGTAGTTCTGATGACAGCTGAAGGAAGAGCCTCCCTTATTCTTTCAATGAGGTCAAGATAAATCTTGCGGCTCCCAGTCCTTCCCATCGCTCTGAGTATCCTCTCATCTGCATGCTGCACAGGGATGTCAAAATAGGGAAGGATCTTGCTCCGCTTTCTCATAAGAGGAAGAAGATCCATCGGGAATGTATCAGGATGGATGTAGAGCATCCTGAGGACAAAGTCCCCCTCAAGAGCAGAAAGCGCATCCATAAGGCTCGTGAACCTGCTCTCCCCGTATAAATCGAGGCCGTATGCTCCAAGATCCTGCGCGATGATGCTTATCTCGTATATTCCCTTATCTATAAGCCTTTTTGCTTCCGTTATTATCTTATCAAAGGGCCTGCTTCTTAAAGGGCCGCGGATTATCGGGATTGCACAGTATGAGCAGCAGTGACTGCAGCCCTCACTGATCTTTAGATATGCAGTTCTTTCCCTTGAGAGCAGGGCTATCCTGTCATCCCTCTCCCTGTCCGGATCCGGGTATTCAGGAGTACTGACAGGCCTCTCTCCGCTCTTGAGCTTCTTCAGGATGGAAGGGAACTTTGAAAGATCCCTGTTTCCGAAGATTGCATCAGCCTCCTCGAAATCCATGATGGCCCCATAGCGCTCTGCAAGGCACCCCGAGAGCACGATCTTCGCATCCGGATATAAAGCCCTCATAGAAAGGACAGTATCTATGGATTCCTTCTTTGCATCCTCTATGAATGCACATGTGTTGACTACGATCAGTGTGGCGTCTTTCGGATCCCCTGTCATCTCGTAGCCGTTTTCCATTGCATATGCAAGAAGTATCTCGCTGTCTACCTGGTTCTTGGCACAGCCAAGACTTTCTATGTAAATCCTGTCCATAAGCACTACATTATCGCTTTATACAGAATTAGGCAATGAAGAAAATAAACATGGACAAATCGTATATTTATGCCGCCTTTATGCAATTTGCGTGCATCTTGGTTATTGCACAAGATAGATTTTTCATTTAAAAATAATTAGCATCAGAGGAGATGCGATGACTAAATATATTATAAAGCGCCTTCTCGGAATGATTCCGACAATTTTGATTATAATTACCCTTAGCTTTTTTATAGTCAGAATCGCACCCGGCGGACCATTTGATGGGGAGAGAGTCTTAACCGAGGCCGTAAGAAGGAATATCGAGGCGCGCTACCATTTTGATGAACCTCTAGTCAAGCAGTATGCGAGATATATGTTTGATGTGCTCAGAGGAGATTTAGGTCCATCTTACAAATACAAGGACCATGATGTTAACTATCTGATAGGCAACAGCCTCCCGAACTCTATTGTACTGGGACTGATGGCTATGGCTGTCGCTCTTGTCTTTGGAATAACTCTGGGCGTTGTGGCGGCAGTGAAGCAGAATACGATACTGGATTATTTTCCAACCTGTCTTGCCGCACTGGGACTTTCGGTGCCGCTCTTTGTAGTTGCGCCGCTGCTTCAACAGATATTTGCGATGCAGTTGCACTGGTTCCCTACAACGGGCTGGTTCATGGCATCGGGAGGGGGCAGCTGGAAGACAGCAGTCCTTCCGACGATTTCACTCTCGTTCGCATATTATGCTGACATCGCGCGCCTGACGCGCTCGAGCATGCTCGACACTCTGCGCAGCGATTATATCAGGACGGCACGTGCAAAGGGCATGAGAAGCAGCACAATCGTGCTGAAGCATGCGATGAAGGGTGCAATGCTTCCGGTAGTAAGCTACTTAGGTCCTGCATTCGCAGGAATACTCACTGGCAGTATCGTAGTAGAACAGGTATTTACAATCCCAGGACTGGGAAAATTCTTCGTACAGTCTTCATTTAACCGTGACTATACCTTGATTGTCGGAGTTGTAATCGTATATTCAGTCATCCTCATAGTCATGAACTTCATCGTTGACATCGTATACGCACAGCTTGATCCGAGGATCACCTATAAATAAGGGGGATATGATGGGACTATTCAAGAAGAAGGAAACAGCTACCAATGAATTCAACCAGACAATTGAGGGAATAAGCCTTACAAAAGAGGCCTGGAAGAGGCTTAAGAAGAATAAGATGGCTGTAATCGGCATGATTGTGGTAATAATCTATGCCCTCCTGGCACTTTTTGCAGATTACCTTCCCCTCTATCCATATGATGAGGCAATCCCGGCACACCAGAATCTCAAGCCATCCCTTTCAAGGACTTCCGGAGAGCTCATGCTTGAGCAGAGGCTCAAGAACATCTACTTCCAGGCATGGAGGAATGGAGAACTCATACTGAGCGAGGAAGATGACCAGCAGATCAGGGCCTGGATCCAGGAGAGCAAGACGAATGCTGTATGGGATCTCGTGTATGAAAGAGGCGAAAAGGCAAGAGAAGAAGGAACATACGAGTTCAACCGCTCAGCACAGCGCCAGGTAGACAGAACGCTTAGCAGCATCGCAAACGATATACAGGTGACAATCAGACAGCTCTATGCATACGATGAGAACGGACATGAGTATAGGGTATCGGGCGCAAATTACGATACGCTTCTATCTCTCTATGCATCGCTATTGAACGTGGAAAGGGATGCCGTCGAAGAATCCCTCAGAAACGAGGTAAGGGCATCTGTTTCCAATCAGGTAAGAGCTAACGACACTACTCTTGAAGGAGAGGATCTTGAAGCATCGGTTGAGTTTGAGATGGAAGCACTCGGAGAAGATGGCTTTCGCTCCCGTGCAAGGGATAACCTCGTCGGATACATCCAGCAGCTTGCAAGAAGGGAAGCTGAGAGGGATATATCTGCTCTGAACACATCAGGCGAAATTGAATTCCCGTACAAGGGAACATTTAATCTCTCAAACGGAATGAGAGCTGAGATCCAGGCGAACAAGATGCACGAGAGAAAGTACTACCTCGGAACTGATTACCTTGGACGCGATCTTCTTTCGAGAATCATATACGGCGGAAGAGTATCGATTGCAATCGGCCTGGTCGGAACAATTGCATCGTTCTTCATCGGCATACTCGTAGGCTCTCTTGCAGGATATCTCGGAGGCAGGATTGATTATTACCTTATGAGGTTCGTAGACATCATGTACGGCCTTCCATACATGCTCCTGGTAATCATCTGTATGGCCATATTCGGAAGGAACATACTCAATCTCTTCTTAGCCCTTGCGCTTGTCTCCTGGCTTACGATTTCCCGAATGGTGCGCGGCCAGATCATGAGCCTTAAGAACCAGGAATACGTAGAGGCTGCACGGAGCATGGGTGCTTCCTCGTTCTATATAATCACGAGGCATATGATTCCGAACTCTCTTTCGGTCATCATCGTATATTCAACGATCAGAATTCCGGCATTCATCATGCAGGAATCCTTCCTCTCGTTCTTAGGTCTTGGAGTTCAGGCTCCATTCGCATCATGGGGGTCCCTCATTGGAGATGCAGTCTCTTCGATGACGCTGTATCCATATAAGCTCATCGCACCATCGATTGTGATGGTTACATTCCTCTTTGCGATGAACTTCTTCGGAGATGGACTGCGTGATGCATTTGATCCGCAGAGCAAGAACCAGCTTTAAGGAGGAGTGATGAAAGATTTTGATAACGAAAAGGTCATACTCGAAGTAGAAGGCCTCCAGACATATTTCAAGACTGATGCGGGAATCGTAAAGGCCGTGGACGGAGTGTCATTTGTAGTCCACAGGGGTGAGACCGTAGGCCTTGTAGGAGAGTCCGGATGCGGAAAGAGCGTCACGAACCTCTCGATAATGCGCCTGGTACCCTCCCCTCCTGGAAAGACTGTCGGCGGAAAGGTAATATTCGACGGCGAGGACATCCTTCAGATGAAGGAAAGCGATTTAAGGACCATCAGGGGAAATAAGATCTCGATGATCTTCCAGGACCCGATGACGAGCCTTAACCCGTTTTTGAAGATCTCAACCCAGATGATAGAGACCATACGGCTCCATCAGGATGTAACCAAGCAGGAGGCGCGCGAAAAGGCAATCGAGATGCTCCACCTTGTCGGAATTCCAAAGCCTGAGCAGAGAATAGACTCATATCCTCATCAGTTCTCCGGCGGCATGAGACAGCGCGTAATGATTGCCATGGCTCTCTCGTGCAACGCTGAGATACTGATTGCTGACGAGCCGACAACGGCACTTGACGTTACGATCCAGGCCCAGATACTTGAGCTTATAAAGGATCTTACGGAGAAGCTAAACACAGCAGTCATCCTCATCACGCATGACCTTGGAGTCGTTGCAGGAATGTGCGACAAGGTATGCGTAATGTATGCAGGAAAGATTGTAGAGTCTGCTCCGACTGAGACCTTGTTTGAGCGCCCGCTGCATCCATACACAGAAGGCCTGATTGCATCCGTTCCAAAAATTGACAGCGATGGCCCTGAGAGGCTCTTCTCAATCGAAGGACAGCCGCCAAACGTAATAGACCTGCCGCCATGCTGCCCATTCCATCCGCGCTGTCACAAGAAGATGGATGTATGCCAGGTATGCTATCCCCCTGTATGCGAAGAGAGCAGGGATCACAGTGTAGCATGCTGGCTCTGTGCATCTGAGGAAGAAATAAGCAATGCACTTAAGGAGGCTGCCAATGTCAGAGAATAATATAATACTCGAAGTAAAGGATCTCTATCAGCACTTCCCCATCGACAATGGTGGCCTGTTCAAGAAGCAGATCGGCTCCATAAGGGCTGTCGATGGCATCTCCTTCAAAGTGAAAAAGGGAGAGACGCTCGGAATCGTAGGAGAATCAGGCTGCGGAAAGAGTACGACAGTAAGAAGCATTGCACAGCTTTATAAGCCGACAGCAGGAGAAGTGTTATTCAACGGAGTAGACCTCTGCAAGGCTGATAAGAAAACCCTTCTCAGGGAAAGAAGGAACATACAGATGATCTTCCAGGATCCCTATGCATCACTGGACCCGAGGATGACTGTCCGCACGATAATAAGCGAGCCTGTAAACATCTACAACAAGAGAGGGCTTTTAGATCATAAGTGGACTAAAGAAGAGATTGAAAGCCACGTTGAGGAGCTTATTGAGAAGGTAGGACTTAACAAGATCTACAAGAACAGATATCCTCATGAGTTCTCAGGCGGCCAGAGACAGAGAATCGGGATTGCACGTGCACTTGCGCTTAATCCTGAGATCATCCTTGCAGATGAGCCGGTATCAGCACTGGATGTTTCCATCCAGGCGCAGATCCTCAACCTCATAAGCGATCTTCAGAAGGATCTTGGAATCACATTCATTTTCATCGCACATGACCTTGGAGTAATCCAGCATATCTCATCACGCGTTGTTGTCATGTACCTTGGAAAGATCATGGAAATAAGCAATTCCAGGGATCTTTATAGAAATCCGAAGCATCCATATACAGAGGCACTGCTTTCTGCGGCTCCTGTACCGGATCCGAAGATTGAGAAAAACCGCAAGAGAATCGTTCTTGAAGGTGATGTTCCATCGCCTGACAAGCAAAGGACCGGCTGCTATTTCTATGACAGGTGTCCCCATAAGATGGAGCACTGCTCATGCCACATCCCTCCGATGTTTTCTGTCGGAGAAGACCATGAGGTAGCCTGCTGGCTATATGATGATAATTCTGGCAAGACAGAAGCCTGAAGGCGGCTCTCCGGAGCCGTTTATTTTATTCTTCTCAGAGGTTATCACGAAGCTTGTCAGCCCTGAGCTCTATGCCCGTAAATACTGAAAGGTAGCTTGCATTCCTGTCAACCTTTCCCCCGCTCTTCTTCTCGCTCATTACCTCCAGGCTGTACCTGGTTTCTTCCTCATCGTCAAGGCGGAGAGAGAGCGTAATCTGCTCAGGATGCTTCCAGCTTGCTTTTTTAATGAAGGTATTTGTCTCATTGACTCCCTTGAGAAAATGTGAGACCTCAATGCATTTGATATCATCATAGCTGATGACAGTCTTCTTCACAAAGAATGCGATGCCGAATACAATCACAGCTTCCCTTTTCTCGTTATCGAATACCCATTCATCGCGGTAGAGAAAGCCAAAGAGGAGAATGAGGGAAATAAGGAGAGGGAATATAAGGCTGGCCGAGAAACCCTCATCAGCAAAAGTGATGAGAAAGCCGGAAAGGAGCACTAGGAAGAAAAGTGCAGAGAGGCCTCTGGAGATCCATCCTGTGCTGTAATATGCCTTATTTCCCCTTACTCTCACATCATAGCTGAACATAGATGAAAGTATCTTCCTTTTTACTCTTTTTCTCAACGGGGAAAATCTACTATCATCTGAAGAAATATGAAAATACAGATTGTAAGCAAGAGCGCACTCAGCGAGACAGAGAGGCTGAGGTGCCTGATGGAAAAAAAGAGACATCTTCTACAGATGGATAATCTTCCGGGCCTGATCTTTGCCCCGGCAGACCAGGAAGACAGTATCGGATACTATGAGCCGGAGCAGAACCTCATAGTCTTGAGCGATCATTTTTTAAAGGATCAGGATAAAAGCGATGAGGAGGCAACTCTTCTGCATGAGCTTGCTCACGCAGAGGATTTCTTCATGCGCGGCATGAGCCAGCACGATGTTGCATTCAGGGCAATCTGTGCATCCCTTGGAGTGCCTGAGGGATTTGAGAAGGCCAGGATAAAGCTTAACAGGGAGAAGAAAGAGAAGAACAAAGACAAGGTTGAGAAGCTCATAAGGCTATCTGAAAGCCCGTTTGAGAACGAGAGCACATCAGCGCTAAAAAAAGCGCAGGAGCTCATGGCAGAGTACGGCATAAAATCTGATGAAGATGATGAAGCATCGCTATACCGCGCTGAAATCAGGTGGAAGAAGAAATACTACTATTATGAGAAGACTTTTTTCAGTGTGCTTAAAAGGCTCTCCGGGGCCTTCATCCTGAGAGAGAAGATATATGGCTACACTGTGTACGTGGCCTATGGCACTGTTGAGCAGGTGGAATTCGTATATGATACCTTTTTCTTCCTGGAAAATGCTCTTATCGATGCATATAACGCAGAAGTCATGAAAAACGATGACTATCTTGACTTCTACTCTTTCGCATCAGGACTCTCTGCCAGGCTTTATGAGAAAGTGGTAGCAGAGAGCCTGGATAATGTCTCCAGGGCACTCATAATCAGCCATGATGAGAACAGAAGGAAATTCCAGGAGATATTTACTCAGATCCGCATTGTACAGAATAAATCGCGTTCGGTTTACCAGGACCAGGAGTCATTTGAGAAAGGAAAATCTGCTGCAGGGAATATCAGAATTCCTCAGAATAAGGATAAAAACCGGGTCAAAAAGCTTGAATATGACGGGTAAAGGCTCTATTTTTGCATTTTTATGCATTAATTATACATATGTTCTACAAAGGCCCTTGTTTTTTATTGCCTAAGATGAGCAAATTCGTTATGCTATGACGTATATTCAAAAATACATACAGAGGAGAAAAAAGGTATGAAGAAAATCTTGGTTGCTTTATTCGCTGCGCTCTGTGTCCTCACAGTTGTAGCATCTCCGCTTTTTGCATCTGACGGAGGAAAAGTTGTCTTCAGAATTGCTAATGCTGCTGAGCCGGAATCCCTCGATCCCACACAGATTCAGGGAGTTCCTGAGCACAGAATCTATGAAGCTCTTTTTGAAGGACTTTTAATCATAGACCCTGAGACAGCTGGAGGAATTCCCGGAGTTGCAGAAAGCTGGGACATCTCCGATGACGGACTTACATACACATTCTATTTAAGGGATGCAGTCTGGTCAGATGGAGTACCAATTACAGCATACGATGTCGAATATTCATGGCTTAGAGAACTTGCTCCAGAAACAGCAAGTCCATATGCATGGTTCCCTTCAATGTTCATCGAGGGTGCTGATGACTATAACTCAGGAAAGGCAGGTCCTGAAGCAGTTCAGATCAAGGCTCTTGATGAGAAGACATTCCAGATGACTCTTATCGGCCCGCTTCCATATGTTATCGGTGCTTTAACACACTATTCATTTGCTATCGTACCGCAGCACGCAATTGAGAGGTACGGCTCAAGCTGGACTCTCCCTGGCAACTTCGTAGGTAATGGCCCATACGTTCTTAAGGAATGGTCTCCTCAGGACAGGATTGTAGTAGAGAAGAACCCTCTCTACTGGGATGCTGAGAACGTACATCTTGATGAGGTTATCTTCTATCCATTCGATGACAGAGACACCATCTACAACATGTATCTCTCTGGCCAGGTTGACTGGGCTGTAAACGTTCCTTCAAGCAGACTTGAGGAAATCATGATGAGGGATGACTATGAGTCAGCACCTCAGCTGTCCACATACTACTATGTAATCCAGACAACAAAGGCTCCATTCGATGATGCAAGAGTCAGAAAGGCACTCGCACTTGCTATCGACAAGGAAGAGCTTGTTGATACAGTAACAAGGGGCGGTGAGATTCCTGCAGTTGGAATGGTACCTGAAATGGCTGGCTATGATGGACTCGGATACCCGGAGTATGATCCGGATCAGGCTCGCAGCCTTCTTGCTGAAGCAGGCTATCCAAACGGAATCGGATTCCCGACCTTCTCACTCCTTTACAACACTGACGAGACTCATAAGGCTATCGCAGAGTATGTACAGCAGTCATGGAGGAACAATCTTGGAATCAACGTAACACTTGAGAACCAGGAATGGGCAACATATCTTGCAAACAGGAACGCTGGTAACTTCGACGTTGCAAGAGCCGGATGGGTTGGTGACTATCAGGATCCAAACACATTCCTCGATATGTTCATCACAGGAGCCGGCATGAACGGTGGCAAGTACTCCAATCCTGAGTATGATGCACTGATTAACCAGGCTGCAAGAATGCCGGATGGACCAGAGAGAATGGCTACCCTTCTCGCGGCTGAGACAATCCTCATCCTTGAAGATCAGGCACTCATCCCATTCTACTACTATTCATCCCAGAACCTCATCGATACAGATGTATGGGGCGGCTGGTATCCAAACACGATGAACTATCATCCGACAAAGGATATCTACAGGAAATAAGATATCCCATCTTTTTAAAGGCCATCTCGAAAGGGATGGCTTTTTGCTTGCTGTGAGAATGTAAAGACAAGTGCATTCGGGCAGGCATAGACTAGCTTTCTATATTGCTGAGCATCTTAGCCAGAACTTTCCTGAAGGTCTCGAGATCCTTTTCCTTTATGCCTTCGGAGATTTCCTTCTCTATTTCATTAAGGCCCCTCTGCACATCGCCTTCAAAGAATCTGGCCTTTTCTGTAAGCACTATCCTCTTGAGTCTGGCATCCTTTTCTTCTGAAACACGGTATATAAGTCCTGCTTCTTCCATCTTCTTAAGCATCTCAGTTGCAGAGGACGGGCGCAGGGAGAACTCCTGCTCAATGTCCTTCTGGTATACAGTCTCTTTCTGTGCAATGAGGAAGTGAAGGATCTTGCCCTGTGCACCGGTATATGGTAGATCTGAAGCGAGTTCAGTTATTCTGCGTCTGATTCTGTTTGTGAGTTTTCCAACAAGGAACACTGCTGGATAATCGTGCATGTCTCATCCTCCTTAGCTTGCAATACTGTAATTTATTCTAAACGGGGGGTCAAGAAAAGGTTTTTGTGCTATATTAAAATCTATGAAGCAAAGCGTGAAGACAAGCAATATAAAGGATACGGGTTTTGGATATGCGTTGAAATTAATCGGGGGCAACTTCCGCCTGCCAGTTCTGTTTACGCTCCTTGAGTTCGGCCAGGTCAGATTCAACGACCTGAAGCGCTATATCGTAGACATCTCATCCCGAAGCCTTACAGTAACGCTTAAGGAGATGGAAGAAGATGGCCTTGTGGTGCGCCGCGAGATCTCCCACTTCCCTCTCTGCGTAGAATACAGCCTCACTGATTTTGCAAAAACGCTATGCCCTGCCATCGACAGCCTCACAGAATGGGGCGAGAGGAACATGAGCGAAGAAAAAGAGATGGACAGAGGCGAAGAATAAGTATAAAGTTAGTTTCAACTAACAATATGCAGATAGACAATTCCTTCATTTATGACTTTTTCAAATCCCATTCATTATCCCCTGTCGCGGAGGATGACGGATCAATCAGGATAGAATTAGAGGGCATCGGCGGCCAGGGCCGGGGTGAGATAAGAGCTGTCCCTGTCATTCCCGGCATAGCTGCTGCCAATATAAGTCTTGAGTTAAAGAGCTGCTTTAAGAAAACAGTGCCCGTTAAAGGATACATCGAGATCAACTTCTGCTTAGAAGGAAGCTATGAAGTCATCCTCTCAGATGGCCAGGTGTGCTACATCTCTGATTCAGACCTCTCCATAAGCATCCCTGAAAGAATCAGGATGGCAGCAAGCAGGATCCCGTCCGGGCACTACAGGGGAATTGCATTCATAATCAAGATTGATGAGGCCAACAAGGCCTTAAAGGAAAGCTTTCCCTTCCTCGATATAGACTTGAATAATATCGAAGCACGCCTTGGCTCTAAGGCTCAGTACTTCCTCAGAGGAAGAAGCGAGGTATGCCACCTATTTCATGAGATAGAAACAGCAAGTGAAAAGCTTAAGAGAAAGCTTCTTCCTCTTAAGACTGCAGAACTCCTTCTTTTGCTCCTGAGCGGGCTTTTAGAGGAAGATGAGGCCCTTCCCCAGTTCTCCCGTACTGTCATAGAGCGGACCCGGAGGTGCTACTCATTCCTCTTGAACCATCCCTTAGAGCGCCATACATCAAAGGCCTTAAGCCAGAAATACCACCTTGCCGAGACTTCCCTCAGGCAGTGCTTCAAATCAATATACGGGCTTCCAATCGGGGCATTCCAGAAGGAAATGAGGATAAGGGAAGCTGAGAAGATGCTCCTCTCTGAGAGCTCTCTCAGCATAGGAGAGATTGCATATAAGTGCGGCTATGAGAACCAGAGCAAGTTTGCATCGGCCTTCAAGAGCATGAAGGGAAAGACCCCTGCTCTTTACAGAAAGAGCTGTGCTGCATTTGCATCCATTGATGAGGATGAGGCATTAAATTAGGAGCAGCCTTTGCCGCTCCTGAAGCTTCATTTTGAGATGAGCATCGTCTTGGGATCCAGGTTGACGCCCATGGGCTTTGGAACATTCTCGTGATGAGCCCTCATGACTGTCATGACGACTTTATCAATCTTATCATCATAGCGCAGTGCAACGAGGACATCGATAAGATCGTAATACTTGAGGAGGGTATCAGGGACTCCAAACTCATCATAGACGACATCTGGACGTACCGGAGAGACGCTGAACCAGACCTCAAGGTCCATTTCCTTTGCGAACTCCTTGATCTTTATTATATCCTCTTCATCAGCAACCGTAAGCTTATAGCCATCAAAGAGAATGGCATCGGCCTTGAATGAACCCTGGTGAATCAGGGACTCAAGACTTGAGAGGACTTTCTCAATTGGAACCTGCTCCTGAGAGAAGTTCATCACGACCCTGTTTGCGAGAATGGAATTATAAACCATCGCTGCATCATCGAGGCTCTCCAGCTCCGCGATTTCCTTAAATACTTCTTTATACCAGTTGATTACATGCTCGACATTACCGGAGAACGAGACATGGATTACATTTTCACCTTTGAAAAGCTTGTCAGTAGCAATGTGGACTAAACATGCAGTCTTTCCGACTCCATGGCGAGAGACGATAACTCCCAGGTTGCCCTTTCCAAGGCCGCCGTTAATCGACTCTTCGAAAACCCTTAGCGGGCTTACCCTGTTAAGATGCTGGATGTCCATTTTATTTTCCTCCTTTTCTGCTTTTTTTCAGTATACCATCCCGAAAAAGCAAAAACAAAAGAAATTTTAAACGGCCGGCATTGATACCGGCCGCTCTTTCTTCTTATTTTCCTGCTTCCTTTTTCCTTTTTTCCTGGTAAGCTTTCTTAAGCTCATCGGATATGGATGCAGGTACCTTTCCATAGCGTGATACTTCCATCGTGAACTCAGCCTTTCCCTGAGTGAGGCTTCTGAGTACCGTTGAGTAGCCGAACATCTCGGAAAGAGGAACCTCAGCGATGACCTGGCACTGGTTGTTATCTTCAGTGGATGATACGATGATACCCCTTCTCTGGTTGATTGAACCGAAGATATTTCCCTGGAATTCGCTCGGGCCTTCAACCTCAACCTTCATAATCGGCTCTAAGATACATGGCCTGGCCTTCTCAAATGCCTCTCTGAAAGCACCGATTGCTGCAGTCTGGAATGCCATATCGGATGAGTCAACAGGGTGCCATGCACCATCGTTGATGCATACCTTTACACCGATTACAGGGAAGCCGACCTGAGTTCCCTTCTTCATGGCCTGCTGGAAGCCCTTATCACAAGATGGGATGTACTCAGTAGGAATTGCTCCTCCCTTGATCTCATCAATGAACTCGTAATCCTTTGCCATCTCATCACCGCTTGATGGAGCTATAGGCTCAATATATCCTGCAACACGTGCATACTGTCCGGATCCGCCTGTCTGCTTCTTGTGAGTATAGTTGAAATCAGCTCTCTGGCTTACAGCCTCCCTGTAGGCAACCTCAGGCTTGCCTATCTCAACTTCGGCCTTGTACTCCCTCCTCATTCTCTCGATGTAGACATCAAGATGGAGCTCGCCCATTCCCTTGATGATCGTCTGATTGGACTCAGGATCAACATATGTCTGGAATGTCGGATCTTCCTTGGTAAAGCGGTTAAGAGCCTTTGCCATGTTATCAGCAGACTTCTTATCTACTGGCTTGATAGCCAGTGAGATAACAGGAGTAGGCACGAACATACTCGTCATCGAGTAGTTAATCGAAGCATCGCAGAATGTGTCTCCGCTGGCACAGTCGATACCGAACAGGGCTGCAATCTCTCCACATCCGCATTCAGTGATGTCTTCCATCTCGGATGCGTGCATCTTGATAAGACGTCCGACATTGAACTTCTTTCTCGTTCTTGTATTGTAGAGGGTATCACCTTTCTTGATCTTGCCCTGGTATACGCGGATGTATGTAAGCTGTCCGAACTGCCCATCCTCAAGCTTGAATGCCAGGATTACTGGCGGCTTATCAGGGCTGGACTCAAGGACCACTTCCTCCTCGTTATGGTCTAAGTCGAGTGCGACATTCTTTACCTCTGTCGGGTTTGGAAGGTAATCAACAACAGCGTCCAGAAGCGGCTGGATGCCCTTGTTCTTATATGCAGAACCCATGAATACAGGACAGAGCTCCAGTGAGATAGTTCCCTTTCTTACTGCTGCCTTTATAAGCTCTGGAGTAACATTCTCCTCAAGCATGGCCTCCATAAGCTCATCTGAGAACATGGAAACGGCATCGAGCATCTCTTCCCTCTTTGCCTCAGCCTCAGCGCGGAGCTCCTCAGGAATCTCGGCTTCCCTTGCCTGGATGCCATCGGCACCGGCATCAAAATAGATAGCCTTCATCTCCACAAGGTCAACAACACCTTCAAGGCGGTCCTCAAGGCCGATTGGAATCTGCATTAAGACAGCATTCAAGCCGAGCTTATCAATAAGCTGCTGCTTTACCTTATATGGATTAGCTCCTGTTCTGTCACACTTGTTTACAAATGCGATGCGGGGAACATGGTATCTCTTCATCTGGCGGTCAACCGTGATTGACTGGCTCTGAACACCACCGACAGAGCAGAGTACCAGGATGGCACCATCAAGAACACGGAGAGAACGCTCTACCTCGATTGTGAAGTCTACGTGTCCCGGAGTATCGATAATGTTAATCTCATGGCCCTTCCAGTCTACGTTTGTAGCTGCACTGGCAATTGTAATTCCCCTTTCCCTCTCGAGCTCCATGGAGTCCATGGTCGCTCCGACTCCATCCTTACCGCGCACCTCATGAATGGCGTGAATCTTGTTGCAGAAATAAAGAATACGTTCAGAAAGAGTCGTCTTTCCTGAGTCAATGTGGGCACTGATTCCAATATTCCTCATGCCCAGCAGGTCATTCATCATATCAAACCTCACAAATCAATGTATGTATAAATCAAATTACTAAAGCCAAGGATGAATGATATGTATTTTATAAAATTTATGCAATAGTTTTATGACCTTTTTTCTTTCAGCTTATAGAATAGGAAAAACTCTCTTAAGCAAAATTGCACAGGTCGCATTCCTCCTTTTTTCCTTCTTCTAAAGGTGTTATACTCAATCCAGGAGGACATATGACAATTTTTGAGCGCATCATTAAAGGTGAGATTCCAAGCAGAAAGATTTATGAGGATGATACATGCATCGCAATACTCGACATCGCACCAAGATCCAAGGGCCATACGCTGGTAATAAGCAAGGAGGTATATCCGACGCTTAAAGATGCTCCTTCTGAGACTGTTGCCCATATGATGGACATAGTAAGGAAAATGGATATGAAGATGCGAGATGCCCTTAAAGCCGATGGCACTAACGTAATCATCAACAACTCTCCCGCATCCGGACAGGAAGTGCCTCACCTGCACATCCATGTCATCCCAAGATACACGGACGACGGCATTTCATTCTTCCCTCCTGTCACCAGATATGAAGACGGGGAAGCAGATGAAATCAGAGGAAAGCTTGCCCTATAAAAACCCTTCCTCCTGCTCTGCCAGTCGAATAAAAAAGATAGTCTGACTCAATAACTCTGAGAGCCAGACTATTACACCCTCCACATACGTGGAGCAA
>CAZHQL010000017.1:0-16577 GCA_964534915.1 uncultured Spirochaetaceae bacterium | reverse complement strand
TCGTAATCAAAGATTTTGTGTGCTTAGGTCAGTTAAGTAGCTTCGGAACTATGGAAGAAACTCTTTAACTTAAACTTTCAGACGGGTTGTGAATGCATCCAACCCGTTTTCAATTCTGCGTTAATCTGGTAATATAAAAGCATCCCATATCGGGCCGGCTACCTCAGGCCTCTTGGAGCAAACCATATTTCTGGACTGTGGCATAGCATGGCAGCATTGATCCAACGCCGGAAACGGGTTAAAAGGAACAGAACGCCAGGGCAAACTAGCAGTCCCCCTTGAACCTTAGTTCAAGAGCACGTAGCTTGCCGGCCTTATGGGTCTTCTGTTATCTTAGTCTATATGGGAAATCAGGAAATAAGCAGAATCAGGTATATAAAGGTCCCTGATAATCTACGCGTCGTGGAAGGACCTTTCAAGATAGATCCTTCCGTGCGCCTGCCAGTTCAGCTGAAAGAAGGAAAGGATCATCTGGATGAGGATGATCTGACAATAGAGGCCATCGTAGCAGGAATGCTCACGATAATAGCCTATGATGAGCTCAATAAGGATATTGATTACTATAAAGCGTTCGTAAGGGCCGTTGAGCCCGATATCGCTGAGCATCTCAACACTGCAGCAATTGCTAAAAAGGAAAAGAAGGACTACCTCTTTGCTGAGGAGCTCTTCCTGGCTGTCTATCATCTGGAGCCGCAGAGCGCATCATGCATCAATCTAGCAACGCTTTATTCATACATGAGCGTGGATGAAGAAGAAAAGGGAAATGATGAGAAATCTGATGAGTACCTTGCAAAGGCCAAAGCTACGCTCCTTGATGGAATGAGGAGATTCAAGGAGGATGAGCAGATCCTCTCTGAGCTTGCATCCTTTGAAGGCTTTCTTGGAAACCTTGAAGAGGCAAAAGAGTACGCAGAGAGGTATTTAAAAGTTGCAAAGGATAAAGAGCGGAAAAAGGAAATAGAGAAGCTCCTTTCTGATATAAATGATCACCTTGAGAGCGACATGGCATTCAAGGAAGCATATGACTTTGTGATGCTTGATATGCCAGAGAAGGCCATTGAGGCAATAGAGAGGTTCATCAAGAAGAATCCTGAAGTCTGGAACGGCTATTTCATAAAGGCCTGGGCAGAGAGAAAAGCAGAGTGCTATGAGGATGCAAGGAAAAACCTTTTAAAGTGCATCTCGCTCGGAGAGAGCAATACAGATATCTACAACGAGCTCTCGCTCTGTGAGCTTGAAAGCGGAAACACCGATCTTGCAAAAGAGTATATGAACACTGCAGTTGATTTAGATGGCACCAATCTTACAGCCCTTTCCAATCTTGCATTCCTTCTTCTTCAGGATCACGAGTTTGATGATGCCAGGTACTACCTTGAGAAAGCAAGGACTATTGCTTCAGATGATGAGATTATAAAACGCCTCATCAAAGGCTATGAGGAAGCAACCGGGGAAAAGCTTGGTGCAAACATAACTGAAGAAGTAATTGACAGCGAGGAAGATGAGTTTATGGAAAAAATAATTGAAGAGATCGAGAAAGGACATAGCGATGCCTGCAGCTGCGGCCATCACCACCATCACCATCACGAGGGCAAAAGCTGCTCATGCAGTGAGCATGATCATGGCTCTTCTTGCCTCTGCAGCCATCAGCATTGCTCTCATGATAAAGAGGACTAAATGGCAAGCGTAACAACACATAGTGAGGAAGAGACAATCAGAGCTGCCTCTCTTTTCTCATCTTCTCTTTTAAAAGGTGATGTCATTTCCCTCCGCGGAAGCCTGGGAGCAGGGAAAACAGTATTTGCCAAGGGCATTGCAAAGGGCCTTAAAATAGAGGAAGCAATCCTCAGCCCTACTTTTACCATCGTGCAGGAGTACGAGGGTCTCATCAGGATGTACCACTTAGACCTCTACAGGCTATCAGGCGTGGATGAGTTTGAAGCCATGGGCGGAGAGGATTTTCTCTACCCGGATGGAGTTGCCCTCATTGAATGGTCAGAAAAGATTGAGAGCATGCTCCCTGAGTCCACGATCTTTGTTGACATTAAAATAAATGATGACGGCTCAAGAGAAATTAGAGCTGAGGGAGGAAGGCATGAATATTCTCTCTCTTGACACATCAACAGAAGTTCTATCCATTGCACTAAAGACGGATAATGGCTATGAGGAGCGTCTTATCAGGGGAAACTTCTCTCACTCTGAGCACCTTCTTTCTGAGATACTTTCCCTTCTTGAGCGCTCGTCGCTTTGCCTGAAGGACCTAGATCTCTTAGTTGCCGCAAAGGGCCCGGGGTCCTTCACAGGGCTTAGAGTCGGAATAGCAAGCCTGAAAGGAATAAGGGCCGCAGGGAACGCCAGGATGGTATCCGTTCCAACACTCGATGCCATGGCATACACAGTAAGGGGGCTGTCAGAAAATCCTGTCCTTGCAGTCATTGACGCAAGAAAAGACAGGTTCTACTCAGCCATCTACAGCGCTGACGGGAATTCTCTAGGGGGCGTTACTGACTCTTTTCCTTCTGCCATCATAGAGAGCCTCAAGAGTTATGATAAAGTCACATTAATCGGAAAGGATGCTCATCTCTTTCTCTCCAGAATCGGTGAGGAAGAAAAAAAGAAATTCATAATCGATGCTTCCTGGCCAAGAAATATAGCACGCGCTTTGATGGAGCTTGGAATCAGGAAGCTTGAGAAGGATGGAGAAGATGAAATCGGCTCAGGCCCCTTATATGTAAGGCGAAGCGATGCTGAGGAAGCACTTTTAAGGAAAATGGAGAATAATAATGCATAGCGTGGATATTCTTATAATCGGATCTGGTCCTGCGGGGCTCTCTGCAGCCTCCTATGCAGCACGCGCAGGCTACAAGACCCTTGCAATAGACCAGCTGTCTCCAGGAGGACAGCTGCTTTTAATTGACGAGATTGAAAACTATCCTGGCATGCGCAGCACAAGCGGCTACAAGCTTGCTGAGGATATTGAGAGCCAGGCAAGAGATTTCGGAGCAGAAATTGAGTTTGAGGAGCTCCTGGAGATCAGGAAAGAGGGAGAAGGAAACTTCATAGCAAGAACTGACTCAAGGGAAATTGAAGCTAAGGCAGTAATAATTGCAACAGGTGCAGCGCATCGCCATTTAGGAGTCAAGGGAGAAGAGGAAAACCAGGGAAAGGGCGTAAGTTACTGCGCAACATGCGACGGTCCTTTCTTCAAGGGTGGGGATGTAATTGTAGTTGGCGGAGGGGATACAGCCCTCACAGATGCAATATACCTTTCAAAGATCTGCAAGAGCGTTACCCTTGTTCACCGCAGGACTGAGTTCAGGGCACAGAAAGCGCTGCAGGATAAGCTTAAAAATTGTGAGAACATAGCACTAAGGCTCGGATGCAATGTCGCTGAAATCCTGAGTGACGGAAAGAAAGTCACGGGCGCAAGGCTTGATGATGGCTCCCTGCTCGAGGCATCTGCTGTATTCATCTTCGTAGGAATAACTCCATCTTCTGCTGTCTTTAAGGACTTTGTAAAGCTTGATGATTCTGGCTTCATAATTACTGATGGGAATATGAGGACATCAGAGAGCGGCGTGTTTGCAGCAGGGGATGTAAGAACAACTCCGTTCAGGCAGGTTGCTACAGCCACAGGAGACGGTGCAATAGCTGCACACAGCGCAGATCATTACATCTCAGGGCTCAGAAGCTAGCATAATTCCTTGACTGTCAGTATCTCATGGTTTCTAATAGTAACTATGAATGTCTTGATGGTTACGAGTGAAACAGTCCCTTTTTCGAAATCCGGGGGACTTGCAGATGTAATCGGGGCCCTCTCTTTCGCTCTGGCCAGGGAAGGAGTGAATGTGGAAGTCCTGATGCCGATGTATTCATTCATCGACGAAAGGGGCTTTAAAAAGGGCCCGTCGTTTACATTCGGGATGTTCAATGAGAGCGTAAGCGTATGCACAAAGAGCAAAAGAGTTCAGGGCGTGAAGTTCACAGGCATTTCTCATCCTTTTTTCACGGAAAGAAAGGGAATCTACGGGGACACATCGTTTTCACCCTATCAGGATAATGCAAAGCGCTTTGCACTCTTTTCCCTCTCAGTGCTGCCCTATCTGAAGGCATCAGGAAATGGTGTGGACATAATCCACTGCCATGACTGGACTACAGGGCTCATTCCATACATCGTAAGAACAGAGAAAAGGAAAATAAAGACTGTCTATACTATCCATAACCTTGCATACCAGGGAGAGTTCAGCAAGTATGATGCAATCCTTTCAGGCCTTGATCTTGATGAGAATCTCCTTACAAACACCTTCCTTTCCGGAAAGCTCAATATGATGAAAGCCGGCCTTATCTATGCAGACAGGATAACAACTGTAAGCCCGAGCTATGCTGAAGAGATAATGACGAGTGAGCAGGGCTGCTCACTGGATGGAGTAATAAGGACAAGGAAAAAGGACCTTTCAGGAATTATAAACGGAATTGACTATAAGGAGTGGAACCCTGAGACTGACAGGTATTTTTCCCAGCACTACAGTGCAAAGAGCCCGGGAAACAAAAAGAAGCTCAAGGAAGAAGTGCTGAAGGAATTCGGCCTGAGGGACGCAGAAAAACCCCTCTTTGCCATGATAAGCCGCCTTGCAGAGCAGAAGGGCTTTAGCGAGATCCTTTCTTCAAGCCCCTCACTTCTTGAGAGGATCCTTGAAAAGAAAAATTCAAACTTCATCGTAGTTGGAACGGGCGATAAAAGATTTGAAGAAAAAATAAAAGAGTTGGATAATAGATATGAGAACATGAGCGCACGCATCGTCTTCTCAAATGAGACTGCGCATAGAGTTGAAGGAGCTGCAGACTTTTTCCTCATGCCCTCGCGCTATGAGCCTTGCGGGCTCAATCAGATGTACTCACTGCATTACGGGACCCTTCCTGTAGTCCATGCCACAGGCGGCCTTAAGGATACTGTAAAGGATGTCAATGAGGATCCGGAGAATGGACAGGGCTTCACATTCCAGAATATGAAGGAGGAAGAGATTCTGGATGCAGTTGAGAGAGCAATAGCCTTCTACTGCTATGAGCCGGAGAAGTTCATGGAAGCTGTGAGAAGGGGTATGAGGGAGGACTTTACGTGGGCGCGTTCTGCACAGAAATATAAAGCACTATATAGTTCTATTACCGGACAGGGAGGAGCAATATGAATAAGAAGGGCAATAATGTAGTTGCCATTGTACTTGGAGGAGGAAGAGGCACAAGGCTCTATCCTCTTACGATGGAAAGGAGTAAGCCAGCAGTACCATTTGCTGGGAAATACCGGCTTGTAGATATTCCTATCTCAAACTGTATCAACAGCGACATGAAGAAGATTTATGTATTGACGCAGTTCAATACGGCCAGCCTTCATAACCATATTGCAAGTACTTACACCTTCGACCAGTTCTCAAACGGATTTGTTGAGATTCTCGCAGCCGAGCAGACATATACATCTGAAAGCTGGTACCAGGGTACTGCGGATGCAGTAAGAAAGAACCTCAAGCATTTTTCGGACCAGAACGCAGATTACTATGTAATCCTCTCGGGAGATCAGCTCTACAGGATGGATTTCCGTGAGATGCTGAAGCGTCATATTGAAACAGGCGCAGAGCTTACGATCGCTGCAAAGCCGATCAGCAGGGCACAGGCAACGGGACTCGGGATCATAGGAACTGATGAGAAGGGCATGATCAGGAAGTTCTATGAGAAGCCGGCATCGGATCTGGATATCACGGACTACAAGGTTTCTGCCAAGCTGATGAAAGCGCAGCTTAATCAGGATGTGAATGAAAGCAATGAGTACCTGGCATCAATGGGAATCTATATCTTCACTGCCAGGACCATGGAACAGGCTCTCAATAATGATAAAACCGATTTCGGAAAGGAAATCATCCCTGAGATAATAAAGACGCGCCCGGTAGCTGCTTACCTCTTCGATGGATTCTGGGAGGATATCGGAACGATTAAGGCTTTCTATGAGACAAATCTGAACCTTGCCTCTGAGAAGCCCGCATTCAACTTCTACGATGAGAGCATGCCGATTTACACGCACCGCCGTCATCTTCCTGCAACGAAAGCTAATTTCTGTAATATCAGCTGCTCGCTTGCAAGCGAGGGAAGCATCATAACGAATGCCTACATCGTAAACTCAATAATCGGTGTCAGGACATTCATCGAATCAGGAGCTTCTCTTGACGGAGTCTACTGCATGGGTGCAAGCCACTACGAAACGGAAGAAGAGAAAGCTGAGAATGCAAAGATGGGCCGGCCTAATATCGGAATTGGAAGAGCTACGATCATCAAGAAGGCGATCATCGACCAGAACGTGAGGATTGGAGCTAATTGCAGGATCGGCATTGATAACATCAACCGCCCTGAAGGGGACTTTGAGATGTACAGCGTACACGATGGCATCATCGTAATAAACAAGAACGCTGTAATTCCTGACGGGACAGTAATCTAAAAGACCAGGGGGACCTTTTCAAGCAGGCCCCCTCCTGTTTTCATTTTCTAGCTGCAGATTGTCCTTATCCAGCCCTCAGGTGCTTCCACCGTGCCTTCCTGGATTCCAACGATAGTCTCCCTGAGCTTTTTAGTGACAGGCCCCATCTCATCCATGCCTGAAGGAAAGAGCACAGAGCCACCCTCGTAATCAATTTCTCCGACAGGGCTTAATACAGCTGCTGTTCCGCAAAGTGCACACTCAGCAAACTTTGCGACTTCCTCAAAGGCAACAGGACGCTCTTCCACTTTAAGTCCTAAATAGTGCTCTGCAACATAAACAAGGCTTCTTCTTGTAATCGAAGGAAGGATTGTAGAGCTCTTCGGAGTTACTACAGAGCCATCCCTGGTGATGAATAAAAAGTTTGCTCCCCCCGTTTCCTCTACATAGGTCCTTGTAGCTGCATCGAGGTACATGTTCTCCGCATAGCCCTGGCTATGAGCAACTTCGCCCGGGTAGAGGCTCATTGCATAATTAAGTCCTGCCTTGATATTCCCGGTTCCATGAGGAGCTGCCCTGTCATAAGCACTTAAGAGCAGCTTAATCGGCTTGATGCCGCCCTTGAAATACGGGCCGACGGGTGTACAGAATACCCTGAACTCATACTCCTTTGCCGGTGCTACCCCGATAACAGGACCGCATCCGAAGAGGCATGGCCTTATATAGAGCGTAGCTCCGCTTCCGTATGGCGGAACCCAGGCCGCATTTGCCTTAACTACCTGGTCTACAGCAGATAAGAACATCTCTTTAGAAACTTCAGGAATCAAAAGGCGCCTTGCTGAATCAATCAGGCGCTCTGCGTTTAAATCAGGGCGGAATGTTACAATCCTGCCATCCCTGGTCGTATAGGCCTTGAGTCCTTCAAAACATGTCTGCGCATACTGGATTACTCCTGCGCTCTCGCTCATAGTACATGTACTGTCAGTCGTCAGCGCACCCTCATCCCATGCTCCATCCTTATAGTGAGCGACGAATCGGTAGTCTGCCGGCATATAGCTGAAACTAAGGTTTGCCCAGTCTAGGTTCTTCTTTTCCACAATAGCCTCCTAAAAGATATAAAGAAGATTAGACCTAAAGGAAGTTATTTTCAACTAGATAAGAGGCAATCTTTCTCTCAGGGATTATAAATTCAGCCCTTAAGCAGATTTTTCTCTCTCTCATAAGGAGTTCTGAGCAGCTCTTAATGCTTAATTCTTCAGATAATTATAAACGAAGGAAAGATTAAGTGCAGGATAAAGCAAAGGGCAAAAAGGACTCCTTTTTTAAAATACGGATTTCTAAAAGCCTCCCTCTCAATCACAGCAACAACATCATCTTTTTCCTCTTTCATGGCTCTGAACTGTAATGACGCATAAATCAGGGAAAGAGAGGGAAAGAGGTCCCCAAGGATCCTTGGCCCCGGATATAAGGGGAAAAGGAGCATCAGAAGGGCTGCTGCCAGAGAAGAAAGAGCAAGCACATTTCTTATCTTTCTGCTTCTTCTTATGCTCTGCTTTATGCGAAGCAGAAACGATAGCTCTGCCTTATAGACTTCCAGAAAGGAGATAAGGGATGAGAACATAAGGAGAAAAAGCGAGATTGGATAGAGCTGTATCATCTGTTCTTTCCAACCTCCATGATAAGCTCTCCTGAGTCATAGTATCCGATCTTCCTCTTAAGGATCCTCCCGCTCTTCTGATGAAGGATTACTGCATTGATTGCCGCATCAAGCGGGCTCATGCCGGATGCAAGGAATGCTCCGATAATGCCAGCAAGGACATCGCCGCTTCCAGCAACAGCGATGCTCGGGTTGTTTCCAATGTAATAGAATCTTCTTGTCCCATATGCAATCTCAACGATATTGCTCTTTCTTACAACTATTGCCTTGATCTCCTTTGAAAGGGAGACAGCATCGCACTCTATGCCAAGGCGCTCTGTAAGGCGCCTGAATTCCCCCTCGTGCGGTGTAATTACTGCGCGAAAGCCAAAATCATCTCCCTTCTCGATTTTCTCAAGCGCATCTGCATCAAGAACCATAGGGCCAGGAAATGAAGAGAAGCTTCTGTTGCTCTCGCCAGCCCAGCCAGGGCCAGAAAGGAGAGCCGAATACAAGGAATAGTCTCTTACACTCTCCCTTACAATTACAGATGGATAGTAATAGGCAAAGCCCTGATCCTTTGTCTCAAGCGTTACAAGGCCCGCGCCTGAGTGAAATGCTGCCTTTGCAGAGAGAAGAGCAGCTCCCCTGTACTCAGCCGATCCTGCTTTTATAAGAAGGTGTCCCCTCCTGTTCTTGTAGTCTGAGTCACGAAAAGGAAGAACGCTGTAGTCTGACTCTTCAATTAAAACTGAGTCTTCCTTGTATGCATCAATATGCTCATCGCTGAAGCCAGGGTTTTTAAGGACTATCCTTTTGCTTGTGTTCTGAAGGAATGCCTCCTGCTTATACATTGTAAAGCTTATGGTAAGGTTTGCCTTAAAGTAGTATGCAGAGGGAACATCCAGGGAAACAGTATAGGCCTTAGCGCTCTCTATTTCGTCAAAAAGAAGCCTTACATCATCCTTTAAAGGCGGATGGAACGATGCGCCATAAACAGCATCGATATAAAGATCAAAGCCTCTTATGCTCTCTGTGATATCATCCTGGCAAATCAATGCCCTGAAGTGCTTGTTCTCCTCACTCTTTGCCTCTTCTATGTAATATACTTTTGATGAAAAACCCTTCTCCTTGAGGATTAAGTGAAGTGCAAGCCCATCTGCTCCGTTATTCCCAGAGCCTGTGAGGATGAGCGTCTTTCTGTTTTTAACAATCCTTTTGATCTCATCGTATGCTGCTTCTGCTGCGCCTTTAATAAGAGCGATGCTCGCCAGTGCTTGCTTTTCTCTTTCTATTCTGTCAAATTCATTCACACGCTCAGCGCTGTAAAGTCTCTTCATGAGCTTTATTCTACTTTAAGAAAATGAATATTTAAAGCTTGACGAGCTTTAAGTAATTGGTCTAGCTTATTAGGTGGCCGGGGTGGCACACTTTGCCTGAGATCATACCCGTCAACCTGATCTGGATAATACCAGCGTAGGGAGCGACTTGTATAAAAAATTTTCCCCGGAACGATTATTTTTGGGAGGTTGAGATGAAAAACTTTCTCACTTTGCTATTCGTTCTAGTTATCCTTGCGATGCCTTCATTCGCATCCGGTGCAGCAGAAAGCAGTGAAAATTCTGTTACTGTCTATGCCTACGACTCCTTCGCAGGGGACTGGGGACCTGCATCCACCGTAATTGGCGCATTTGAAGAGGAAAGTGGAATAAAGGTAAACCTTGTGAGCGCAGGAAGCTCTTCTGAGATGCTCTCTCGCCTTATCATGGAGGGCGAAAAAACAGAGGCAGATGTAGTTCTCGGAATAACGGATGACATGGCATACAGGGCATATGATGCTGATATCCTCTCTGTCTATGAAAGCCCTGCTCTTAAGTATATTCCAGAGCACCTGGTCTTTGACAAGGAGTATCGCCTTCTTCCTTTTGATTATGGAGTCTTTTCATTCGTGATGGACAGCGAAAGCAGCCTTCCTGTCCCCCGAAAGCTCTCAGATTTAACGCGCCCTGAGTATAAGAACAAGATAATCCTCATTGACCCGAGGACAAGCAGCGTGGGGCTCGGGCTTTTAATGTGGACTTACAACGCGCTCGGGGAAGATGAGTACCTTTTGTGGTGGAGCATCCTGAGGGAGAACATGCTTGCGATGACAGAGGGATGGTCTTCTGCCTACGGCCTCTTTTCTGAGGGAGAGGCACCTCTTGTAATAAGCTACACAACAAGCCCTGTTTACCATGTGATGAATGAGAATACCACGCGCTATAAGGCCCTAATCTTTTCTGACGGGCACCAGGGAACCATTGAGGGCATCGGAATTGTAAAGAATGCAAGAAACAGGGAAAACGCTGAGGCTTTTATAGACTATATCCTGACTAAGGCACAGAGTGACATCGCAGTGTTTAACAGCATGTATCCTGTGAATGCTGAAGCAGCTCTTCCAGACTCTTATGAGTATGCACCTGTTCCGCAAAAGCTCTTTACAAGTGACAGCTTTGTGTTGGAAAATCAATTAGAAGAAATCTTATCTGACTGGATAGAGGTAATGACGAATTGAAAGACAATAAGGCAAACAGCATATACAGATGGCTATCCTTCCCGGGATTCCTTGTTTTGATATTCCTATTTGCCTACCGCTTTACTATACGTTCTCAATGGCGTTCAAGGGCGGACCTGGCGCATTTGTATCTGTCTTTAAAAGTGCTTATACATACCGCCTTCTGCGCTTTACGCTCATTGAGAGCTTATTATCTGCCCTGATTTCTGTTGCAGTGGCTCTTCCTTTTGCAGCATTCTTTGCCCACTACAGTTTCCGCTTCAGAAAGCTCGTGCTGTCTCTTTCTGCTCTCTCATTTACGATTCCCTCAATCCTTGTAGTCCTTGGCTTTGTCATCTTCTATGGAAATAACGGGGTTCTGAACACGCTTTTAAAGAGCCTTTTCGGCCTTGATGAGTCCCCAATCAGGATACTATACACATTCGGCGCAGTCATCCTTGCCCACGTGTATCTTAATATCCCGATTGCATTCTGCCTGATTACAAACAGCTGGGAGCATCTTTCAAGGGAAGAAGAGAGAGCAAGCTATACGCTCAGAGTCAGCAAGACAGCTACATTCTTTAAAATTACGCTCTTTCGGTTAAAAGCTGTAATATTCGGCTCATTTGCCCTGATATTCCTCTTTTGTTTCTCATCCTTTTCAATTGTGATGGTGCTTGGAGGAAATCCTGAGTACTCAACCCTTGAGACTGAGATCTACAGAAGAGCTCACATATCCCTAAATTACTCAGAAGCAAGTGCTCTTTCTGTCTTTTCATTCATAATAACCACGCTGTTCCTGCTCCTTTCCTTTGCTGGAAAGAGAAAGGAGATTGCCGATAAAGGCAAAAGCAGGATAAGAAAGATAGAAAACAAAAAGATGAAAGCTCTTGCTTTCTTTTTAACTGTTTTGATGCTCCTTTTCATCCTTCCTCCGCTCTTAAGCATCTTCTATCGCTCAATATCTGACAGAAACGGCGTTTTTTCTCTCTCTTCCTACACTCTTGTATTCAGCACACCCTCGTTTTTATCATCCATCCTGAACAGCCTCTTTATTGCAACGGTATCAGCTGCAGTTGCTGCTGTGCTTGCAGAGGGCATTTCGATGTATGCAGTGAAGACAAACAGCCGCCTTGCGCCGCTCTTTGCAACTCTTCCCCTTGCAACTGGAAGCGTCACACTCGGCCTTGGATATAACTACCTTTCTGCGCATCTTGCGCATAGCGCCCGAGCTCTTGACTATGCGCTTGTGATTGCAACGCACCTTGTGCTTACGATTCCATTTGCGCTCAGGACGATGCTCCCGGGAGCTAAGGAAATACCACAGCTGATAGCAAATGCATCATACACGCTTAGAAAAGGGAGCTTTGAGACATACTGGCGCGTTGAACACCCGATGTTAAAAAGCTACCGCAGGAAGGCGTTCATATTCTCCTTTGCACTCTCGCTTGGGGAAGTGAATGCGACACTGAGCCTGGCAGGAGGAAGAATAACTACCCTTCCGATTCTCATATACAGGAAAATCGGAAGCTATGACTACAGAGCATCAAGCGCGCTTGGAAGCATTCTCCTGGCCCTTGCATTCATTGTCTTCATCTTTAGCCAGGCAAAAGGAAGGAAAAATGGAATATCTTGAAATAAGGAATTTAAAGAAGAAATACGATGACTTTGAGCTGAATGTCTCCTTTTCTGTCAAGGAAGGTGAGTTCATATCCATAATCGGGCCATCGGGATCCGGAAAGAGCACAACACTTGAAATCCTTACAGGGCTTGAGAGCGCTGATGAAGGAGAGATCATACTCGACGGGGAGGATGTGAGCAGGAAAAGCACACAGCAGAGGGACATCGGTCTTGTTTTCCAGGACTATGCGCTCTTTTCCAACATGAATGTTGAGAAGAACATCCAGTACGGGATGAACAAGAAGAGAAAGAGCAGCAAGGAAATCAAGGCACAGACTGAGCTCCTTTTAGAGCATGTGGACCTTGCAGGATACGCAAAGAGGAAGGTCTCATCCCTCTCAGGAGGAGAGGCACAGCGCGTCTCTCTTGCCCGCGCACTTGCATCCGAGCCCAAGATACTTCTTCTTGATGAGCCCTTATCTGCACTCGATGCACCATTAAGAAAGAGGCTCAGGACTCTTATAAGGGATATACATAATATCACGGGAATTACCATGATATACGTAACTCATGACAGGGAGGAAGCATTTGCAATCTCTGACAGGATCATAATAATGAAGGATGGCATGGTAATATCTGATGGCACTCCTGAAAGCCTTTACAACAGGCCTAACAGCGCGTTTACCGCATCCTTTACAGGGGACGGGACACTGCTGGATGCATCCATGTTCTTTGAAGGCCAGACAGGGCTTCTCTTTTTCCGCCCCGAATCTGTCATGATATCCGATGAGGCAGTCAATCCTGAGATGTACCCATCCTACCTCATCATCAACAACACAAGGATCATAAGCGTAGAGTACACAGGTTCGCACTACCTTATATGCGTGGACTACAACGGCTCATATATCCTTGCATCCTCGCTTGTCAAACCGGCGAAGAACTATGTGAGCCTCTTGATAAACGAAGAAAGCATAACAAAACTTTGAACACTCTTTAACTTTGCCCGATTAAGAAGTAAGGAGAAAGATAAAATGAAAAGACTAATTTCTATTATCTTGGTTCTGCTTCTTATTCTGAGCAGCCTCTCTGCCATCTCCTACACATCGTTTTATTCACTCTCCTTGTCAAGAGTGGGAACAAAAGTAAAGGATGATGAGATCATGAGGAGCAGCTACGCAATCGGCATTGAAGCAGAGCCTTTAGGCCTGGCTATGGGCAGGCACAGCATCAGCATGCCTTTGAGTGCCTCTTACGTATCGAGTTCGCCAGTGTATAAGTACTATGCATTAAACAGCCATTTTGACTTCGGCATAGGACTTTCGTACCGTTACAGCTTCACAGAGCTATTCACGCTCAAAGTGAAAGGCAGCCTTCTTTATCGCTACTACAGCGAAGTGAGGGCCTCGATAATGACAGGAAGCGCATCAAGCGCGCTTGAGTTCTACGCAGGGCGTAAAGCAGCGCTGACAGTTCCTCTGGAAGTACATTTCACAAAGGATGAGCTTTTATTTTCTGTCGGCCTTGGATGCCTCATTAAAGTCGGAGGTGAGAGATGAGAAAAGCGCTTTTGATAATACTTTCAGCCATCATGCTCTTTTCCTGCGAGTACTTCTATAGCGAGAAGGCAAATGCGAAGCTCTATATGATTGCGATGGGCATTGGCTATAAGCATACCACCAGTATAAGTACTCTTGATTACACTTCATCCGATGCTGCTGCAGTAAGCGAGCAGATAAGGAACATAGTGGACGGCAGGATGGACTATGAGATCTATACATACACTGACACTGAAAACGGCTTTGAAGTATCGCTGATGGCTTCCACTGGCGATAAGGATGTGTACCTGAAATTTGAGACAAATCCTTCACTTAATGAAATCTCGGAGCTCTTTGAGGACATCCTAGGCTCATCAGGAGAAGAGGATTTAATCATATTCTACTATGCAGGACATGGAGTAGAGGATACAGGAGACCTTGTATACTCATATGAGTATAACTCTGGCTCTTATAACACAATTTCAGTCAGAACTATGCTGGATGATGATGGCCTCCTTTCTCCTTATAGCGCACGCAAGCTCATAATCCTCGACTCGTGCTACTCAGGCGTTTTCATTGAAGAGGGAGATTTAGCAAGCACGAATACATATAAGGAAAAGACTATAAAAGACGATGATTATTCATACCTTGAATTCTACAATCTCATAAAATCCGTCAAACTGTCCTTTGAGACTTTAAATAGCAGCAACAGTGCAATGCCAGAGGCATATGTGCTTTCTGCATCTTCTGCTGACCAGATGGCATACGAAGCAAGCAGCCTTGAGCATGGATATTTTACATATTCTCTGCTCAGCTATTTAGACTATGACCTGGCAGAAGATGAAGCAACACATACTTCAAAGTTTAACAACAGGACAGTGAGCGTGACAGATCTCTATAACGGCGTCATCAACGCCTTCCCGAGCACGAGTTACTACAAGATAGCAACACCCACCATGACCCCGTCACGCTATGATATGATTCTCTTTGACTTCAGATAGCCTTGTACCGGGCTATCTCATCACGTACAGCCGCGGCCTTCTCAAACTCGAGGTTCTTAGCATACTCCAGCATTTCTCTCTCAAGGTCGCGGATGTACTTCTTCCTCTCCTTTTCAACAAGAAGGTTGTAGCCGGCCTTCCTTATCCTGATGTCCTCCCTGGCCTCTTCTTCCTTCTCTTCCTTATCCCTTTCGATTATGTCCTCAACAGCCTTCTTAACTGTCACAGGCGTTATTCCATGCTCCTTGTTATACGCACTCTGTATGCTCCTTCTGTGCTCTGTTTCCTCAATTGCCTCAGCCATGGCATCGCTTATCCTGTCAGCATACATTATTACGCGCCCGTCTGCGTTGCGCGCAACCCTTCCTATAGTCTGTATAAGAGACGTTGCAGAGCGCAAAAATCCTATCTTGTCTGCATCGAGTATTGCACAGAGGGACACCTCCGGAAGGTCAAGGCCCTCCCTGAGCAGGTTTATTCCTATAAGAACATCGTATTTTCCCTTTCTTAAGTCCCTCAGGATCTCAACGCGCTCAATCGTCTCTACTTCTGAGTGAAGGTACTGCACTTTAAGATTAAGAGATGACAGGTAATCCGTTAAGTCCTCTGCCATGCGCTTTGTAAGCGTTGTGATTATAGTCCTTTCACCCTTTTTGATTGTCTTCTGGATCTCCCCATAGAGATCTTCCATCTGGCCTGTTGTGCTCCTTACTTCAATCTTGGGATCGAGAAGCCCCGTGGGCCTTATAAGCTGCTCAACAATCTGTGTTGATTCCCTTCTTTCCCTTTCTCCCGGCGTTGCAGATACATAAATCCTCTGCCCGACTTTTTCATCAAACTCCTCGTACTTGAGGGGGCGGTTATCCAGGGCCGATGGAAGGCGGAAGCCATAGTCAACAAGATTGAGCTTTCGGGACCTGTCTCCTTCATACATCGCACCGATCTGGGGAAGAGTTACATGGGACTCATCTATGAACGTGACGAAATCTGAGGGGAAATAATCAAGGAGTACCTGGGGCCGCTCTCCCGGCGCTCTTCCTGAAAGGGGACGCGAGTAGTTCTCAATTCCAGAGCAATGCCCTGTTTCGCTCAGCATCTCCAGATCATACTCAACGCGCGCCTTGATCCTCTCAGCTTCCACGAGCTTTCCATTGCTCTTGAAGTACTCTATCCTCTCCTCTTTTTCTTCGTTTATCCTTTCAATGCCCTTCTTTATGTATGAATCCGGGAGCACGAACTGCTTTGCAGGATACAGCGTTAAGGAGTCAACTGACTCATAGCGCTCACCGCTTACGGGATTAAACCATGTGATCTCAGTAATTTCATCCCAGTCAAGACTTATGCGGAAGGCAGTCTCCAAATACGCAGGGTATATTTCGATGATGTCACCGCGGGAGCGGAAAGTGCCGCGCTCAAGGCTGTACTCATTTCTTTCATAGAGCATTCTTGCAAGGCGCTTGAACTCCTTCTTATGGTCAAAGACCTCCCCTGTGTTATAAGTATGTACCATATCAGTCAGGGCCACAGGGCTTCCAAGGCCATATATGCATGAGACTGTTGCAACTACGATCACATCACGGCGCTCAAGAAGGGAAAAAGAGGCAGAGAGGCGCAGGCGGTCTATCTCATCGTTAATATCTGTTTCCTTTTCGATGTAAAGGTCCTTTCCCGGCACATATGCCTCTGGCTGGTAGTAGTCGTATGTCGATACAAAGTACTCTACAGCATTCTCAGGAAAGAATGTCTTGAATTCCCTGTAGAGCTGCGCAGAAAGAGTCTTGTTATGTGAGAGCAC
>CAZHQL010000016.1:0-16656 GCA_964534915.1 uncultured Spirochaetaceae bacterium | reverse complement strand
CATTTGTCGAAGATTTCCTTTACATTGGACTCGCATCCAGGAGTTGCGATGATCTCTCCAGCTACTGTCTTAAGCCAGGTAAAGCGCTCCTGGCTCATATCCTCAGGAAGGATTGCGATGCTCTTGCATCCAAGCAGGGCTGAGTTATATGCACCGCCCCTGCAGTAATTGCCAGTGCTTGGCCATACTGCCTGCTGATTGACGGCATCGAAGTTACCAGTAACAAGTGCTGGTGCCAGGCATGAATACGTAGCGCCTACCTTATGAACTCCGCATGGGAAGAACTTCCCGGCAAGTGCGAAGATCCTTGCCCTCGTTCCCGTGATTGAACGGGGAATCTCGATATAGTTGACCTTGCCATAGAGGCCGCCCTTCTCTGTAGGCTCGTTGTGCCAGTTGATTCTGTACAGGTTTACAGGATTTACATCCCACAGCCCTGTCTTCTTGAGTTTATCGAGAACATCCTTGCTTATAAGGCTTGGATTTTTCATTTCCTTGAAGGTCGGGAGCTTGATTCCCTTTTCCTTGCATCGCGCAACATTCTTTTTCCTGATTTCAGGCTTCATTTCTAGATTAATCAGCATAAATATTCTCCTATACTTTCCCTAAGTATAGCAAAAGATAGGCAATTGTAAAGGAAAATATTAAAATTCGCAGATTTAATAAGAGAAAATTGAGCAAAAAATAAATTTTCTTAAAAGGTGATGATGAAAATCCGCCTTTTCCCATCCCAAAGAGGCAATCAGAGTCCTCAGAACCGGTTCATCTCAGATCAGCCAGACAGGCACATACCAGTTCTTTTCATCAACAGGAAGAAGATCGTTTGCCATACAGATTACACTTCCGCTTCCAAGCTCTGTTTTCATAGCTTCAAGGCCTTCGTGCTTTGTCGGTGGAGCAAGAGTTTTGAAGTTTTTAATTGCGCTTTTGCCTGGAGATGATGCCTTCTTTATCTCTATCGGGGAAAGCACCCCATTCTGGCAGAGCACGAGATCTATCTCTTTCTTGTCCTTGTCACGGTAATAGTAAATGGGTGCTTCTTTGCCCGCGTTGAGGTAGCTTTTGTAGATTTCCGAGAAGACATAGCTTTCAAAGAAAGCGCCTGATGCAGCGCCTCTTTCAAGGGCCTCAGGATTATCCCATTTAAGAAGGTATGCAGCAAGTCCTGTATCGAGGAAATGTAGTAGCGGCATCTTTACAACGCGCTTTAGTGCATTGTTGTGGTAGGGTTGCAGAAGGGTGATGATATGGGATGAAGAAAGGATTGAGAGCCATTTCCTTGCAGTAGGAGCTGAGATTCCTGCATCCCTTGCCAGCTGCTCATATACAACAGGTCTTGATGTGTGAGCTGCAGCAACCGTCATGAAATTGTAGAACTGCATTTCGTCAGCAACCTGTGCAAGGGCGCGGATATCTCTTTGCAGATATGTATTGACGTATGAGCGGTAATAGGTTTCCCAATCAATGTTCTCATCTGCATAGAGCTCTGGCATGGAGCCGCGGAATATCCTCTGGTAAATTTCGTTAAGATTCCTTTTTCTCCTTACAGACAAGCGCTTCATCAGATGCTCTGCGTCTGTCTTGAAGGGCTCACTTTCTTCCTGGCAGATCTCAGCATCACAAAGGCCTAAGAGGTTTAAAATCCCGACGCGTCCTGCAAGAGTCTCACTGACACTTTTCATAAGGTGAAAGACCTGTGAGCCAGTAAGCCAGAAGTCTCCTTTCCTCTTAGAAGTATCAACACTCATCTTGATGTAGGGCAAAAGCTCTGGAGCATACTGAATCTCATCAATGAGGACGGGAGGAAAGTAGCGCTGCAAGAAGAGGGCCGGATCATGTTTTGCAAGATACCTGGCATCAGGATCATCAAGCGTGACATATTTTCTGTCATATTCGGCCAATTTTCTCAGAAGCGTTGTCTTGCCAACCTGCCTTGGTCCTGTTACAAGCAAGACTGGAAACATCTTTGAGATTCGTGCAATTGTCTCTTCTGCTGCGCGCTTTATATAGGCCATGTTAAGCTCCTTGGAAATTACAAATCAGATCACGGCTTTAGTATACCCGGGAATAGCAAACCTTGTCTAATCAAAAATGTCATTTTAGTTTAGCCGGGGGTTTTTTTTGAATGTGTAAGGGCCTTTCAGGCGTAGAACTTTCCGCTGGAAGTTTTCTTTATGATTCCTCTTTTCTTTCCCTCTTCGAAGGCCTTCTTGAAAAGAGCTACGACCTGGCTGCCTTTCCTCTGGTATTCAAGCTCTTTGGAAAACTCAGATAAGAGGTCCTTTTTCGAATACTTCTTTCCCCTCTCCTGGAATATGTATTCGATTGCGTTTATGGCCTCAGGAACAGGAATCTGGTATGAGTATCTTATTTCTTCAGGGTCATCCGGGGTAGGGCGGAAGAATTTGGAGGCATCAGAATTGAAGAAGACTTTCTCGCCTGCGTAAATCTCTGTGCGTACCTTATTCTCATCCTCAAGCTCCTTGATGAGCACAGAGTTAAAGTATTCATCGAGCGAGGAGCCAAGCCTTTTAATGCCATAGCTGTTGATAAGACGCTTGGAGAGCAGGGCAAGGGTAATTGGGGCCTCAGTTTCTATGATTTTCAGGATGCGCTCTTTCGCATCCTCTGTATAATCACCTTTAAGAAACTCTTCTGAATCAACGGCTAAAGGCTCAAGTTCTGCCTTCTGATATGCTCTTTTCTCAACCATGGCAATATTTTAAGCTTTAATTATTGAAAGCGCAAGTTTTCACCTTTTACGATATAATTGAGAAAGGGAGAGAGGAAGTGAAAGAAAGAAATCTGAGAAAGGATTACAACGTAGCGCGAGATGGCCTGAAGCTCATTGCGATAGCAGTAATGACGCTTGACCACATCTCTTCCGTATTCTTTCCTCTTTCCTTCTGGCCATATGAAATCTGTCAGTTCCTTGGCGACTTCACGATTGTAATAATGTGCTATTTCATTGTTCAGGGCGTTAAATACACTCACTCAGTCCTGCACTATGCGCTGAGGATGCTTTTCTGGGCACTTTTCTCACAAGTGCCCTTTTCCCTCCTGTTTGGCAAGAGGCTTAATGTGATCTTTACGCTTTTAGCAAGCATGCTGGCAGTTGTCCTTATAGACAGGAAGGGAATTGTGTATGGCCTTATAGCATTGATCATCTACTTTCCCATCTCCCTTATAGCAGACTGGAGCATGATTGCACCCTCATTTGCTCTCGTGTATTACTACACGGAAAAATATCAGAGGAGAAAGATAAGCCTCATGCTCATTCCTCTTGCATGCTTTTTTTTCAGGAGCCTGCTCTACTCAGGAACAATGCTTGACCATGCAACAACATCAGCATCTGTTTTCCTCTCCTCCATTCTTGTCTACTTCATAGGAGCCAGGGCAGACAGGAAGGCAAAGGGCATCATCCCCGGCTTTTTCTTCTATGCGTATTACCCTGTGCACCTTCTCATAATCTATGCCCTGTGGTACTCGATGTATATGATCTGATGTGTTGCGTTTTGTTGCAAAATTTTCATTGACACCTGACCTCAATACGGTAGAATTAAAACTGATAGGAGAAAAGCGATGGCAGATATAATGAGGCCTGTTCCTTTTGAGGAACTTTTGGAAAGGATTACGGGGGAGTTAAGAGGACAGGGGAGCATATTCAATATAAAAGAGGATATGTTCTACAGTGATGCTGATGATGGTAAATCCATCAGGGTTTTTTCCCAGAGCGCCAGGAGCGCCCTCGGGCCTGCAGCAGGACCCCATACTCAGCTGGCACAGAATATTATTACCAGCTATCTGGTCGGCGCAAGGTTCATAGAGCTCAAGACTGTTCAGATCATGGACACTCTTGAGATTGCAAAGCCCTGTATTGATGCACGCGATGAGGGATACAATACAGAGTGGTCCACTGAGCTTACACTGGAGAAGGCATATGATGAATATCTCAAGGCATGGTTCATCGTCCATGTCCTTGACATGGTTACACATGATGAGTGGAAAGAGCCTTCATTCATATTCAATATATCAGTGGGATATAACCTTGAAGGCATCAAGAGCGAGAGGATGGATGCCTACATCAACAAGATGATTGATGCACGCACCAGTGAGCTCTTTGAAGAGTATAAGAGATCACTTAAGGCCATGCTCGAAGATGGACTGTTCTCGGGAACATCGTTTGACGGAAAGGAAGGCAGCGTCCTTAAGAACATTGATAAGATAAGCTACAACATCTCACCGTCAGTCACCCTTTCAACGATGCATGGATGTCCTCCTGATGAGATTGAGGCAATCTGCAATTACATGCTCAAGGAAAAGGGTCTTGATACTTTTGTCAAATTAAATCCGACGCTTAATGGCTATGAAACTGTACGCTCAATCCTTGATGGCCTTGGCTATACATACCTCACGCTAAAGCGTGAGAGCTTTGATCATGACCTTCAATATGATGATGCAGTTGCAATGCTTAGGCGCTTAAGGAAGGTTGCAAAAGACAGCGGGCGCGGCTTTGGCGTAAAGCTTACGAACACTCTTGGCTCTGTCAATGACCAGGGCTTTTTGCCCGGGGATGAGATGTATATGTCAGGGCGTGCCCTGATGCCGCTATCGCTCAGCGTTGCACTGAAGCTTTCCAGGGAATTTGACGGGACTCTTCCAATCTCATATTCAGGAGGGGCCAATGCACTGAATATCAAGGAGCTGTTTGAGACCGGAATCAGGCCGATAACAGTCGCAACAGACATGCTTCAGCCTGGCGGATACTACCGCATGGCATCTATGGCACGCGCTCTCAAGGCTCTTTCATCCTGGGAAAGTGAAAAGATAGACATCGAGAGGCTTGAGGCAATCCTTGAAAAGGCAAAGGATCCCAAAGAGTTCTCATCAAAGGATTATAAGGGCCATGGAAGCATAAAGCTGAATATGGAGCTTCCGCTTTTGGACTGCTATGTAGCACCATGCGTTGAGTCATGCCCGATTCACCAGATGATACCCGATTATGTTGCAATGGCATCAGAAGGGCGCCTTTCTGAGGCTCTCGCATTGATCTATTTGGATAATGCGCTTCCAAACATTACAGGCTGGATCTGCAGCCATGAGTGCCAGAACCACTGTACGAGGAAGGACTACGAGGGCGCTGTCAAAATCCGTGAAGTCAAGAAGAGACTAGTTGAGTCTGCGATGGCAGAGTATAAGAAAGAGTTCTGGGAAAAGCCAGATGAGGATGCATCTGTCAAGGCTGCTGTAATAGGAGCAGGCCCTGCAGGACTTTCTGCAGCGTATTTCCTCCGCCGCGCAGGATTTACTGTCGATGTCTTTGAAAAAGAAGGAAGTGCTGGCGGAGTATGCAAGGCAGTAATTCCATCTTTCAGGATACCTGAGGAGGTTGTAGAGCGTGATGTTTCCTTCATAGAGGAAAACGGAGTCTCTTTCCACTTCAATGCTAAAGCAAGCATTCCTGATCTCAAGGCCGGAGGCTACAGCTACATATTCGTTGCAATCGGGGCTGAGAAGTCACGCGCTCTTGAAGTTAGCGGAAACGGAAAAAGAGAGAGCGCTATAAGCTTTTTAAGGCGCATGAAGAGCGAGAAAGTAAAGCTTGGAGAGAGCGTTGTCGTAGTGGGCTGCGGAAACACTGCGATGGATGCAGCACGCGCTGCAATGAGAACGGACGGCGTGAAGGATGTTTCCATCGTATACCGCAGAGGCCTTGAGGACATGCCAGCAGATATTGAAGAGTATGAGGAGGCATTAAATGACGGAGTTTCCTTCAACTGGTTTAATAATCCAGTAGAGTTAAAGGATGGCCTTCTTACGCTTCGCATCCTGAGGCCTGGCGAAAAGGACTCTTCTGGCAGAAGAAAGCCTGTTGAGACAGATGAGACAAGGGTAATCAGGTGTGACTACCTGATTCAGGCAATAGGCGAGAGTGTAAGCGAAGAAGAGCTCAGCACTCTTAGCTACAGCAAGGAAGAAGATGGCGTGTTTTTAATCGGGGATGCGCTTACCGGCCCGAGTACTGTAGTTGAGTGCATCGCTTCTGCCCGCAGTGCAGTTGAAGCAGCAATTGACAGCATCTACTCTAAAATGCTTAGCGAGGAAGACGAGTCATGCTGCTGCTCTGAGCATGATGGAGAGAATGAATGCTCATGCAAACACCATCACGATGATGAGTGCTCATGTGACTTTGATCACGGCCACGAGGAAGATCAGCGGGATGATGATGAGTGCGAGAGCCTCAGGGATGATGAAAACGCGTATTATGCAGCCCTCACGGAAAAGAAGAGCACTATCATGCGCTCTGACATGGCCCTCGATGACAAACAGTTCTTTGAAAGGGAAGGAAAGAGATGCCTTGAGTGCTCGTACCTCTGCTCCAAGTGCGTGGATGTATGTCCTAACCGTGCAAATGTTGCAGTTGACATGAGAGCATGGGAAGTATTTTCTGATCCTTTTGAGATCATACACCTTGATGCATACTGCAATGAGTGCGGCAACTGCGAGACATTCTGCCCGTACTCGGGAGGGCCATATAAGAAGAAATTCACTCTCTTCAGCCTTCTAGATGACTTTGAGAACAGCAGCAACGAAGGATTCTACTACGAGGGAAATGCTCTCAAGGTGCGCTATAAGGATTACATCCTCACAGGAAGCATCGACAGCGAGGGAATTATCTCTGTAGAGGGACTTCCTCCTGAGCTTGAGATGCTCATTGATGAGATTTTTACAAGCTACCATTACCTTTTGGGACCAGTTAAGGAGTGAGCATGAGCATACTTATAAAGAACGCAAGACTCTTTGAAACAAAGCCTCCATATACTATCAGTGAGAATATGGACATCTTCATCGAGAAGAAAGAGATCAGGAAGGTTGGAAAAAACCTCTCTGAGAAAGCAGACACAATAATTGATGCAAGCGGGAAGACCCTGATTCCTGGCAATGTCTGCTCGCACCACCATTACTACTCAGGACTCTCAAGGGGCATGCTGATTGATGCCAGGCCTCAAAGGGACTTCATCGAAGTATTAAAGGAGTGGTGGTGGCGCCTTGACAGGGCACTTGATGAGGAGAGCCTCTATTATTCTGCCTTAATCTGCTCACTTGATGCAGTCAAGGCAGGAACCACGAGCGTTATAGACCACCATGCATCCCCTTCCTTTATTGACGGCTCTTTATCCGTAATTGCAAAGGGCATGGAGGAAATCGGGGTACGCGGAGCTACATGCTATGAAGTCACTGACAGAAACCGCGGCATGGATGAAGTGCGCGATGGCGTTAAAGAGAACATCCGCTTTGCAAGAGAGATTGACAAGCGTCTCAAGGATAACGCTGACCTGACTCTTGAGGCCATGATCGGAGCGCACGCTCCCTTTACAGTCCCTGATGAGGGAATGGAGCTTTTAAGGGAAGCTGCAGAAGAAACAGGCAGAGGCCTGCATATACATGTTGCTGAGGATAAGTATGACCAGACTTATTCTCACCACATGTTCTCAGAAGATATAATAAACCGGCTTGACAGGTTCTCACTCTTAAGTGACAGGACTCTCCTTGTGCATGGAATCCATCTCTTTGATGATGAGATAAGGCTTCTTAATGAGAGAGGGTGCTTCTTTGCACATAACCCGAGAAGCAATATGAATAACAATGTCGGATACAACAGGCACCTTGCTGACATTGAGAAGCTTATTCTCGGCACTGACGGATGCGGCGGCAATATGTTTGAGGAGATCAAGATCGGATTTTTCAAGCATAAGGATGATGGCGGGCCATTCTGGCCAGCAGATTTCCTCAAGATCCTTAGCCGCGGCAACAGCCTCGTTGAGAGCACTTTCTCATCGCGCTTCAAGATAGGATGCATCAGGGAAGGATATAAGGCAGACTTAGTGCTTCTTGACTATGATGCACCGACGCCGTTTGTAGATGAGAATGCTGCATCGCATTTTGTATGGGGCATGAGCAGCAATGCAGTGGATACTGTCATCATCAATGGAAGGATTGTTCTTCGAGATAAGGCCTTCACTGAAGTAGATGCAGATGAAATCTATGCAAAGAGCAGAGAGGCAGCAAAAAAACTTTGGAAAAAAGCAGATAAGATAAAGTAGACAGGAGGAGTTTTACTATGACAATTGTTGAGCAGATTCGTGATTTAGCTGAGAAGTACCGCTCATATACAGCGGAGAACCTTTCAAAGCTCGTCAAGACGAAGAGCTATTCTTCGAAGGAAGAGGATGTATGCCGTCTTATTGTAGAGCTTTGCAAGGAGGCAGGATTTGATGAGGTATATATCGACGGGCTTGGTTCCGTTGTGGGCCGAGTCGGTTCTGGAAAGAAGAAGATAGCATTCGATGCACACATCGATACAGTAGAGGTTGGAAACATCAACAACTGGGACTTCGATCCATTCTCAGGCGAGATCAAGGATGGCCTTGTGCTCGGAAGAGGAGCAAGCGACCAGAAGGGCGGTGCTGCAAGCATGATTACCGCAGGAAGGATTCTTAAGGAGCTCGGCTATGGGGGAGAGTACAGCGTATATTTTACGTTCACGGTAATGGAAGAGGACTGCGATGGAATGTGCTGGAAGTATCTTATTGAGGAGGAGAAGTTCAAGCCGGACCTCGTGGTCTCAACAGAGCCTACAAGCTGCAGGATCTATCGCGGACACAGGGGGAGAATGGAGATAAGGGTTATCCTGAAGGGTATCTCATGCCATGGCTCTGCACCAGAGCGCGGAGTATCTGCTGCATACAAGGCAGCGCGTGCAGCTCTTGCAATAGAGAAGCTCAATGAGGATTTGCAGCCTGATGATGAGAAATTCCTTGGAAAGGGTACGATCACAGTAAGCCAGATGGATGTCAGGGGACCCTCGCAGTGCGCAGTAGCAGACTATGCAATGCTCTATCTTGACAGACGCCTCACATGGGGAGAGGATGCAGATCTTGCAATCAGCCAGGTGCGCGAATACATAGCAAAGGCAACGGGCGATGAGCCGGATTCTTTCATCGTTGAGATGCCTGATTATGAGAAGATCGGCTGGACGAATAAGGAGTACTCACAGGAGCTCTATTTCCCGACATGGAAGATCGATGAGAGCCATGAGCTTGTACAGGCTGCAGTTGCAGACTACAAGGCACTTTATGAGAAGGATCCTGTAGTAGACAAGTGGACATTCAGCACGAACTGCGTTGCCACGACGGGCCGCCATAAGATTCCTGCAATCGGATTCGGTCCCGGAGATGAAGCTCAGGCACATGCTCCAAACGAGATCAACAGAGTTGAGGACCTCGTAATATGCGCAGGGTTCTATGCACTTCTTCCATATGCACTTGAGAAGAAGATTTAAATAGAATTTCAATGTAATGCACCCATGGGCTGCTCTGATGCGGCCCATTAAATTTATCACGGAGAGCCATACAACCTTTTTTCATTTGATGCTAGAATGCTTTCATAGGAGTGTTTTATGAAAAAATTGTTAATTCTATTACTGTCTGTACTCGTTGTTTTTTCTTCGTGTTCAACGACTGAAAGAGTAGCTTTAGTTCCGTCTATCGCAGCTGTCCAGGAAGTATCTGAAGATGGCCTTCTTACAGGAACCATAATAGAGGTTTCCCGCTATGGCAACACATATCTTGACCTCATGAGCTCAGATTTCCTTGATGAATTTGCACTTGGAGATATCGTAGCAATCGAGGTAGGTGGAAATTCTATCTATGCACCGGTTGTAACCAGCTACTCTGATGTAGACAATGGAAATCCTTTAGTAAAGGTCAATGGCGAGTATGTTGAGGTCGCACTTTCCTATGCAGATTTTGCAACTACATACTCGGTGGGCATAGGCTCTCAGATGTGTATCACCTTAGCAGAGGAGGCTGGCTACCTTACAGAGTTTGAGATCAGGCATCTTGAGAGAACAGATAACAGGAGTGACTACGCAAGCGATGAAGTCTTTGCAAACTTCCGCGCTTTAAAGGGCGGAAATCTTAAGGAAAATCTGATCTACCGCTCATGCAACCCTGCACTTGATGATATAAGAGCGCCTTATGCTGATGAGCTTGCAGAGGCAGCAGGAATCAAGAAGGTAATAAACCTTGCAGACACTGAGGAGACTATCAGGGAAACGATCAATCAGTATTCCTACTATGCTGAGCTCTATAGCTCTGGCAGCGTTATCCTTCTTGGCATGGGCGTTGACTTCAGAACTGATGACTTCAAGGCAAAGCTGAAAGAGGGAATCGAGTTCATCCTTTCTGCACCTGATGCTCCTGTGCTTGTACACTGCAATGAGGGAAAGGACAGGGCAGGCATGGTAAGTGCGCTTCTTGAGGCTCTTGCGGGCGCTACGATGGATGAGATCATCGAAGACTACATGAAGAGCTATGAGAACTACTATGGCGTAGAAAAGGGAAGTGAGAAGTACGATGCAATCAGCCAGATAATCGTTGACTTCTTCCTCGAGATCAATGGAAGGGCATTCCCGGAAAGCGGCTTGAAGAATGTAGCTGAAGTCTATCTGACGGCCCAGGTAGGGCTTACAGATGAGCAGGTTCAGATTCTCGAGGCTCTTATTACCAATTAACAGGGAAGCGGGGGCCTTCCCCGCTTTCTCAGAGCAAGTCCTCAAGCATTTCAATATAAGGATAGATTTTCCTGAAGATAAGCTTCTTTTTCCTTGGAATGATCTCAGCTATCTCATATAGCGTTGAGAGCGTTTCTTCAGATGCCTCAAGCACAGTATTGTACGGAACAAGAGATGCATACTCTCCCTTAAGTCTCAAGCCAAGGACGTCAAAATAGTTGTTGTCAGAGGCAACAGGAGTAAAGAGACGTGAAAGGATTGCATCAAGGCCTTCAGGGTCCCTGATGACATTTACGCTCATCTTTGCATCCCTTCCGCTGATAGGGCTGCTTTTGAGGATTTTAAATTCCTTTAAGGAAGATGCTTTCACGCGGTTTCTGGAAATGTATTTTCCGATCTTGACTGCAAAGCGGTTATCAAGCTTTAGTCTGCTGATCCTGTCGATGTCCTTAAGAGGCACAAGATAGCAGACTTTCTTTCCTCTTTTAACAGTCTCAAGGCTTTTAAGGATGTCTTCAGGCTCTGCTTTTATATCCTTTGAGGCCTTCCTGGAGCCTTTCAAAAGAGCTTTCCTTTTTTCCCCTTTCTTGCCATAGAGCTCAAAAAGCAGGCCTTCATCCACGCTGTCGATCCATTTCTTTGCTATGGGGCTGACAGTTCTTGCATACATCCTTGTAGTCTTTACGATCTCTCCTGCGAGAATGAAATCGGGAAGGACGCGGAACCACGAGGAGCCAGGATGGATGTATATGCTCTCTGCTGTAATTGTCTTGTAGCTGTAATGGTCAACCCTCATTGCAACATACTGCCTCAAGCCTGCAATAAGGCATGAGAAGTACTCATCGATTGAGCCGCCGTGGCCTATGAATATGCCCTCTTCTGAAATCTGCTGAGAAAGCTGGCGGTGGATGTTCTGTATCTCATCGAGAGTCTGCATATCAAGATAGTATGTGCGCGCAAAATTCTCCCGCTCCTCCCTGGTCTTCAAAGCCTGGTAGGAAAGGAACATCGTGCGCATTCCGATGAAGTCGCCGTACTTTGAGTCCTGAAATGCCTTATGAGCATTCCTTGCCTCATACTCCTGGTCAATCGGCATCACGTATGGAGGGCGTGCAGAAAGCGTGCTCACAGCAATGAGGACCTCATCCATCACCGACGGATAGTTCATGATGGACTCAACTATTACCCTCGATAAGCGCGGAAGGAGAGGGAATTTTATCATCATGCTTCCAATTGCTGTAAGCGTGTGGTCCTCGTTTATTGCGTTAATTATCCTCAGTGTTTCCTCAGCGCTTTTCAAGCCGCTCTCGCTAGCTCTTGTAATAAAGGGAAATGTCTCGTAGTTATAGATTCCAAGCTCACTCATCCTGAGCGCAACTTCGGCCAGGTCCGAGTGCAGGATCTCTTCTTCTGCATAGCAGGGCCTTGCCTCATAGTCTTTCTCGCTGTAGAGGCGGTAGCAGATGCCGCAGCGCGTTCTTCCAGCCCTTCCTTTTCTCTGGTCTGCAGAGCTCTTTGAGATCTCCTTTTCAACAAGGGCACTGGTGAAGTCCTTCTGGTTATAGAAGTTCACTTTCACGCGCCCCGAGTCAATTACTGTGGTTATTCCGTCAATAGTGATGCTTGTCTCTGCGATATTCGTGGCAGCTACTACCTTGATCTTTCCTTTTTTTGGAGGCGTGAAGACTCTTTCCTGCTCTTCCTTGCTAAGGCGCCCATAGAGAGGGTAGAGGTCGTACATCCCTGAGTGCTCTGATGATCCCAGGTACTCAATAAGGCCTTTGATCTCAGCTTCCCCCGGAAGGAATACAAGCACATCCCCCGAATTCTTTTTCTTGTCGCGAAAGATTATCTCATCAATCTTCCTGTAGTACTCATCCTCCTGGTCCCTCATCATCTTCAAGGGCATGTATTTGACTTCTACCGGATATGTCCTTGCATTGATTGAGATAACTGGCGCATCAAAGAAGAATTCACTGAAGGTGCGCGCATTTATAGTCGCTGATGATACTACTACCTTCAAGTCATCCCTTTTCTGGATTATCTCCTTTAAAAGCCCGAGGATGAAGTCAATATTGAGGCTCCTCTCATGAGCCTCATCCACCATGATCACAGAGTATTTTGAAAGAAGGGAGTCTGCCTTTACTTCCTGAAGAAGTATCCCGTCAGTCATTACCTTGATGCGCGTCTCCTCTGTGGATGTGTCGCTGAAGCGCATCTTATAGCCTACATAGGATGAGTCATCGTTTATCTGCCTTTTTATGAAATCAGTGACAGATAAGGTTGCAATACGCCTTGGCTGCGTGATTCCTATTATTCCCCTTTCATCGTAGCCATCCTCTTTCAGGATAAGGGGAAGCTGCGTGGTCTTCCCGCTTCCTGTAGGGCTTTCAATTACGATTACCTGGTGCTCCCTCAGGGCCTTAAGGATCTCTTCTTTATTCTGATATACGGGAAGAGAATAGAAATCTACAGGCAAAGGTCGGCCACCTTCTTAAGGGAGTCAGTCTCAAAGCTCTCCCGGCTCCTGAGGTTCTTCACTGTGTAGATGCCATCCTTGAAAAGAAGCGCAAGAGGGATTGCAAGCTTTTCTGCATACTCATACTGTGCCTTTGCCTTCTTCTCCGGCAAGAGGTAGAGATCTGTCTTGATGCCCTTTGCCCGAAGAGAGAAAGCAGTGCTTACAGCAAGGCTTTCCTCATCCTTCTTGTAAAAGATTACGATATCTGCAGTGCTTTTCTTCTGGGCAAGGGGACTCTCAAGTTCAGTTAATGCAGCAAGGAGGCGGTCAAGGCCGATGGATGCACCGACTCCGGGAAGGCTCTCCTTCATATAGAGCGAAGTAAGGTCATTATATCTTCCCCCTGAGCACACTGATCCTATTTCCTCATAGTCTGAGAGGAATGTCTCGTATACAATGCCCGTGTAGTAGTCAAGGCCGCGTGTAATGGAAGGGTCATACATGAACGCGGATGCAATCCCTGTCTCTTCAAGATATGAGTAGATTTTTCTCATCCTGGCAGCATTCTCAGTCCCTTTTCCGATAAGATCTGTGATAGCATCCAGCGTCTCTGTAAAGTCTTTGTTATCGCTGCTTGTGATGAATGAGGCTATCAAATTGGATTTCTCTTTTCTTCCTGTAATCTCAGCAAGGATGCGCGTCACTTCATCCTTTCCAATCTTTCTGAGCTTATCCACAGTGCGAAGTATCTCGACGCTCCTATCCATAAGTCCTAGCGTTGAGAGAAAGTCATTAAATAGTGCCCTGCTGGCTATATGGAATTTCACATCCTTTATGCCAAGTGCGTCAAATGATGAGTACATCAGGGAAAGGATTTCAAAATCTGCTTCAGCGCTGTCTGCTCCCACGATGTCAAAATCGCACTGAATGAACTCCCTGTAGCGCCCCTTCTGAGGATTCTCTCCCCTCCATGCCTTGGCAATGTGGTAGCGCTTGAACGGGAGTGGAAGCTCTGTGTGGTGCTGTGCCAGAAAGCGCGCAAAAGGCACAGTAAGGTCAAAGCGCATTGCAACTTTCCTGCCGCCGTTGTCCTCGAAGTGGAATATCTGCTTGTCTGTCTCGCCGCCTCCTTTTCCAAGGAGTACCGACTCGTACTCAAGTACGGGTGTGTCTATTGGAACGAAGCCGAATGTCTCAAATACATTCTCAAGCTTCCTCATTATGTTCTTCTTTGGAATCTCCTCTCCAGGGAGGCTGTCCCTGAATCCTTTCAATACTACTGGCTCGATCATCAAATCCTCCGCCTAACAGTATAGCCTAACAGGGCTTGATTCGTCTATTTGATGAAAAGCGTCATGTCTTGAAAGGCAGCAGATGATTAAATAAAATGGTAGCCGATGTTTACGCGATATAAGACAGAAGGCGGGAAGGAAGTTGCTGTTGTCCGCATATACTCACCCAGGGAACACATAATAAGAAACAGTCAGATAGATAAGGATGTTCTGTGGGCAATCAGGAAAATACAGGCCCAGGGAGCAGAGGCCTACATCGTGGGAGGAGCAGTGCGCGACATGCTGCTTGGAAAGGCGCCTAAGGATTTTGATATCGCAACGAGCCTCTCGCCGCGCCAGGTGCAGAAGCTTTTCTGGAATGCGCGCATCATCGGAAAGAGATTCAGGATCGTGCACCTGTATTTCAACAACGAGAAGATAATAGAAGTAACCACGTTCCGAAGCGATGAGGAGAACTTCGAAGAGGGCATCAACAATATCTACGGGACTATTGAGCAGGATGCTACGAGAAGGGATTTTTCAATAAACAGCCTTTACTATAATCCTCAGAACGGACAGCTGCTTGATTTCAATAATGCCATGGAGGATTTCAGGAAGAAGAGAATAAGAAGCCTTATTCCGCTTTCGTATTCCTTCTCTGAGGATCCCGTGCGCATGATAAGAGCGGTTAAATACCATGTATCAACAGGCTTTCCCCTTATGATGAACGTGCGCCGCGCAATAAGGAAGAACTCAGCAAACCTGACGCACGTCTCGACATCGCGGCTGACTGAGGAAGTTGGCAAGATCCTCACATCAGGGCATGCAAGGGAAATCTTTTTTGAGATGCAGCGCTATAAGATGCTCTCATATATCCTTCCGCTCCTTTCTCTCTACATCAATTACCCTGAGATCCAGAAGTCGCTGAGCGATATGGATGAGTATGTTCAGCAGAAGAAGAGGAACAATGAGGATCTTGAGAGGCCTGTGGTATTTGCATGCCTTTTAAAGCCTCTGATTGTCCTTGATAACCCTGATGAGATGACAGAGGATGAGAGAAGAAGGGAAGTATACAGACAGATAAAGGTTTTCATCTCCCCGATGACTCCTCCCAATCATGAGATTGAGAAATCTGCTGATATCATCCTTGAGATCATGGGCTATAAGAGCAGGATCAGGAGCCGGGCAGCCGCTGCCACTATCCAGGGCAGAAAGCCTGGAAAGCACATGGGAAGAAAGAGTGCTGCTCCTGAAGAGCTCTCAAAGCCTAAGAAGAGAACAGGAAGAAGGCAGAGGAATATCAGGGTAAATCCTGGCTCATCTGAGAGGGCAAGAAGTGCAAGCACCTTAGCTGAGAGCCACGATCTCTAGCCCCATTCCTCGATTTCAATGCTCACGTTCTTTAAAAGGATGCCTCCGTATTTCTCAAGGCACTCGGTGATATATTCCTGTAAATCAGAGATTGTGGTGCTCATATAGTGCCTTACCGGAAGCTGGAGCGTGACATAGATGGAGTAGGTGGAGTCCGTGTTCTTGACCCCGCGTGCTTTCTTTACCTTTATCACAGAATCATAATCCCCGATTGAATGCTTTACCATCTGAGTAATTGCTTCTTCAGAGATCTCTTCCTTATCAGGGCGGGAGAACTCCGGACGCACTATAGTCTTCTCATAGCTCTTCTGCTTTATCGGGGAGTTGTTCCTCTTGAGAATCCTCATCGAGTCGTAGACTATCTGGGGATAGCTCCGGGTTATCTCAATGCTGGGAACAGGGATCACATGCTTTCCCTCTGTGAAGCGGATTCTCATTGCAGTCTCGATTTCCTCATTTGATGCGACATCCTCTATGTGTATGATCTTCTCAGCCGGTGGAAGGTTCAGCCGTGCTGTGATCTTTCCTACCATCTTCTCACTCGTGCCTATTATGAGGATTTTCTTGTATTTTTCCTTCAAAAGGGCCTTCATCACCTGGTCCTGATGCTCATCATCATCAAAGACAGCAGTCCTGACGGCACTTATGAAGTTCGGATCCCTTTTTGCTGAGTGCCCTGCCAGTATCTTGTTTCCCTTTATAAGCAGGCCATCATCTATTATCAAGTCAATCCTGTATTTCGCTGCAACCAGCTTGCTATGATAGCTCTTGCCTGTTCCGGAGCGGCCAATAAGGGCATATACCCTAACCCCGTTCAGCTTGCTGAATGCGAATTTGAAGAATCGATTCATATCCTATATATTAAGGCTTTAAGTGCCTTCAGGTCAAATCTGCGTCAAAAAGGCATTTTATTCCAGACTAATCCAATAATGTGTAGATGATAAACATATCAAAACCCAGTTATATATCCTCTCTGG
>CAZHQL010000015.1:0-18040 GCA_964534915.1 uncultured Spirochaetaceae bacterium | reverse complement strand
CCACTGTTTTCCCATATTTCCATATCTCTTCAACAGTCAGATCAAGATCATCACTGAAATATACTCCGCTTCCCTGCGGCAGCAGCTTTGCATTTTCCCACAAGGCACCATCCTCTTGCAGGACTTTGTACTCAGGATGTTTTTCAAAAAGCGATGAAACATCAAATTCCTTCACAGTGCCAGAGAAAAACACAGCTTTAAGAACCAGATGCTTTTCCCTCTTTATTTCCTTGATATTACAATTCATCCTGACCTCTTACCTGGCGGCCTCCACCGCACTCAACAGCTCCTTCCTCAATATGCTGATTCTCTCTTCATACTCCTCATCTGTCAGATATACTCTCTCTGACGGGTCAGGAAAAAGAACAAATGGCTTACCCCAGCCCAGCTTCCCCTTATATTTCGGGCATACAGTGTAATGAACATGCCTGCACTCATCGCCATAGATTCCGTAGTTGATTTTGTCAGGATTAAAGAGATGCTTTATTGTGGATGCAAGCAGACATACGTCATCCATATAGAGGTCCCTTTGCTGCTTTGGTATTTCATAGATCTCCTCATAGTGATCCTTGTACATGATGGTACATCGTCCAGGGAGAGTCTGGTCCTTGCACAAGAATACTTTTGATGCCCTTAAGTCGCAGACTTCAAAGAGAAGCTCCTGAAATCCTGAGTCCCTCTCGCAATAGTAACAGCCATCCATCTTACATTTTCTCCTTGTACTCCTTGGCATGAAGCAGCTCAATAAGCAGGATAAAATTCCGGCTTATGTGGAAAGGATCCTTAACAGGAAGGGCCACGACCTTATTCTCTGCCCTTCCATCCCTTCTTCTTATCTGCTCCCACTCCCTTACATCAGGATTCTTAGAAGGAAAGACTGAGAAAGTATATTCCTTGATCTTTTCATATTCGTTCAAAAACTCCTCATTCCCGCTTTCCATATAGCAGCGCAGGGATGAATACAGGGCCTCTGAGTGTATCCACCAGAGCTTGTCAGCCCATCCTGAGAGCTGCTTCGACATTGTCTCATCCTCAAGCCCTGTATTGTCTCCCTCAGGCCTTCCTCCGCCTGCTGAGCAGAAATGGAGAAGGCCCCCATACTCTCTGTCCCAGCCGTTTTCCAGGGCTTTCAATGCTACCTTATAGATCTTGTCCTTAACAGGAAGAGCGCATATCTCTGCAGCATCAAGCATGAACCAGACATCCTCTATGGTATGCCCCGGGTTCTGGTGCTGCCCGAGAAGCTGGGGAATGAAGGCATTCTCGCGCGTTATGACTTCATGCATCACATAGCGCTCATCTACAAAGTGCTCAAGCACATCCATGGTGTTTGCTGCCATGTCTTCTTTAAGCTCTCTAGCAACATTGGGTGAGAAAAGCTCAGCGGCCCTTAAAAGCTCGCGCGCAGTATTGTTCTGTATCATCGGGATGCCATGGGCACGGAAGCGCTTTGACAGCGGATATGGAAGCGTTCTAAAGTCATTATCCTTAATCCTCTTGTCTATTGAACGGTAGAGATTCAGTGCAAAATCAAAGCTTCTTTTGTCTTTGGCAGCATATGAATACATGCCGAGGCCCAGGACAACAAAACAATCTGCATATATGCTCATATCAAGGGGAGATGCAGGGGACACTTCCTTTGCACTCCCGTCCCTTTCCATGAGAAAGACACATCTCCAGTCATCCTTCCCGATAAGAGAGTGCTCAATCAGAAAATCTGCGCCATTTTTTGCCATGGAGAGGAATTTTCGTCTCTCTTCATCTCTGAATACTGGGGCCTCAATGACAGAAAGCTTTGCAAAAAGCCACACAAACCTTCCCTGGCTCCATGTGTATTTATCATAAGAGACAAGGTTTTCTCCGCTGTTGTCAAAACAGTTCAGAAATCCCCCGTACTCCTTATCAAGGCACCGCGGGAGCCAGAATGAGAGGATATTCTCCTTCAGCTGTTTAATGTAGAACTCCTTTTCTCTGTTAATATCAAATACAGTCAATCCACTCATTTCCTCTTACCATCACCTTATGAACAAGCACACTATCATCAAAAAGGACTAAATCAGCATCCTTTCCCTTCTCTATTGAGCCCTTTTTATCATCAAGGCCAAGCATGCGCGCGGGATTGAGGCTCATCATCCTCACAGCCTTGAAAAGGGGAGCGCCTGCTTCCTTCCAGATTGTGCGCAGAGCTCTGTCTGCAGTGCATATGCTTCCTGCAAATGCTTTCATATCAGGCATCATGGCAACGCTGTCCTTAATAATCGTCTCCTGCCCGCTCTTGAGGCTTCCAAGAAGCGGCCTCTCTCCCTCTTTCATCCCCGCTCCCCGCATTGCGTCCGTTATAAGTGCAATTTTGTCATTATCCTTTAATTTCAGGATAAGACGCAAAAGCTCCGGGGGAAGATGCTTTCCATCTGCGATGATCTCAACATCAAGTTCATCAAAAAGATATGCTGACTCCACTACTCCCAGTACACGGTATGGCCCCTCGCGGTGAAGCGATGACATCCCGGAATACAGGTGTGTAATAAGTGAGTATCCATTTCTTACAGCTTCTTCCACTTGCTTAAGATTGGCATCAGAGTGCCCGATTGATGCAACTATGCCGCGCCTTTTCAGCTCCTGTCCAAGTTCCATTGCACCATCAAGCTCAACAGCAGCTGTTATCCTCTTGATATCCGGCTCGCCATAATCAAGAAGGGCCATGTAGTTTTCAGGCTGAGGAAGCATCAGATAGCGCGGATCCTGTGCTCCCGCCTGAAGAGGAGAAAGGAAGGGCCCTTCAAGATGGACCCCTAAAAGCTCAGGGCCGTCTTTCCAGCTTTCCTTCACTTTCCTGTAAACGTCAAGGAATGCATAAATCTCATCCATGGGGGCTGTAAGCGTTGTAGGAGTTATGGAAGTCGTACCGTGCCTCAAGTGCTCAGTGCATGCTGCTATCAGCGCACTCTCAGAAGCATCCATGAAGTCAGATCCGCCTGCCCCGTGAGCATGCATTTCCACAAAGCCAGGAGAAAGATATTTTCCCTCGCAGTCGAACTTCTCTCCACCAAACATAGGAGGTCTTCCTGCTGCTGTATCAGCAATCTTTCCGTCTCTTATAAGAACCCATCCCTCTTTGATGGAATCAGGGAGGATGAGCCTTGCATTATAAAGAAGTCTTTCCATACTAGATAATCAATGATGCTGCATCCCTGTCTGTATAAAGAAATGCATTCTCCTTCGTTTTAAGTATTGAGGCAGGGCACCTGACGGAAACCTCATCATTCACAACATGATAAACTGCATCAGCCTTCGTCAGGGAGGGAACAGAGCAATACATCCATGATGCAGAAATGAGCGCAGGAATTGTAACAGTAAGTGCATGGGTCGGAACATCTTCAAGCCTCTTGAAGCATCCGTCATTGACCTGCTGAGCGCGGCACCTTTCCTCAAGCTCAACAGTTTTCACATAACTTTTGTCATTGAAATCTGCAACAGGAGGATCGTTGAATGCTATGTGCCCGTTCTCTCCTATGCCAAGGATGCAGATATCAAGAGGATGCTCCTTAAGAAGAGCTGAATACCGATCAGCCTCAGCACCAATATTCTCACTGTTTCCATTAAGAAAGTTTACGCTCTTGAAAGGACGGCGGTCAAAGATTGCACGCCTGAGGAAATTTCCAAAGAGCGCGGGATTCTCAGCATCCAGTCCTATATACTCATCCATGTGGAAGGCATTGATGCGCTCCCATTCAATCTCCTCATCCTCTAAAAGAGATGCAAGAGTCTCATTCTGAGATGGTGCTGCTGCAAACATGATATTGATCTCATCCCTGGAAGAAAGAAGCTCCTTAATTTTTTGAGCAATCTCTTTTCCTGCGCACTTTCCCATATCCTGGCGTGTCTCAAAGACCTTAACTGACAACTTGTCGCAATAAAACTCTCTTATGATATCCATTTTCTCACTCCTTAATCATACAGGAAGGTTTCAGCTGCATTTGAGATGACTCCGATCCTGCTGTCAGGGTTTTTTCTGAGTATCTGGTCAATGCAGGCCTGTGCCTCATCCCTTTTAAAATGCGCACAGCCACATTTCATCATCTCTTCCCTGGTCACGCCATCACTGATGACAACAAGGTGCCTCCGGCGCCGCAGCTTGGACATGCTGTTTCCAACTGCAATTGCAAGGGGATCCCCGTGATTCTCGCCCCTTATGCAGGCATTTACTATCCCATCCCCGTCATCCCTTCCCATGAAATCAGGATATTCAGAATGCGGGCCTATGCCCTCATAGTTCGGGCTTACAAGCACGATAGTGCCGCCCCTTTTTCCCTTCAGCCCGGGCTCTGCCGCATACATGGCCTTAGGGGACTGCCAGAAATCCTGATCTGCAGGATGTGAGCCCGCAATTACGACATCAAGCTTCTCAGTTACCCTGGCCCCTGCGATTTGCTTACCCCTTCTGACGCCAGCCCTGTGCGCCTCTACATAGTCGCCCGCAACTACGTCTGCTATCTGAGCCTTCGCATTCAGAATCACGTTTATGATGAAATCAAGGCCTATGTAATCAACCCATTTTTCCATCATGTCCCTGATCGGAGTACTGTCCCGTCCGAAAAGGTTCTCATCAAAGAGCGATGCCTTCAGATGGAAGTATGCAACTGTTTTTTCTCCTGCTATGCCGGGAAAGAGTATTTTTCCTCCCCCTCCCCATCCCATGACAGGATGAGGCACAAGGCATCCGATACCGATGTGGATATCAGTATCCATTACGGCTCTGGCAGCCATTATCGGAGCACCCTCGGGAGTATCGCCGACATAAACAAGACCTTCATCTTTCCTGAATTCAGAATTGATTACAGAGTAGTTTTTATATATCTCAGAGCCTACACGCTCTTCAAGCTCCTTCTTAGTCATATAACGGTGGCTGCCAAGTGCGGCCACTATTATTACGTTCTCCCTCTCTACCCCGCACTTCTCAAGCTTTTTCAGCACTACAGGAAGGATCCTATCCTGGGGAGTCGGCCTTGAGCCATCATCGATTATGATTGCAATCTTCTTTCCTTTTTTTACAATCTGATCGATCTTCATTGCTCCGATGGGATTGTCTATAGCATTCTCTATGGCACTTTCCAGATTATCTATCTCCGGGGTAAAAGGGGCATCCAGCATGCCTGCAAAATTCCTCTCAGGGATATCAAAGCTTATCTTTTCATTTCCATATGGTATTGTCACCTGCATCAGCCTTCCTCCTCTCATTTAATAGCGCCCTTAGTCGCGTCCCCTGTGATGTAATTCCTGATGCTGATGAAAAGGATGACTAAAGGTATGGTAGTCAGCATGGATCCAGCCATCACCAGCTCCCATGGGATTCCCGTTGCCGGATTGTTTTTCAGAATCTCATAAAGCTTTACGATTACGGTTTTCTTTGAGGATGAGGAAATGAATGTGAATGCAAAGAGGAATTCATTCCAGGTTCTCGTGAAAGCGAAAATCACGGCAACGGCAATGCCTGTAGATGATATGGGCGTAATGATTTTAGTCATTATTGAGAACTTGTTGCACCCGTCAATCTGGGCTGCCTCAACAGTATCCTTTGGTATGCTGTCGAATGTGCTCTTCAAAAGCAGCACGATGAAAGCCAGATTGAAAGTGACATTCATCAGCATGAGACTGAGCAGGGTATCTATAAGGCCCCACTTCATCATCAGCTGGTAAAGCGGAATGACAACCACGATCGGAGCAAACATCTGGCTTAGAAGCACGATATAGTAAACTTCCCTCTTGATCTTGAAATTCAGTTTTGAAAGGGCAAAGGCCGCAGGGATTCCTACGCCAAGGATTATGGCTATCGTGCCGAATGCGACAATGATGCTGTTCTTGAATCCATTGAGGAGATTCATCTTCCTGAATGTCTCGATATAATTGCTCCACTGCGCCTTCTTCGGGAACCATGTCACAGGAGTCTGGAACACTTCATTATTCGTCTTCAGCGATACTCCCACCATCGCAACGACGGGAAAGAGCAGCAAAACGAGCATGATGGCGACAAGGAGAAAAAGAACCAGCTTGTAAAGAATATTGGATTTTATCATATTTCCTCCTCCTGCATCTTGCTGCGCACATAGAAGACAGCGAAAACCATCAGGACGATGAAGCAGATGACGCTTATTGCCGCGCTATATGTCCTTCTGTTGAATTCAAAGGCGTTCTGATATACGAAATTGACAAGTATTGAAGATGAGTTGGATGGCCCTCCGCTGGTCATCATGTAGATTACATCAAATGAATTGAATGCCCAGATTCCAATGAGCAGGGCAAGTGTCTTCACATCCCTTGATATCAGGGGCAGAGTTATTTTGAAAAACTGCTGAGGTGAATTTGCTCCGTCAATCTGAGCAGCCTCATAATAGTCCTTTGGAATAGTATAAAGCGAAGACAGGATATTCAGCGCACAGAAGGGCGCAACAGCCCAGATATTCACTATCATTACGGCAAGAAGTGATGTCTTCGGGTTGCCTAAAAAGGAGACTGCGGTATCTAAAATGCCAGCATCCTGCAATATCTGGCTTATAAGCCCGAAATTAGGGTTATAAAGCAATCTCCATACCGTACAGGATACGGCTGCTGGCATGGCATATGGAATGAGTATGATTACAGTAAGGAGCTTTTTCCCTAAGAAGCGCCTGTACAGGACAAGAGCCATCATAAGGCCCAGGAGGATTTTTGCCGCAACACCGGCAAAGACCCATATGGCGGTATTCCTGAACGCCAGGGCAGCATCTCCTCCGGTAAAGAACTGCACGTAATTTCTCAATCCGATAAAAGTCATCTTTCCCGTTACTGACCTGTTGAAAAAGGAAAGGTAAATGACATTGATAACAGGATAGACGATAAAAACACAGAAGATTATCACCATCGGTGCAATGAAAAGATATGTGGTGATCCTGCTGAGTTTTTTCTGGTAATTTCTCACGAAGTACTCCATTAACAGTCCGGCTCCGCAGAATCCCGAGGAGCCGTACAGCTTATCTTACTGGTTAGCGATTATCTCGTTGCACTCCTTTTCGGCTGCAGCCCAGGCCTGAGAGGGAGTCTCCATGCCGAAGACGGCATTGGTAATATGGTCTGCCATGACTTTCTGGATCTCTTCCCAGCAAATGATGGAAGGCTTGAATTTAGCTATTCCCTCAAGTGCGACAAACGGGGAGACAAGATAGTTGTCAGGATCGGTGAATTCAGGAATGCCCTCAATTATGGATTGCTGGTTAGGAACCCATCCAGCTTCCTTGATTACCTGTCCCATGTACTGCGGCTGATGCCAGAACTCGAGCCACTGAGCTGCAATTTCCTCATTGCCTGTCTTGAAAAGAAGGTCAACATCCATAACTCCATAGGAATATGCCTCTCCGCCAGGGCCCTTAAGAGGATAGATTATGTCTGCCCAGCTGTAGTCCTCTCCAGCTGCCTCAAGAGCTGCAAGTCCCTGTCCGTTATGGATGTATGCAGCAGCAGTCTGTGTCGTAAACGCAGCCTGTGTCTCATTGATGGTATTCTCGCCATATCCCGGCTCAGCATACCTGGAAAGATTTACATACATCTCCAGTGATGCAACGCCCTCCGGAGTATTGAAGGCAACTGTCTTTCCATCTTCGCTGAGAACATCAGCGCCATATGCCCAGAGAATCGGCAGATAAGTGTCGAGAGTATTCTTCGGATGTCCTGCTACCATTGTATAGGCATACGGGGTAACGCTGTTCTGCAGCTTTGGTGCTATCTCAAGGAACTCATCCCAGGTCTCCGGGACATCCACTCCTGCAGCAGCGAAAGAATCCTTGTTGATAAGCATCGATCTTACTGACATGTATGAAGGCAATGCCCAGAGCTTTCCATCAGAACTGCACACGTCAATCGCAGCCTGGGAGAAATCACTGAGGAATTCCTCGCTTACATAGTCATCGATTGCAACTGTCCACCCGGCCTCCTTGAACTGCTCCAGCCAGGAGGAATAGCCGTACATCGCATCCGGCATGTTTCCCGCTTCTCCAAGAGTAAGGATCTTCTGATAAGCATCTGAATAGCTCCAGCTCTCAAACTGCACCCTTACTCCGGTCTCTTCCTCAAATGCCTTGGCCGCTGCCTGAAGGTATCCATTTGAAAGCCCGGTATCCCCAAGGGTTACGTAGGTGATGCTCTTCGCTCCACCCTCTTCCTTTGCGCCAGAAGCGAATATGGAGAAGGATAAAACGAGAACAAGCAATGTGATTAATAACTTCTTCATACAATTCCTCCTTTCGGTCGCTCAATATACTGGTGATTAAGCGCAAGACAGTGATTAAAATAAAATCATCATATCTTTTCTCCATTTTAGTGGCAGTTTTTTGCAATAGTCAAATAAATTTTTTATCGTTTTCGCTTTTTTTCCTGGCGCATTAATTCCCGGAATCATATATTTTTCAATATTCAGGCACATCAGGGCTTCTCACGGCAAAAAAGCCATTTCAGAAGAAAGGAAATTTTGAGTTTTATTATTTACGCAAAAAGGAATTAAATACTGCTTTCCTGCTTATTTTCCCCTCCTCTGCTGCTGGCCCGGATTTTATCAGAAATCCTTATAAGGCCTTACGGGCAGGACAAATCAAGAGGATGTCATCATTTACTTTTCAAAAACATCATATGTTTGTAATTTGTGTTTTACAAATCCGTAGAAACATCATATTATTTAATCATGCAACAGAAAGAAAAACTCTCAGAAAAAATAGCAGAACAGCTGCTGAGGCTGGTTTCCACTGAGTTCAGGGAAGGCGACAAGCTGCCTGCAGAGCCAGAGCTCTCTTCTCTTTTCGGCGTAAGCAGGATTACTGTCAGGGAAGCGGTGGGAAAGCTTGTGACTTATGGCATACTGGAAGTGCGCCAGGGAGATGGGACATTTGTAAAAAGCCTCTCCCCTTCTTCATTCATGAAACCGATTCTTCCAATGCTGAAGCTCTCAAATGCCGGCATCGTTGATATTTTCGAAGTGCGCCTGCTCCTTGAGTGCAAGGCCGCAGAGGATGCTGCTGTGCATGCAACTGATGAGGAGCTCTCAGAGCTGAGGGAGAACATTGACAGGATGAACGCTGCTGCCATGGCAAACGATATGGATTTATATAACGATCTGGATGTGCGCTTCCATATGCTCATTGCAAAAATCAGCCATAACAAGGTCCTCTATACCATTGATGAGCTGTTGACAGACCTTATCAGCGAGACAATAAGAAAGACGTGCTCAGAGTCCCAGCAGGTTATCTGCTCCATAATATTTCATAACAGAATCTTCCAGGCGATATCGGAACATGAGCCCAAGAATGCATATGATGCAATGCATGAACACGTTGCGGGAGCTATGGAGTTCATAAAGCAGAGTACGATTTCCCTATAGCCTTATATGGCTCTCAAGTCCTCAATCACTTTCCCTGCATCGCTGAAGATGCAGATTGAGCGGTCCCTGATTTCATTGGCACATAAGGCATCATACTGATTGATGCACGCATAAGAGGCCAGCTTGTTCTGTGCAGTCATGCTCCAGAACGGAATCTTGATAATAGCCGCAGTATTAAAGCCGACACCGAGCTCAAGGAAAAGAACACATCCATTTTTCTTCTTTTGCAGGAAATCCTCATAGCGCCTGGATGCCTCATGCCATCCCTCATCCTCTGCAAAAGTGTCATCCGAGCGCAGGTTTGCTTTCATGGGCTTGCCGCAGCGCGGGCAGAAGGGAATCAGGCCAGAGGGGATGCGCATATCCTTTTGCGCCTTATACATCTTCAGGATGATCTCTTCATTGTCAAAGGTTTCCTTTCTGCATGGAACACTGCATTGAAAGAGGCCATAGTCTCCCTGCGTATAGAACAGCCTCTTCTTATCAAAGAGCGCTTTCTGAAACGTATGATCCACATTCGTGGTGATTACAAAATAATCCTTGTCTTTCACAAGCTCAAGAAGCTCACTATAAACGGGTTTTGGCGCATCCATATAGCGGTTGATTGTAATCAGGCGGCTCCAGTATGCCCAGTGCTCTTCAGCGCTATCAAAATGAAAGAATGCGCCAGCATACATATCGTGAAAGCCGTATCTTGCTTCAAAATCCGAAAAATACTTATGAAAGCGTTCTCCTGAATATGTAAAGCCTGCCGAAGCAGAAAGACCTGCGCCTGCGCCGATTAAAACAGCATCAGCATCTTCTAAAGCTTCTTTCAAGCGCCTTAAATCATGTGAGTATGTTTCGGTAGATTTCATAGTCGGAATCTTTAAAAACATTGAAAATGACATCCATGCTGCCCTTGTGTTTCCTTACAGTCTTCACTGCAATCTCGGCTGCCAGCCTGGCAGGGAAATGAAACTCTCCTGTGGAAATACAGCAGAATGCAATGCTTTTTATGCCATTCCTCCTTGCCAGGGACAGGCATGAGCGATAGCAGGAAGAAAGAAGCTCTTCATCCTCTTTTCTCACCCTGCCTGAGATAATCGGGCCGACAGTGTGCAGGATGAACTTGCAAGGAAGATTGTAGGCGCGTGTTATCTTTGCCTTGCCCGTCTCTTCTTCATGCCCCTGCCCGGCTATCTGGCGCGCACATTCAAGGCGCAGCTGTACGCCGGCATAAGTGTGAATAGCGTTATCAATACAGGCATGGCAAGGCTTATAGCAGCCTGTCAGAGCGCTGTTAGCAGCGTTAACAATAGCATCCGAGCGCAGTGTCGTGATATCCCCCTGCCAGAGATAGATCCCGTCCGAAAGCGCAGGAAGGGATTCAATATCAGTAATGCCCTTTAGAGCAATCTCCTCTTGAAGATACTCATCCTGTATAGCGATAAAGTCCTCTCCGATACTCTTTGGCTCCCGGATGTTCATCAGGCCTCTGAGAAGCATCTTCTGCTCATCAACACTCACAGGGATTGCAATATCCTTATACTCCTGCTTCTCAGAAAGAAGATGCTCAATGAGGAAGATCCGTCTTTCTTCCTGTGTCACACTATCCCTCCTAAAAGAAGCTGATTACTGATCCAGCTCTCCTGTCTTGCATCATGAATCTCATCTGTCTTCCGGAGCCCTCCAATTAAGAGGGGGGAAGATTCATCATGCCTTTCTGAATTAGAGAGCACTGCATCCTTATCTGCATTTGCATAGCAATATGCGCAAAGGTGCTTGCAAGTGTCATAGGATCCGATATCAGAGCCGAAAAAACATGCGCACTCTTTTCTCTGGCCATTCCTTTTCGGGAGAATAAGATTCCTGCCAATGGCCTTTTCATATGTCTCTTTCGTCAGGCATCCTCTGCAGTCAACGCCGCAATCTTCCAACTCAGTGCCTTCTGCGCATGCCTTGATCCTCATCCCGTATTTCCGTCCGATTTCTGCAAAGGCACTGCCGATTATCAGCCGCTCGGCCTTGCTTACCTCCTTAGCCTGAGGGAAATTGCATCTTACTTTCCTGTAGATATCGATAAAGCTTATAACGCATGTTTCTGTATAGCCTGAGAGCGCAAAGGCCATTTTCTCAAAGGCCTCAAGGTGGAAATCGAGAGAATATTTCTCACTTATGAAGACAGGATCATAGCGCCATGCGACACATTTCTTGCCAAGCATGTCTGAAAGACAGCAGAAGGCTCTGATAACATTTTCCTTATCAGGCACGTTCGGCTCGATTTCCTTTTCGTATGGCGTGATTGTTACAAACCAGTACTGAGCGTATGGCTCAAGATGATCCATATAATCAAGCATGGGCAGAGGATTTTTCGTGCAGAATGCAATGAGATCCACAACACTGGGATTAATGGCGTATCTTGTAACAGATGAAGGACTGTAGGGATTGCGCACAAGGACATAGCCTTCCCTTATCCTGTTTATGAGCCATCGTGAATAAAAGGCCGGTATATCCGTTCTCATTCCTGTCTGTAAGATCATCTATTCCCACTCAATCGTTCCTGGCGGCTTGCTCGTAATATCGTAGAGGACCCTGTTTACTCCCTTTACCTCATTGCAGATGCGTGATGCACATTTCTGAAGGACATTATATGGCATGCGGAACCAGTCAGCAGTCATTGCATCCTCACTTGTGACGGCCCTCAGGGTACAGACTTCCCTGTAAGTCCTCTCATCTCCCTGGACTCCCACGCTTTTAACAGGAAGAAGGTCTGCAAGGGCCTGCCAGATCTCATCATAGAGCCCTGCTTTCCTTATCTCATCGATAAAGATTGCATCCACCTCCCTGAGAGTATCAAGCCTTTGCTTCGTCACTTCTCCTATGCACCTTACTCCAAGTCCGGGGCCCGGGAATGGATGGCGGTAAACAAGCTCATCAGGAAGCCCGAGCTCCTTTCCAAGCGCTCTTACCTCATCCTTGAAGAGATCCTTCAAGGGCTCTAAGAGCTGCCACTTCAAGTCCTTGGGAAGCCCTCCTACATTGTGGTGGCTCTTGATCGTGCTTGACGGGCCTCCGAAAGCACTTCTTGATTCAATTACATCAGGGTACAGCGTCCCTTGGGCAAGGAAGGAAATGTCTTTGCACTTTCTTGCCTCGCTGTAGAAAGTGTCAACAAAGAGCTTTCCGATGATCTTCCTCTTTGCCTCAGGCTCATCTACGCCCTTTAAAGCATCTAAAAAGTCCTTCTCTGCATCCGCATAATGAAGATTCATATTGAAGTTCTTTCCAAAGAGCTCAAGCACGCTCTCAGCCTCATTCTTTCTCAGCATGCCATTGTTGACAAACACACAGACAAGCTGATCCCCTATTGCCCTGTGAATTAATACTGCAGCTACAGATGAGTCAACTCCTCCTGAAAGCCCGCAGAGGACCCTCTTGTCCCCCACAGTCCGCCTTATGTCCTCAATGGCATCGCTTATGAATGAGCCCATGTTCCAGTCAGGGCTACAGCAGGCGATGTTTATAACGAAGTTCCTTATCATAAGCGTGCCTTCAAGTGAGTGCACGACCTCTGGATGGAACTGCACGCCATAGAACTTCTTTTCCCTGTTCTCAACAACTGTGTAAGGACAGTTGGGAGTAGAGGATACAAGAGTAAAGCCTTCTGCCATCCTGGACACAGAGTCCCCATGGCTCATCCATACCTGGCTGTTCTGGCTTACCCCTTCCAGGAGCTCGGATTTTCCTGTTATCTCAATATTTGCAAGCCCGTATTCCTTCTTCTCAGGGCATTCCACAGTGCCCCCGAGCATGAGCGTCATTACCTGAAGGCCATAGCATATTCCGAGTATTGGAATGCCAAGCTTGAAGAGATCAGCATCAGGACGCGGGGATCCTTCAGCCTTAACAGATGCAGGACCTCCTGAGAAGATGATGGCCTTCGCATTCATCTTCCTTATCTCATCTGCAGGTGTGTTGAACGGAACAATCTGTGAATAGACTCCGCACTCCCTGACTCTGCGTGCTATCAGCTGGCTGTACTGTGCTCCGAAATCAAAGACTACTACAAGGTCATGATCAGTTAAGGCCACTTTATCCCTCCCCTAAAGGCTTATTGCATTAAACTATACAGAATTTGCCCTATAATAAGAAGTCCCCTCTTTCGAGGGGAAGCTGTCAGTCTTCACTTACTCCAAGGAGGCGTACCCTCTCCGGATCAAAATCCACAGAGACGCACTCACCTTCAGAAAATACCCTCTTCGTCCTGGGGTCGTCAATCTCGACAAGGACTTCACCGAAAGTAGTCTCCAGGAAGGACTCGACGCTGTTTCCAAGGTATACATTGAGCTTTACCTTCGCATCGAACTTGCCCTTGCCCTTCTCTACTACGCGAAGGCTCTCAGGGCGCGCCATGATCACAGCATCAGATCCGGCCTTCACATCCTCTGCAGCGCTGTGAACATCCACATTCTTTCCATCAAGGACTGTTACGAACTTGCCGTCCTTTTCGCTGATGACCTTGACAGGGAAGAACGCAGCCTTTCCGACAAAACCGGCTACAAAGCGTGAATTCGGCTCCTCATAGATCTCATAGGGCCTTCCGATCTGCCGGACATAGCCATCCTTCATTACGATGACCCTGTCTGAGAGGCTCATGGCCTCCGTCCTGTCGTGCGTTACGTAGATTGCTGTTATCCCGAACTGCTTCTGTATCTTCTTTATCTCAACCCTCATCTGCTCCCTTAAAAGGGCATCGAGGTTTGAAAGCGGCTCATCAAAGAGAAGCACCTGAGGAGCTACAATAAGGGTGCGTGCAAGGGCAACCCTCTGCTGCTGGCCTCCAGAGAGCTTGCTCGGGGCCCTCTCCCCATAGCCCTCGAGTCCAAGGAGCGAGAGCATGGTCTCAACCCTCTCCCTTATCTCCTTTTCATCTGTTTTCCTGAGCCTGAGGCCATATGCGACATTGTCGTATACGGTCATATGAGGAAAGAGGCCATAGGACTGGAACATCGTTGCCGTGTTCCTCTTGTTCGGAGGAAGCATCGTGACATCCTCATTGCCAATATAGATCTTGCCCTCACTTGGAAGCTCGAATCCCGCTACCATCCTGAGCGTTGTGGTCTTGCCGCATCCTGAAGGCCCTAAAAGGGTTACGAGCTCGCCCGGCTCTATGACGAAATTAGAATCATTTACAGCCACTACATCGGCCTTGCCCTTTACGTTCTTGAATACTTTCGTAACGTGTTCCAGCGTTACTGCTACACTTTTATTTTCCATTGATCACCTCGTAGATATTGTCTTTTGCGTGAGCTTATCATCCTTGACAAGGAAGTTCATAAGGAAGAATACACCGAGTACTATCACAATAAGGACCGTTGAGAGTACGCTTGCAAGCGAGAAGCGCAGGTTCTCACTGAAATTGAATATGAGTACTGTAAGGTGATTCCAGCGTGCGCTGATAAGGAATATGATCGCACTTACTGCAGTCATTGAGCGTACGAATGTGTAGCTCATGGAGGAAAGGAATGCAGGGCGCACGAGAGGAAGGACGATGGTTCTGAATACGGTAGTGACATCGGCCCCTAAATCTGATGCAGCCTCCTCTATCGCAGGATCTATCTGATGCAGTGCTGTAATTCCATTCTCAACTCCTACAGGAAGCTCCCTTATCACATAGTTGATTATGATAATCGCGGCAGTTCCCACAAGAAGTATCGGAGGCTTGTTGAATGCGAGGATGTATGAGATTCCTATGAGCGTTCCAGAAATTGCATACGGCGTCATGATAAGCATCTCCAGAATCCTCTTTCCAGGGAACTTCTTTCTTACTATGAGCATGGCTGCAATCATGGCAAGGATGCCGGCAATCGGGGTAGCAATTGCTGCAAGGAGCACTGTATCCCTTATGCTCGTCCAGCCACGGCTGAGGGCCTCAGACCAGTTAGAAAGCGTGAATGAGTAATCGATTCCCCAGTTGCGCACGAAGCAGCCTGCAAAGATCGTAAGATAGAGCGAGAGGATGAATGCCATGATAAGACAGCATATGACTGCAATCACTCTTCTTACGCTGCTGCTTGTAAGCTCAGTAAGATTCGTATTGGGCTTGCCCGTTACTGTCACATAGCTCTTCTTGGATATCCAGAAGCGCTGGGCAAGAAATGCTGTGAGAGTCGGAAGCAGCAAGAGGAATGAGAGCGCAGATCCTGCTCCGAGGTTATTCCTTCCCGTTACGATCATATAGGCTTCCGTTGAGAGAACGCGGTAGTCCCCTGAGAGAAGAAGCGGGTTTGCAAAGTCAGCAAGGCTGTTTGTGAATACTAAAAGCCATGCAGAGAGAAGCCCCGGAAGTGCAAGGGGAAGCGTAATCGTGCAGAATGTCTGGAAGCGTGATGCGTTCAAGTCCAGGGATACTTCCTCAACTGTTGAATCTATCTGCCTGAGCACTCCGCTTATCGTCATGAACGCAATCGGGAACATGCCTATGGTCTCAACCAGAGTAAGGCCTCCAAGTCCGTAGATTGAGAGATTGCTGAGATTGAGCAGCTGCCTCGTAATAAGGCCGTTGTTTCCAAATAGCAGGATTATGGAAAGCGAGAGCGAGAACGGCGGTGAGATTACAGGCATCGTTGCAAGCGTCGTCATGAGCTTCTTCTGCTTGAAGCTCGTTCTTTCAATCAGGAATGCGAACAAGAATCCTATGACAGTTGAGAACGATGCAGTAAGGACTCCAAGCTTCAAGGATCCCCAGAGTGCCTGGAGGTATGTCGGCGAGAGGCATGTCTTCCAGGTAGCAAGGCTGAAGCTTCCGCTTACTACAAAGGAAAGCCTCACAGCCTCAAACAGCGGATATGCCACGAAGAGCGCTACGATGACAAACAGGGCCAGAACCAGGAATCCCGTCATAGGGTCACGCGTGAACATTATTATGAACGAGACTATTACGAATGCGATTCCAAGGCCTGCAAGCATCGTCCTTAGAAGGCTTTCAAAGCCCGTGCTTGCGATATCCGGAACTGCTATCATAAGGCCTCCGGATGCCTGGTAGCCCGTCTCATCCACTATCGGGATGAAATAGAGCCTGCTGTTCTCAACACTCGATACAGTGCTGTCTGAATCAAGTGAATAATCGACCTGGTACATATTGCTCATCCTCATCGGCACCAGGTAATAGATGCTGTCCTCAGCATACCGGAATTCCCGCGTATTGCGGTTATCATTATAGAGTTTTATCAGGGACTCGCTTCCTTGCGTCGCACTGAATGTGAATGTAGTGAAATCATACTCAAGGTACGCACTGCGTGCCCCGGCAATCATCTCTTTTACGCTGTCCAGCCACTCTTCACTGGCTCCTTCATCCGGATAGGTCTGGGCAAACAGCTCGATTTCATTGAAGTTCCTCTCTTCCACATAGCTATCAAAGCTGGATGAGAGCTGACTGTAAATCCAGAAGATGGCGGCCAGGAAAATGATGATGAGGGCTAGAAACTGTATGACTTTTTTCTTAGTGAACATCTGTTTTCCTTATTTAAAGACAAGGCCTGTCCCCCCTGAGGAACAGGCCATCGATAAGGGTAAATGACCCTTAGTTTCCTCTCTTGTTTCCAATCTCTGTGGTCCACATGTCAAGGAGCCTTTCCTTATTGACGGCATCGCCGTCCCATGCGAAATCCTGCTCAATTGTCTTGATCTCATCGATTGAGAGTGCATCCGGGTGCTTTGCAGCGCCATCAGCTACTAAGACCACATACCACTGTGTGAAGATCTCCTGGGCATCCTTATCGCTGATGATCCAGTCATAGAGCCTTCTTGCGTTAACTGCATCAGGTCCGCCCTTTACGAGTGACATTGATGCAAGCTCGTATCCTGTGCCCTCACTTGGGGCTGTGATTTCAACATTGGCTCCTTCTACCTTGAGCTTTACCTGGTCATGTGCATATCCGATGGCAATTGGAATCTCGCCGGTTGCCACGCTCTTTGCAGGTGCAGATCCGCTCCTTGTGTACTGGTCAATATTTGCATCAAGCCTCTTCATGTAATCCATCATCGCATCCTCATCCTCATCAAAGATGTAGCGCATGGTTGTGATTACGTTGTAGGCAGTTCCGGAGGAGTTGGGGTTAGCCATGCGGATATATCCCTTGTACTCAGGCTTTGTAAGGTCTTCCCATGAGCGGGGGACATCAATGCCGAGGCTTGCAGCCCTGTCAAGGTTGGTAACGAAGGTAAGAGGCCCTACATAGAGTCCGATCCAGTAGTTGTCAGGATCCCTGAACTCGCTCGGAGTATTTGCGCTATAGCGTGAGATATAAGGTGTCGTAAGACCCTTGCTCTTTGCTGTGATATGATCAAGGCCTACTCCGCCAACCCAGATTGAAGCCTGAGGATTTGCGCTCTCAGCCTCTAACCTGGCTACAGCCTCACCGCCTGAAAGTCGAACGAAGTTAACGTGTATGCCGGTCTCCTGCTCGAAAAGTGCGAACAGCGCTGCTGCCAGCGGCTCTTCGAGAGTGGTGTAAGCATTTACACTTCCCCCATCGGAGGCAAATGCAGAGGATGCCAGAACAAGCATCATGAAAATAACTAATAGTTTCTTCATATTATCTCTCTCCTTACGTTTTTTATCGTCTTATAATTTTACTACATCCTCTGGAGGGATGA
>CAZHQL010000014.1:0-18056 GCA_964534915.1 uncultured Spirochaetaceae bacterium | reverse complement strand
GATCTTTTCCGGCGTAATCGGCCATGAGCGCACCCATACTCCCACAGCATCAGCAATTGCCATGGCAATGGCAGGAGCTGCACCGTTTGTTGCAATCTCAGAAATTGACTTTGCGCCGAAGGGGCCATATTGATCGTTGATGTCTATCAGGACTGCCTTGAAATCCTCTGGTGCCTCATCAATCATTGGAGCACCGTAGTCTGTTAAATTGGCGTTTATGCACTTTCCGCTCTTATCGAGGACCATGTTCTCATAGAGCGTGTGTCCTATGCTCTTCTGAACAGCCCCGTACATCTGGCAGAGCGCAAGCTCCGGGTTTATCGGCGTTCCTGCATCCTGAATCGCATAGAACTTCCGAACCTTTATCTTGCCAGTCTTTTTGTTGACTGCAACTTCTGCAAAGTGCGCGCCATATGGAACTGCAAAATTAGGAGTTACGAACGTGCCGGTCCCGACAAGTGCTCCCCTTCCGTCCCCTGAGAGGCACTTATGAATGAGTTCTGCGTATGTTTTCTTATTGCCTGTCTTTCTGGAGACTATGATGCCCGGATACTCAAGGTATAAATCCTCCTCTCTCTCTTCCATCTGAAGCGATGCTTCCCTGATGACCTTGGCACTAAGGTCCTTCACGGCATTTAGGGATGCGTTTCCGCTGAAGTATGTTCCGCTTGATGCGTATGCACCGGTGTCAAAGAGGCATGCATCAGTATCGCCAGATACTACAGAAACCTTATCCATCGGGCATTTCATGATCTCAGCACAGCACTTTGCGCTTATAGTATCGAGTCCTGTCCCGATATCTGCTCCGCCTGAGAGAATCAGGAAGGTTCCGTCACTCATGAGCTTTGCCTGTGCATTTGAGTGGTCAAGCCCGGGAAGCCCGGATCCCTGCTGAATCATGGCAAAGCCCTTTCCGATTGCCCAGTCAGGGTCATCAGACTTTTCCTTAACTCCCCAGTTAATCATCCTGGCACCCTTAACGAGAGCCTCTTCAAGGCCGCAGGATCCAACAGGAACGACCGCACCTTCCCTTCCCTCTCCAAGGCCGCGGAGAATCTCAAGCATGTAGCCAGAGTGCACGATATTCTTCTTTGCCATCATCAAGGGATCTATCTTGAGCTTCATAGCAAGCTCACCGAGCGCGCTTATGATGCCAAAATACCCTTTGGGTGCCCCGTATCCCTGGTATGCCCCCGTTGGAGGGATATTAGTGTAGTATGTCGTAAGGTCATAGTACATGTTATCAACTGCGAATATGGGCATGGTCTTGCTTGATGCGTTCATGGGAACTGTTAGGCAGTGGTTCCCGTACGGCCCTGTATTGGCCCTTACATCCATATAGATTGCAGTGATGGTCCCGTCCTTCTTTCCTCCCATCTTTACTCTCACTCTCATCGGATGGCGTGTAGAGTTTGCCCAGAACTCTTCTTCTCGTGAGTTGCGGTAGTAAACAGGCTTTCCTGTGATCCATGTTGCGTATCCTGTGAGGTCCTCAACAAGCACATCCTGCTTGCTTCCGTATCCCCCGCCAACGCGCTCCTTGATTACGTGAATCTTATTCTCAGGAATCTGGCATACCCATGAGACTATGCGCCTCACGTGGTATGGAACCTGAGTAGATGCATGTATTACAAGGCGACCGTTCTCGATGCGCGAGTAGCATACATGGGGCTCAAGCGGCGTGCACTGAACCTGGCTTGTCTGGTATGTGGAATCAACAACAGCATCAGCTTCAGCAAATCCTTTTTCAACATCCCCGATGCCGCCATGTGCACCCGCTGCTATGTTCCGCCTTATATCCCCATGAAGCGGAAACTGATAGATTACCTTTCCATCAAGCTCATTTGCACTTCTGTTGTACTGATCAAGATTATCCGGGGCTCCTGAGCGGTACTCAACGATTCCGTTGTGCACCAGTGGCGCACCGTCTGCCATCGCTTCCTCTACTGTGAAGACAGGTTCAAGGGGCTCGTACTCAACTTTAATAAGAGAGATGGCTTTCTCAGCAATCTCATCGCTGTCTGCAACGATTGCAGCAACCCTGTCCCCGACATGGCGTACCTTCCTGTTAAGAAGCCTTCTGTCATGCGGACTTGGCTCAGGGTTCCCCTGTCCGGCCTGCATATAGTAGACATCAGGGCAGTTAAAGCATGTAATTACTGCATCAACTCCATCGAGAGCCTCAGCATCTCTTGTATCCATGCTCTTTATGTATGCATGTGCATAGGGGCTTCTGAGGATCCTCAGGACACTGTAGCCTGGAAGCACCTTGTCCTCTACAAATACCTTCTCACCCGATACAAGTGCCTCTCCGTCTATCTTGCCAATCGGCTTTCCAACAAAAGAAAGGTTGTCTCTAAATGCTGGTGCAATCCTGCTTTTATACTCGCCTGTCTTCCTTTTTTCCTGCACAAGCTTTACAGCAAGGTAATAGTGCTCGTATCCTGCATCGCGGATGAGCAAGCCGGAGAGTGCATCTTTTACATCCTCCCTCGTTGCATCAGGATTTTTCTCGAGAAGATACGTAAGGATTAAAGCTGCAGCTGGTGCGTTATATGCGCTCTGCACAAGGCCTGCGTCTATCATGGCACGCTGGACATCGTTAATCCTGCGGTTCTTTACAAGGGACTCAGGTGTATAGAGAACAGCTCCTTCTGCACGGTAAAGAGGGATTAAATTAGAGTACATCAGCTTTGAGTTAAAGACTATCGTATCGCTTCCTGCAAAGCCTTCCCTGTCATCGCTGTCGCGAACTGATGTGTATCCTGCCTTGTAAAGGGCTGTCCTTAAATCATCAAGAGGACGGCCGGAAAGCGTGACAGCTTTACCATTTATCTTCAGCCTGACTTCCATCTTTAAGCCTCCTTTCCTTCCCTGTGGTAGAGAGTTGCAAGGTATTTCTTGTACTCAGCAGAGCCATGCATATCGCTTACATACTCAGCCTTTTCAAGGGAGAAGAATATGCCGCTTCCCTTTATTGCATAGCACTCCCTTTCATCCGTTATTGCAGCTGTTACTATTGCATGAGAGTGGCTTGTAATGCTTTCGCGATAGTTCTTCACACGCACCTTCGCATCCACTGTTATGCTTAATATGATGTCCTCTTTTGAGTAAGAGTCTATCCTGATGCTCTTTTCAGCCCCGCTTTTTGTAAGTACAACAAGCTCTGCGCCCGCTGCATAAAGCGCAGGGATAAGGTATGAGTCAGAGCGCCATGCTGCCACATTTCCCCCGATTGTGGCCTGGTTTCTGAGCTCGGGAGAGCGCATATATCTCAGAGCCTCTTTTAAATATTCTGGCACGTCCTCATTTTCCAAGAGGTCTGAGAATGTTGCGCCTGCTCCGATTTTAATCCTTCCATCCTTTTCTTTCCTGACATCTTTTTCCAAAAATGGAAGGATGTCGATAAAGGCAAGAGCTTTATCAACGGGAGTGTTCAGGCGGTATGCTTCAGTAAGCCCTGATACGAAAATGCCTTCCTCCTTAAAAGCATCCATAATCTCATTTACTCTGATCAGTTCTCTCATCAGCCCTCCTCTATTCAACAAGTCCGCTTTCTGCATTCCCTGCTAACCTTTCTAAGAAATAGCTGAGCATCCTCTTTGTGCTCTCTCTTCTGTACAGCGGCATCGCATGCGGCGATATTATCTTGTCCCACGCTGCTGTGAATTCATCAATCAAGAAAGGGATTTCATCAAGGCTCCTGCCTATAAGGATGCTCTCAGCTTCCCTGCTCCTCTTTACCTTGTTTCCGGCAGCCCCGCTTGATGCCCTGAAGTCCATAATGCGTCCCTCTTCAACATTTGCAGCACATGAGAGCGTCAGCTTGCTGATTGCATTTGCTCTCCTCATCCCGATCTTGTGATAAAAGTAATGAGTAACTTCAAACGGCTTTATGCGCACTTCCTTTATTATCTCATCATCACGAAGCGCTGTCTTCTTTGCGCCCGTTATGAAGTCATCAACCTTCATCTCGCGCATCCCGTCCACGCTTGCAAGAACTACTGTTGCATCACATAAAATCAAAGGCTGGGGCAAATCTCCCTTTGGGGATGCATTTGCTATGTTTCCCCCGATTGTAGCAGAGTTCCTGAGAGAGACTGCTCCCATCTGGGAGGCAGCTTTACGGATGTTGTAGAATATGCGCTCATCGGCCGCAATCTCAGCACTCGTTGTAGTAGCCCCTATTACTATTGTCCCATCCTCTTCTTCCCTTATTCCCTTAAGCTCGGGAAGGTTTGTGATGATCATCACGGGAGATGGAAAAACTGGCGTTATTCCATAGCCTTTTCTCCACTGGACCATTAAATCAGTTCCCCCTGCAAGAGGAAGAGCGTTTGTATCCCTTCTTATCTCAAGGGCCTCAGACAGGCTTTCAGGAATATAGCATGTGCTCATAGCGCCCTCCTTCTCTCAGATGCAAGACGGATGCTGTCAACGATCAGGTCATATCCTGTGCAGCGGCAGATATTCCCGCTTATTGCAAGTCTTATCTCATCTTCTGTTGGCTCAGCATTAGCATCAAGAAGAACATAGGATGCTAATACCATGCCAGGGATACAGAAGCCGCACTGGACTGCGCCCCCGTCAGCAAAGGCCTCTATGATAGTGCTTCCAAGCTCTGTGTCCCTTATTCCCTCAATAGTCCAGATATCTGCATTTCGCACGCTTCCTACAGGCATTATGCAGCTTGTAACAAGCTTTCCATCCTTGATGACAGAGCATGCGCCGCACTCTCCTTCTCCGCAGCCTTCCTTGACGCCTGTTAAGTGATAATCCTCCCTTATGACGTCTATAAGGCGCCTTAAGGGGTCTCCTGAGTACCTTACTTCCTTTCCGTTTAAAGTAAATGGAATTGTATGGTCAAACATTATGAAGCACCTCCTCAATATCTTCCGGCGGCAGCGGGATCTTGTAGACTTCCTTTCCGATTGCCCGCTCAAGGGCATCCACATACGCAGCATCCACGCCGTTGAATACAAGCTCTCCCATTCCCTTTGCACCATAGGGGCCGAACGGGTATGGATTTTCCTGTATGTGGTAATACTGGCGCGGGAAATCCATGCTCGTAGGAATTACATAGTCAGACATGCTTGACTGCCTGAAATGTCCATTTCTGACTTCTATCTTCTCCATCGATGCATAGCCAAGGCTCTGCATCACACCTCCATTTATCTGGCCGTGTACTATGAGCTCATCTATTGCACGCCCTATCTCATGGCTTGTCCAGATTCCTTTGGTAGTAACTTCATTAGTCCTTCTGTCTACTTCAAGCTCTACAATCGCAGCTCCCCAGCCATAGCCAAGGTACGCATCCCCGCGGAATGTCGCCTGGTCCCACGGAAAGCCATCAGGGTGCTCATACTCTTTCTCAACAGAAAAATCCCCTTCCCCCCATCGCTTTTTCATCTCGATTGCACAGCGCTCTATGATGCGCCCTACGATCATAGTGGATCTCGATGCTGCTGTTGGCCCTGAGTCAGGGACTACGGACGTGTCGGGATTGGGGTATGAGACATCTTCAAGAGGAATTTCAAGCGTCGCAGCAGCTATCTTTCTCAGCGTTGTCTGAAAGCCCTGCCCCATCTCTGTGGAGCCCACTTCCACAGTAACCTTGTTTCCTGTCTTTTTCAGCCTTGCGTGTGCCTTGATGGTTACCTGCTCACCGTTTCCTGTGAACGCGCCCCCGTGGTTATAAAAGCTCACGCCTATTCCCTTTCCGCTTCCGTATCCGTACTCTTTGCTCTTTCTGTAGTAGTCAGATTTCTCAGCAAGGATACTGAACATCTCCTCAAGCATTACTTTCTCAACTACATGGCCGTTAGTTACTGTCTCGCTGCCCTGCTTAAGGAACATGCTCCTCTTGAAGTCTGCAGGGTCCTGGCCAAGGCGACGGGCAATGTGCGTCATGTGCATCTCGATTGCAAAGAGCGTCTGAGGGGCACCAAAGCCGCGGAAGGCATCGCTTGGAAATGAATTTGTAGTCATCCCGAAGCCCTCTAAATAAGTGTTGGGGATATCATAGACGCCGTTTGCATGGAATACGCCACGCTGGAGAACTACAAAGGAAGCTGACAGGTATGCTCCGCAGTTATAGTAGATCTTTCCCTTTACTCCCGTAAGCTTTCCATCCTTGATAGCAGACTTGTATATAGTCTTTGACGGATGACGCTTTACAGAGTACTTCATGTCCTCCTCGCGCTCAAATATAAGCTTTATCGGCTTATGTATCTTTGCCTCAGCTACAAGAAGAGGTCCTGCAAGAACATCAGGAAAGTGCTCCTTTCCGCCAAATGCTCCCCCGGTTGTCGTCTGCCTTACAACTACATCCTCAAGCGGGATGCCTAAAAGCCCTGCTACGGATTTCCTTACATAGAACGGGCACTGCGCAGAGATATAGAAAACGTACTTTCCATCTTCCTCTGTTATGATTGCACCATTGGTCTCTAAATGAACATGCTCCTGGTAGCCTGTTTCAAAGACTTCAGTTATTATCTCATCTGCATCCTGAAAGACTTCATCCATGCTCCTTCCTTTCTCGCAGTAAAGCTGGCACATGATGTCATCTTCTTTTGCCTCATCTATTGGCCCGCCCTTTACGGCTATGGCCTCATCGATTGTGACTGCAGGAGTCTTTACATCGTATTCAACGCTTGTGTTATCAAGCAAGGACTTCAGCACAGCCCTTGAAGGTCCTACGAATATGCCGATTGTCTCACCTGCGTAGCGCACATCACCCTCTGCAAAGCACCTCCAGTCCTTTCCTATCATATAAAGGCTGTTAGTGCCTTCTCTGGGGATATCATCTGCTGTGATGAAGTAGTATCCTTCCGGAAGTTCTGGATGCCTGATGCTTATAATATCTGCCCTTGCCTCACTGCTTCTTAACATGACTGCATAGAGCATGTCATCAAAGAAGTAGTCGGCAACATACATAGCTTCCCCTCTTGCTTTTTCCAGCGCATCAGTGCGCCGTATCCTGTCGTCGATTTTTGTCGCTGCCATAAACGCTCCATTATTTTTTTCTTTATATAATGAAGAGTTATCTCCCTTCAAAAATCATTATACACCTAAATGAGGCAAGTGTACAAAGGAAATATAGCGCAGAAAAGGAGGCAAAAATTTAGGTTTTACTAAATATATGAAAATGTCTATTTTTTAACCACCAGAGCTTTGACAAAATCATCATCAAGGCTTTTCATCGCAAGCCGTCCAAAGCCATGAAGGAGGACGAATTTTACATCCCCTCCTGTCTTCTTCTTATCCTTTTTAAGAAAAGCAAGGAATGATGGCCACTCCTCTTCTGAGATGCGCGCATCAACATCATATCCATAGCTCCTGAGAAGATTTATTCCATCAAGATAAAAAGAGGAGTCAAGATAGCCTTCGGCATTTGATGCCTCAAGGGCGCGGCCAAGTCCCCATGCAACGGCCTCGCCGTGGCTCAGCGAAAAAAGAGAGATGCTCTCAAGAGCATGAGCAAATGTGTGCGCAAGATTTAAATAGCTCCTTATTCCCTTAGTTTCCGCAGGATCAAGCTCTAAAAAGAATTTCTTGACATCAAGCGATGCCTCGATGAGCTTTTCAAGAACGCTCTCATCGCGCTTCAGTATCCTTTCCCTGTTCTTGAGGAGAAAATCATACAGATTCTCATCCCGGGACAAAAATGCGTGCTTTATAACCTCGCCAAGGCCGCACATGTATTCCTTATCAGGAAGACTCCTCAGGGCATCGGGTGCTATTATCACCTCATCTGCCGGGTAAAATGATCCCACAAGGTTCTTTGCCCCTGCGTAATCTATTGCAGTCTTGCCGCCAAGGGATGCATCCACCATGCAGAGTAGCGTCGTTGGAACCAGAGCAAGCCTGGTTCCCCTCATGTAAAGAGAGGATGCAAGGGCCGTCATATCACAGATCACGCCGCCGCCGAATGCGATAAAGAGAGTGTCGCGTGCAGAGCCATGCAAGAGCGCTTTTTCTATTATCATCATTATGCTCTCAATGGTTTTGTTGCTTTCCCCGCTTTTAATGACTATGCTCTTTTGAGGAACGCAGGGAAGAAGGGATACAGTCTTCTCATCAAAGACCCAGAATGCATTCCCATTCCGTGACAGATATTCATATGCTTCGAGAAGTGAAGATGCAAAAAGGACATCCGTAGTCCTTTCTGATGCAAGCTTTACAGAAAACTTCTTTTCCACTATGGTCCTCCCCTGCTAAGGGTAGCAGAAAAGAGATTCTTTTGGTACCTTCCTTTCTTGCTTTTTCTCCCCCTTCTTTACTAAGATAGCTTCATGCTTAACTATTTTGACTACGCAGCAACAAGCCCTATGAGCGCCCGTGCTCTCAAAAGCTATGAAAAGGCAGTGCTCAGCTATCCAATGAACCCATCCTCTGCGCACAGCGGAGGAAGGAGCGCAAAAAAGGCACTTGAGAGGGCCCGGCAAAAGGTTTCATCACTCCTTTGTGCAGATCCTGGCCAGATAGTCTTCACAAGCGGAGCCACTGAGGCAACAGCTATTGTCTTTAACAGCCTTTTAAGGCATAAAACGCCGGGACGCGTAATAATTTCCCGGATCGAGCATGATGCTGTCAAGGCATACATTCCCCTCTTAAGGGAAATGGGATGGGATGTAATCACTCTTAAGGCAAGAAGGGGCTTTGTGGACCCGAACGATGTAAAGGATGCTCTGAATGAGAAGACGCGCCTTGTTGCTGTAATGGCTGTAAACAATGTAAACGGTGCAATTCAGAACACGGAGGGCATAAACAGAATAATCAGTGAGTTTGAAAGGACAATCAGGCACAAGATCATATTCTTCTCGGACAGCGTTCAGGCACTTGGGAAAGTGCATTTTGACCTGGGACCTGTTGATGCAGCATCATTCTCCTCTCATAAGATCGGAGGCCCGAAAGGCGTTGGCCTTCTCTACATCAGAAACAGAAACCTTATCCAGCCGCTCTCTCTGGCAGGCGGACAGGAGATGGGCCTGCGCGGAGGAACAGAGAACCTTGGAGGAATAATTTCATTTGCAGAGGCCCTTAAAGAGACATATGAAAACAGGGATAAGAAAGAAGAGAAAGTTGCTCGCCTCTCAAAAAGAATCAAGGAAAGCCTTTATGACATGGACCTCGAGTTAAACAGCCAGGGCCCTGTCAGCCCATATATCATAAACTTCTCAACGCCCCTTCCTAGCGAAGTCTTTACAAGAATGCTCGATGATAAGGGCTTTTTCATCTCTGCAGGCTCTGCATGCAGCAATAACGCAAAGAAAAGCGAGAACATCATTGAGGCCATGGGATACAGTCACGAGAGAGCAGAGTCCTCTGTACGGGTAAGCCTCTCGGATGCGACAACGGATGAGGATGTTGATGGCCTTATTAAAGCAATCAAGGAGATAATAAGTGGAATCAAAGCTCTATCTTATAAAGGAAGGTGAAATCTCACTCAAGGGCGGGAACAGAGCCCTCTTTGAAAAGAGGCTGCGTCATAATATAAAGGATAAGCTCAAGGCATGGAATGCAAACGTAAAAAAGCAGAAAGGAAGGCTCTATCTCTACCTTGATGAGAGTGCAGATGATTGCCTTGTTAGAAAAGCACTCTCTACCACATTCGGCATCACGGGCTTTGCGCGCGCATACGAAGCAGAAAAGGATATTGATGCAATTGAGGAAAAAGCAAGGGAAATACTTGCACTTCAGCCATTTGGAGAGACTGGCTCATTTAAAATAGATGCGCGCCGTGAAGACAAGAGCTTTCCTCTTTCAAGCTATGATATCTCAGTGCGCCTTGCTTCCGTTGTTCACCAGATGTTTCCCTCATTAACTGTAGATTTGAAAAACCCTGACTATACACTCCACGTGGAAGTAAGAAGGAGCGTCTATATTTACCTTGATGATGAAAAAGGTCCGTCAGGGCTTCCTGTGCAGACAGCAGGAAGAGCAATGCTCTTGCTCTCTGGAGGCATAGACAGCCCGGTTGCTGCAGTAAGAGCCGCAAGGAGGGGCATGAAGATAGACTGCATATATTTCCACGCATACCCCTACACAAGCGAGCTGGCACTTGAGAAAGTAAAGAAGCTTGCAAGAATCATTGCGCCATACCTGGGGGGAACAAGGCTCTATGTGCTTCCTTTTACTGATGCACAGATGAGAATCAAGAGCCTGAGCTACGAAGATGAGACAACGCTGATGTTCCGCGCAAGCATGATGCAGAGTGCAGAGAAAATAGCAAAACAAAAGGGAGCAAAAGCAATAGTCACGGGAGAAGCACTGAGCCAGGTTGCATCGCAGACACTTGATGCTATGTGCTTCACAGACAGCATGACAGAGCTCTTAGTGCTCCGCCCTCTTGTTGCAATGGACAAAGAAGAGATCATAAGGGAAGCAAAGGAGATAGGAACATACGAGACATCGATTCTTCCCTATGAGGACTGCTGCGTGATCTTCTCACCAAAGCATCCTGTAACTCATCCTGATAAAAACGCATCAAGAGAGCACTATATTTCGCTTGATATGGATCAGGAGATAGACAAGGCAATTGAAAACGCAAGCGTTTATTACTTCAATCCCCTGGGAGAAGAAGAGGAGACTAAAGAGAAAGAAACGCCTTAAGATCCTCATCGTTTTTTAAGTAGCGGAAAGCTCTTATTCCAAGCTCTTCAGCGCCTTCTATATTGTCTTTCCTGTCATCGATGAAGTATGTATTTTCTGCTCTGAAGCCCTCTTTTTCCATGATAGAGCGCCAGAATGCGCCAGATGGCTTCGAGATGTGCATCTCGTAGGATGCATAGAGCGAGTCAAAGTGGCGCTTTATCTCGCTATAGCGGCCAGAAATGACTTCCCTCCAGTGGGGCTCAGTAGTGTTTGAGCCGATTACGCACCGATTTCCTCGAGAGCGGAGCATATCTGAAAGAGCAAGCACAGGAGTATTTATTTCGGGCCTGAAGAAAGCGTTGAAAAAATCTATGCTGACATTAACAGCGTACTTTATCTCTATGTGCCTGTAGTAGTCTGTTACGCTCATAAAGCCATCAGAGAGCGCAGGGTCGTACTTCCAGTAGTCTTTTACGAGATCATCCTCATCTATGCCAAGGTGCCTTGATGAGGCCTTGAGGATATCAACATCAAGAAGGAGAACTTCTCCAAGGTCAAATATATAGAGGCTCATTTCTTTTCTTCCTCTGTCTCAACGAATGCAGAGAGCTTTTCCATGCTCTCAGCAGAGATATAGTGCTCAATAAGGCATGCATCCTTTTCTGCCTGCTCTGAGTCAACTGAGAGGATATCGCGGAAAAAGCGCGTTAATACGCTGTGCCTGTGATAGACCTGGGATGCTTTCATCCTGCCTTTTTCAGTAAGGTATATATCCCCATATGCCTCCTGCTCTATGTGCCCGTCTGCCTGCAGCTGCTTCATGGCCCTTATAACGCTCGGTTTAGTAACTTCGAGCTTCCTGGCAATATCTGTAATCCTTACGCCGGTTTTTCCCTGGCTTCTTTCAAGCTGGAGGATTGCCTCCAGATAATCTTCACCTGCCCGTAACATTTCTTACCTCACAATTATGCATCCGTGCATGCCTTTCTCATACTCTCCATCAAGCATTGCTGCCTTTCCATTTACAAGTACTGTGTCAACTCTCCCTTCATCCTTATCAAAGAGGACTAAATCAGCTCTCAGTCCCTCTTTGATGATGCCGCGGTCCTTTAGCCTCAGGCGCTCTGCGTTCTCTCCTGTCATCTTCCTAACAGCTTCCTCAAGAGTTAGGGCCTTCTCTTTTGATACATACTCCCTTATCAGGTGCATCGCAGCATCGCTTGTGCGCGGGTGCGGGGGTCTGGATGAAAAGAGAGAGTCTGTCCCGAATCCCATAAGAGGATGCTTCATTATCTTTATCAGGTTTTCTTTCGACTGTGTAACATCCATCATTACAGCCTTGCCCGTTTCCTCAGAAAGAAGATCAAGAAGAGTATCGAGCGGATCCTCTCCACGCTCAGAGGCAATATCGCTCAGAATCCTGTTCTCTAATTCCTTATTGCTGTCAAGTGCAAGGATTGTAATGTTCTCAGGCCCTGCAAGAGAGTATATGCTGTCCCAGCCTGAGGGGCTCAGCATCTCTTTCTTTATCTCCCTTCGCTCACTCTCAAGAGAGGCTGCAAAGCGCTGCTCAATGCGGCTCAGGCGCTGAATTGAAGGCGGAAGAAGCGAAAAAAGGCTTGTAGATCCATACTCATACGGGTACTGGTCAAATTTGACATCAAGGCCTTCAGATCTGTATTTCTCAATCATTGAGAGCGCCTGGTCTACTTTATCCTGGTTCTTCTTTCCTATTGCCTTCAGGTGCGAGATTTCAAGCTGCACGCCTGTTTTTGCAGAAAGTGTAAGTATTTCTTCCAGCGATGGAAGGATATCATCGCCTTCACACCTGTGATGCACTGCAAAGATCTTATCATTCTTTCTTACAACCGAAAGAAGTGCCATGAGCTCTTTTTCATCTGCAAAGAGGCAAGGCGAGTAATATAGCCCGGTTGAGAATCCAAGAGAGCCCTGCTTAAGCTGAGAGTCCAGCAGCTCTGCCATCTTCTCAATTTCACTTTCTGTTGCACTCCGTCTTGCATCATTGTTCATTGCATAAAGCCTGATAGCTGAGTGCGATGTCAGAAAGCCCATGTTTATTCCAACACCCGATGCCTCAATCCTGCTTTTAAAGGATTTAAAGTCACTCCAGTCCCACGCCATGTCATACTCACCGAGCACGTCCTCAACTAAGGAAAGGAGTACGCTGTGGTCTTCTAAAAGAGGAAAGAGGCCAACGCCGCAGTTTCCGCTTACTTCCGTCGTTATTCCCTGCCCGATCTTATCTTTCATGCCAGGACGCAGGAGCACTTCAAAGTCACTGTGGGAATGGATGTCTATAAAGCCGGGAGCAAGAACAAGGCCTGGCTTTTCAATAACAGTCTGGGCGCTGAGAGTAAATGGAGATGAGATTTCACTTATTAAAGATGATGAAACTGCAACATCCCCATAGAATGGAGGCTTTCCTGTTCCATCAGCGATGAGTGCATTTTTAAAAACATAATCATACATTAATTCTGTAACTCCTGATGACCCTGCTCTCGATAAATGCTGTGACGTCCTTGTAGTTTCCCCTCTTGAGTGCAATGAAATATGCTCCATCGTACTCATCCCTGTCCCCGAGAGCAAACATCGGAGGAAGGATGTTGTTTCTCAGGAGCTCTCCTGAGAGGATGAGGAAAGAAAAGAATGATGAGTATTTCTCAAATGGCTGGATTCTCTCAAGCTCACCATAGAGCATTACGCCCGATGTCAGTCCATTCAGGCTCTTCCAGCTCTCATACTGCGCAAAAAGCGTCTCCATCTGGACATCGACCCTTACCTTGCCCTTTCCCCTGACTTCCCTGAGCGAGTAGCCATCGCGATAGGATGAGGAAAAATCATCAATGCCCTGCATAAGGCGCGAGTAAAGCGCTCTCATATCCATATCCGTCCAGGGGTCTTTCATATCAACAAGGCGGATAAGGATGGAGCGGAAATTCAGCGCAATAAGGTGATGCTCAAGGCTTACAGATGGTACGACCTTGCCAGAGAGGATTCTCTTTAAATCACGCTCATCAATCAGGATCTTTTCCTTATCGAAAAGATAGATGAGATTTGAAAGGACAATTGCCTCAAAGCGCCTCTCTTTCTTGATCTGAGCTGAGACCGGGTTAAGGATCTGAAGCTCAAGAAGGCGGTCAACATCAACGCCGCCCGGGCGTATGTCCATATTCTTAAAATGCCTCAGTGTTCTTCCGTCCCTTGGGCGCGGAGCATCCTCGGGAATAGTCCAGGACCATCCCATCTTGATAGCCCCGTCTATCCTTCCCTCATTGCAAAGATAGCGGATCCTCCTGTCCGATATCCCCCATTTTCTTGCAGCCTGACTAACATCTATATATTTCATAATCCTAATATTACTCCGATTCTGGAATGAAAGCAATGCCTATTCATTTCTGCTGAAGACTGAGTCGAGGAACTTCAAAGCCTCATCCAGCCATGATGATACATACTTGTTCACCCTTCCTGTTTCCTCTGTGGCTATGGAGAGCCCGTGAAGGCCTTCAGGGTATATGTGGAGCTCTGAATACACTCCGCACTCAACTAGGGATGAGTACATCATCAGGCTGTTTCTGACATCCACTGTCTTATCATCGCGCGTGCTCCAGATGAATGTCGGCGGGAAAGACGGAGTAAGGGCTTTTTCTGCGCTGTAAAGCGTTTGCCTGTTGAATATCCCGGAAAGGATATTGTCGCGTGATCCCTGATGCGTGTATTTTCCCATCGTGATTACAGGATATGAAAGAATCAAGGCATCAAGATGGCTTTCCCTGCTATAGCTTTCTCCAAGCTTTGCAAGCATTGCCGCAAGGTGTCCTCCGGCAGAGAATCCTATAGCGCTTACACATCTCTGGTCCACTGTTTTTAAAGCACGGAGAGCACAGAGTGCCTCAGAGGCCTCCTCAATCGGATTAGATGCCTTAATATCATCTGCTACAGAGTAATAGAGTATTGCTGCCTCATAGCCCTTGCTGAAGAATGAGAATGCAACAGGCTCAGCTTCCCTTTCAGAAACAGTGCTGTAGCCGCCGCCGGGAATCACAAGGATTGCTCTCTTCTTCTCGGGAAAGGTCATGTCACTGCTATAATCTTCCTCTTTAAACACATGGTGCGTATAGATGCGAACAAAAGCATCCTTCTTGCCGACTTTCCTATCAATTACTTTCATTACAACTATTCTAATCACATTGAGGTGATCTTAAAAGATTTTTTATATCAGGATATGAAATTTCTCCTTTTCCAAGACTTACACGGCGCACAGCAGAGAGTTCATCCTGAGAATGACAGATAAAATAAAGCCGGATAAAGTCCTCCTTCCTGGCTCATTCTATACCACGGACATAGGAGCGAGATTCCCATGTCTTACGATACAAAAAGTGTCATTAAAAGCCTTGAGAAGATATCGGAGATGATAATTGCACTCAGGGGTAGCTGCGATGCTGATGCAGACCAGGAAGTCCTTCCTTTTTTCTGCTCAAGCAGCACTGCCATTTTATTTGCAGATGGCAGTGCTATACTGATTGAGGCATGGACACATCCAGGGTGAAGATAAGAGGATGAAAAAAGGTTCTTCAGCGGGCACACTCATGTTCCTAAGATATTTTTAAGCCCTGAATCAATTATGCTTCCAAAGAGCGGGACCAGGATAAAAGAATCCGGATTCTCAGAATGAGGGGAAGCGCCATCATAGCGGAAACTTAAGCCTTACCAGGACAGAGCCATCACGCTCTGAAATCTCAACGCTTCCATGGTGTATTTCCATTATCTGGTGGACTATCGGTAGCCCGAGTCCTGATCCTCCCTCATGGCGTGACTCATCCCCCCGTGCCCAGGGCTCAAAGAACTGCGGACGCGGAGAAGGCAGAGATCCCTTATTGCTTACAGTCACGAGAACAGAGTCCTTATCACTCTTTGCTGAGACAGTAACTGCTTCGCCTTTGATGCCGTATGAGTCTGCGTTGTCAAAGAGCTCCTTAAGGGCTCTCTTAACGAGCTCGTAATCTGCATGGATTATAACATCTTCTGAGTCTACGATGTAATTGTTCCTCTCTGAGAGCGCATCCGCTATGACGCTGCTGATGCTGATATCCTCAAGCGAGATTGTCTTCTCGCTATAGTAGATATTCGAGTAGTATGCGACGCTTGCAACCCTGCTTGCAAGCACGTCACACTCATTCTTAAGCGATGAAATGAGTGCATTGTCTATCGGAAATACTCCATCCTCAGCACCCGAAAGGAGTATGTTCATGCTCGTAAGGGGAGTATTAAGGTCATGGCTTATGTTCTTAAGCCACTCCTTTCTTGACTGTCTGTGCCTCTCAAGGTCCAGGCCCAGCTGCTCGATAGAGTCAACGATTACTGCAAAGTCCTCATAGGCCTTGAGCTTCTTATCACCCGTTACCTTGTAGTTTCCGTTTGCAAGATCGTTCAAGGCTCCCCTGATTTCTCTTATCATGCCTGCATTGCGCTTGGAGATTACATATCCCGCAACGAGGGAAATCAGAACAGCAAGAGGAAGGAATAATAAGAATACTCCAGAGAATGTGCGGATAAGGAACTCTGTCGGGCCATAGACGTCGATATCGAATACGATGACGTCCATATAAAGATAGATCTCGCCATTATTAGTCAGCACTATTGATCCTGCGATATTGTTCTTTCCGATGATGCTTGGAATCCTGACGCTCTGCTCACCCTCAAGCCCTGTCTGGCTTATGACCAGGCTGTCAATTATTATATTGATGCCTCCAAAACTATAGCTTTCGAGATCTATGCGGTACTTGGGAGATGCAATTGCTTCCTCGATATAGTCCTCAGTAGTATTTGCTGAGATACTCAGGCCTTTAGGGAATGCCATGGCAGAGGAATTATAGAAGTCCAGGAGGCGGCCGCCCCCATATGGCTGCGGGATGAAGTCCCCGCGCGCAGAGGATCCAAGCGAGATGCTGATATTGCCTGAGCTGTCGCGCATTATGATGCCTGCAATCCTGTCCGGAGCACTGTCCACCAGGATATATAGAAAATCTGCAAATGTAAGACGCTCTAGGCCGCTGAAATTTAAAGAGAGCGTCTCGACATAGTCATCGAAGACATGCTCCTTCCAGGAGCGCTCTGCCATCTTCTTGGAAAACAGCAGCAAGAGCATTTCAAGTGCAAGAATCAGTACTGTAATACTGACAATTGATATCAGCAGCTTTATGTAGATATTTTTACGCATCAGGCATCCATCTTCTTTCCTGCAAAGCGATAGCCGTATCCCCTGACAGTCTCGATCCATGCTTCCTTTTTTAGCTTTGCCCTGATGTTCTTGATATGCGTATCCACAACCCTCTCATAGCTTTCAAAGCTATAGTCAAAGCATTCCTCAAGAATCTGAGCACGCGAAATCAGGTTAGGAGAATTAGATGCAAGGTATGCTACAATTCTCCACTCTGCCGCTGTAAGCGTGATATACTCTCCATCAATTGTGAGCTTATGCTCATCCTCATCAATCGTGAGAACGCTTCCGCCAAGGCCATAGGAACGCGAAGAGGGCCTTACTTCCTCTGAATCCACACGTCTGAAGAGTGCTTCAACTCGCAGAACAAGCTCCTTCGGGCTGAAAGGCTTTGTGATGTAGTCATCACATCCAAGCTCAAAGCCAAGAATCTTATCTGATTCATCTATCCTGGCTGTAAGGAATATAATTGGAAGCCTCTGGTTCTTCTGCCTCACTTCCTTTACAAAGGAAAAGCCGTCCCCATCGGGAAGCATGACATCCTGGATGAGCATATCAGGCGTGCGTGCATTAAACGCAGCCCTGGCCTCTTCGAGGGTTCCGAATCCCTTTGCATCGAATCCAGATAGTTCCAGGTACTGAACTACGCCATTGCGTATTACTTCATGATCTTCTACAATGTATATCAACTTCATACATCTATATTATTTATCATGAGGATAATTATCAAAGGTAAAAATCTAAATACACCAAATCTACAGCTTAGCGTGATTTCTGTGAAAGAAAATGGGCTGAAATGATATCAACCCATGCTGAAAACTGAATTCAAGGAACATATCGCTTTCCCTTTTTTGAGGGCAGCCGTCGGGAAAACGCGGGAAAAGCAGGAAAAAAACTGGAATGGTCCTTTCTCTTCCACCTCTCCTTTGTGGACAGGATAGCGTTCCTCCAGAACAATCTTACTTAGAGTAGTACTCAACAACGAGCTGGTCGTTGACTTCTACAGGAATCTCGGAGCGCTCTGGGAGACGAATGAACTTGCCAGAGAACTCTTCTTCGTTCCTTTCAAAATAAGGAAGATTGAATGCTGGATGTCCGAGGAAGTTAGTCTTGAAGAGCTCGTTCTTTCTTGACTTCTCCTTCAAGGTGATTACATCGCCAACCTGAATCTGGTAGGAAGGAATGTCTACCTTCTTTCCATTAACCAGGATGTGCCCATGTG
>CAZHQL010000013.1:0-18286 GCA_964534915.1 uncultured Spirochaetaceae bacterium | reverse complement strand
GGGTGTCCTTTATGTCCATGTGAGGATAGTCATGACAGAAAGACAGATGAAAATTCTGGAGCAGTACACAAAAGAAACTGCTGAGAGAGTAACTTTTAACCATGCCAGGAATATGCTGAATAAAGGAGCAGACCCTGATTTTATTTCAAGCGTTTTGGAGCTTTCTCAGGAAGACATGGCATCCATTCTGAAGAGGCTTCAGGCATAAGGGGAGCTCTTGAAACCCTTTATGCTCAAGTGAGGATAGTCATGACAGAAAGGCAGGTGAAAATTATCGGCATTTTAATGCTATTATCAAGAGTATGAACTACGCTAAATCCATATTATGGTATGATCTTGAAACCTTCGGATTAAATCCGAGGGTGGACAGGATTGCTCAGGCTGCTTTTATAAGAACTGATCTTCAGCTCAATATTATTGAAGATCCGGTCCTCCTTTATGCGCGCCTTACTGATGACTATCTTCCAAACCCTGAAAGCTGCATAATAACGGGCCTTACGCCGCAGAGCGTCAATGAAAAGGGAATCAGGGAATACGACTTTATAAAGAAGATAAATGAGATGTTCCTGGTCCCAGGCACTGTGGGCGCCGGGTTCAACAATGTCAATTTCGATGATGAGTGCATAAGGGCAACTCTTTACAGGAACCTCTTTGACCCTTTTGAAAGGGAATACAAGGAAGGACGGAGCCGCTGGGATATCATGAACCTTGTTAGGGCCACGAAGGATTTAAGGCCCGAGGGAATAGATTTTTCTGCGACAAACCCGGAAACGGGCTACACGAGCTTCAGGCTCACCGACATAACAAAAGCCAATAACATCGCGCAGGATGGAGCGCACGATGCACTTGTGGATGTAATGGCAACTGTGGAAGTTGCACGCCTCATAATGAAAGCTCAGCCAAAGCTTTATATGTTTGCATTCAATCACCGCTTCAAGAATGATATATGGCAGGAAATGGACCCGATAAGGCACCGCCCTGTTCTTCACACGAGCGCCTCCTATGTATCAGAGCGGGGCAACACTCACCCGATCCTTCCTCTTATGGCAAATAAGGAAAGGGGAAATGAGATATACTGCTTTGACCTCACTCATGAGATTCCTGAGAGCCTTGAAGGAATTCAGGACCTCCGCGATGCAGGCATTGTAAAGGTAATGGCCAATAAGTGCCCGTTCATTGCACCGCTTAAGGTACTGGACAAAAAAAGCGAGGAGCGCCTTGGCTTTACAAAAAAGGAAATTGAGGCAAAGGCAGAGCTTATAAGACAGCGTCACCGCTATCTCTTTGACCTCGAGAGATTCATAAACGCCAAAAGGGAATATGAGAATGAGACAGACCCTGACTATACGATCTATGACCGCTTCATGAGCGAGGCAGATAAGGCAGAGCTTGTTAAGATTGCAAGGAAAAAGCCAGAAGAGATGCTCAAAGAAGGGGAGTACTATTTTGAGGATGAGAAGTACCACAAGATTCTCTGGCGCATGGTTGCGCGCAACTGGCCAGAGGCCCTGAGCGAGAGGGAAAAAGCGCAATGGAAGAGCTTCTGCGCATCACGCCTTATAAACCCTCCAAGCAAGTTCGCGCGCCCTCTTGAGCTCTACTTGCGCGAGTGCGATGAAAAGCTGAAAAGCGTTGAGACAAGAGCGCACGACAAGCTCATATACAAAGCCCTCTATGACTACGGAAAGGATTTAGAGAAGAGGATATTATCATAAAGCCTTATTGATCTTCTTCTCTGCCCACTCATCTGCAAGAGCATATAAAAGCGCTGTGGTCGGAACCGCAACAAGCATTCCAAAGATTCCTCCGAGCCCTCCCCCTATTGTGATTGCAGCAAGCACAGAAATTCCTGACATGCCGACAGAAGATCCTACAACGCGAGGGTATATCGCATTATTCTCCGTCCACTGCAAGAGGATTATGAAAACAAGGAATACAAGCGACTTCATGGGGCTTATCGGGAATATCATGATCATTCCGACAATTGCTCCTATCCACGCACCAGCAACAGGAACGAAGGCCAGTACCCCGATAAGGACCCCTACCACTGTCGCATGCGGAAGGCGGAGAATGAACATGCCGATGCATGTAAGAGAGCCAAGGATGGTCGCTTCTATAAGCTGACCTACGAAGAATCTCTTGTATATGCTGTTTGCCTTTGTGCATACATCTATTATGCCATCGCTTCTCTTCTTCCCGAGAAATGCGCTCGTATAATGCCTCACCTTCTCAAGAATCCCCTCCTTTCCAGAGAGCATGTAGAGTGAGAATACGAATGCAAGCACGGCTGTAACCAGAACCCCCAGGACTGAGCCAAGGAACGAAAAGAGCCTGTCTGCTACCCTCCCGCTGTTCTCGGCAAGGAATGCCTCTGCCTTATCAAGGGGGCGCATATACTCACTTGCCTTGTCGATATACGGAATCCATCTGTCTGAAGACATTTCCCTCAAATCCTCCAGAAACTCAGGGATGCTGCTGAACAAGAGCATCACGGATTCTATGAAGCGCGGGAGTATGTACGAGATTACAATGAGGAGGATGAGGGCTATTATCGTAAAGGCTGTCAGGATTGACAGTGCCCTCCGGCCCTTCTTTATGCGCCTGAATGCTTTCTTCTCCAGAAATCCCATCGGGATGTTTACTACATATGCAAGTGCAAGCCCCAGAAAGATCGGAGTGATGCTGTCGCACACGTTGAGAATCAATGCTTCAAGCAAATGATAATAGCGGAGCGCCAGAAACAGGATGAAGATAGTCAGGGCAGAAAATATCACGTTTTTCTTAAATGTATTCATCCCTTCCATCGTATAGCATGTGCCTGTTTTTTTAAACCTTTGCTCTCCTATCCAAAGGGAAATGATTTGCGCTATAATTGCTTGCTAGGAGAATTGAGATGCTAGAGAAACTTCCAGGATATAGAAAACAGCTTGATGAGCTTGATCAGAAGATATCAGATCCTGCTGTCATCTCTGATATGAAGCAATATAAGGCTCTGATGGTTGAGAGAGCACACATTGCTCCCATAGTTGAGAAGCTCTCTGCGATGCAGGATCTTACCGCTCAGAGAGAAGATGCTGAGCAGATGACGAAGGAAAGCGACGCGGACCTTGCTGAGATGGCGAAGGAAGAGCTTATCGCTATAGACTCACAGCTTGAACGCCTTGAGAAGGAAGTAAAGATGCTCCTCATTCCCCCAGATCCCCTTGATGGCAAGAACATCATCATGGAAATAAGGGCAGGAACGGGGGGCGATGAGGCAGCTCTCTTTGCATCTGACATGTTCAGGATGTACAGCCACTATGCTGAGTCAAAGCGCTGGAAGATTGAAGTCATGAGCAGCAATGAGACCGGAATCGGAGGCCTTAAGGAAATCGTATTCTCAATCACGGGAAAGGATGTCTATGCATCGCTGCGCTATGAGTCTGGCGTTCACCGTGTCCAGAGAGTTCCTGAGACCGAGTCCGGCGGAAGGATACACACATCTGCAGTAACTGTTGCAGTACTGCCTGAGGCTGAGGAGACAGATATCGAGATCCGGCAGGAGGATTTAAAGGTAGATGTAATGCGCGCAGGAGGCCCGGGCGGCCAGTGCGTCAACACTACTGACAGCGCTGTAAGGCTTACACATATCCCGACAGGGCTTGTAGTAATCTGTCAGGATGAAAAGAGCCAGATCAAAAACAAGGCCAAAGCACTCAGGGTCCTCAGAAGCCGCCTCTATGAGATGGAAGAAGAGAAGAAGCAGAAAGAGAGGAGCCAGGAGAGAAAGAGCCAGGTGGGATCGGGAGACAGGTCAGAAAGGATCAGGACATACAACTATCCTCAGGGAAGAGTCACTGATCACAGGATCAACCTGACACTCTATAAGCTCGATGCCATATTAAACGGGGACCTTGAAGACCTGATTGAGCCTCTTAAGATTGCAGCAGGAGAGGCTGCATTAAAGGAAGCATGAAGATAAAGGAACTAAGGAGCACTCTGATAAAGATCCTCTCCAGTCTTGAAACCCCTGCGCTCGATGCACGCATTCTCCTGTCCCACTTCCTTTCAATGGACCAGGTTGCCCTTATACAGAATGACTCTCAGCAAGTGGATAAAGAGAAGGAAAAAGAGATATTAAGTGCTGCAAAGCGCCGCCTTGATGGAACTCCGATGGCATATATTACAGGGACAAAGGAGTTCTATGGCTGCACATTCAGAGTAAATGAAAGCGTCCTTATCCCGCAGCCTGATACTGAGACTCTCGTTGATGCAGCACTAAAGCTGATAAAGAATAAAAATGCGCCGCGCATTCTTGATATCTGCACAGGAAGCGGCTGCATCATAACAGCGCTTAAAAAACAAAGGCCGGATTCAATCTGCTTCTTCTCAGATATAAGCCCTGATGCACTTTCTGTAGCAGCTGATAACTATGAAAGAATCACAGGGGAAAAGGGAAACTATAAGAGAGGAGATCTCTTTGAGCCATGGAGCCTCTTTAAGTTTGACCTCATCAGTGCAAATCCTCCCTATGTGACTGCTCTCTGGTATGAAAGTGTTTCACAGGAAGTAAAGGCAGAGCCAGAATGCGCTCTTTTAGACAGCGCTCCCGATGGCCTTGGCATAATAAGGCGCATAATAAAGGATGCACCCGGGTACTTAAACAAGGAAGGCTTTCTGATTCTTGAAGCTGACTACAGACAGCATGAAGAGATAAGAAGACTCCTTGAAAAGGATTTTAAAGATATTGATACAGTAAAAGACTTAAGCGGTAAGGAGAGAGTTACATATGGAAGATTATGAAGCAATGCTGAATGCTGTTAAGACGCGCCACAGCATCAGGCGCTATAAGGACATTCCCCTCAAAGACGAAGACAGAACAAAAGTTGAGAACAAGATTGCCAAGATAAACGCAAAAAGCTCTCTCAGCTTTGCTCTTGTAAGCGGGGATAAAGAGTCTTTTTCCTCTTTTCTTGCACGCTATGGCTCATTTAAGGGAGTTTCCTCATACATTGTGCTGATCGGAAAGAAGGAAAAGGACCTCTTCTTCAAATGCGGCTACTATGGAGAAGAGCTCGTGCTCTATTTAGAGTCCATCGGAATCTCATCATGCTGGACAGGCCTTACATACAGATCAAGGAAAGCAAAGGCCCTTGTGAGGGATGGAGAGAAGCTTTGTCTTGTAATTGCAATTGGCTATAAGGATGAGGAAGGCAGAGCTCACAGAAGCAAGAAAAGGGAGGATGTTATGGATGCCGTAAATCCTCCGTCATGGTTCCTTTCGGGCATAGACTCAGCGCTTTTAGCTCCCACTGCAATTAACCAGCAGAAGTTCAAGTTCACGCTGCTTGAAGACAACCGCGTAAAGGCAACAACGAAAGCTGGTCCCTTTTCCCATGTGGACTTGGGCATTGCATGCTATCATTTCATGCTTGCAGCAGGAGAGAAGAATTTCAGCTTTGTATAGCAGCCGTTTTCTTGCCAATTCTTAACGAATGATTATAATCTAATCTATGGACAGCATTCCAAACAAGGAGCTTGTAGACAAGTTCGTTACAAACATCATCAGATTCCATGCAGAGGAAAAGGATAAGATAACTTCTGCTGCAATATATGCAGCCAGGAAGCATGGAGAGCAGAAGAGAAAGAGCGGGGAGCCCTATATTATACACCCGCTCTCTGTTGCTGAGATCCTGATGAGCCTTGGAATGGATGCAGATACAATCACGGCTGGCCTTCTCCATGACACTCTTGAAGACACTGATACTACCCGGGAGGAACTAGAGGACCTCTTTGGAAAGGAAGTTGCGATAATGGTTGAAGGTGTGACTAAGATCAGTCACATCACAGAGAACAAAAGCATCCAGGAAGCTGAGACTATCAAGAAGATGTTCTTCGCAATGAGCAAGGACGTGCGCGTCATCCTTATTAAGCTTGCAGACAAGCTTCATAACATGAGGACTGCAGAGTTTCTGTCCCCTGAAAGGAAGCAGGCTTTTGCAGAGGACTGCCTCGATATCTTTGCGCCAATTGCTGACAGCCTTGGAATGTCCACTATAAAGTGTGAGCTTGAAGACCTTTCGCTCAAGGCCTTAAAGCCTGAGAGCTATAACTACATAAGCGAATACCTTCTTGAGAGAAAGGGTGAGTACACAGCATACATAAAGGGGGTTTCAAGAACCCTTGAGGATGCATGCAAGAAGGCAGGGCTTAAGAATGTTCAGATTTCCGGGCGCGTCAAGCACGCCTACTCCATCTACCAGAAGATAAAGAAAAGAAAGAAGGAAATCGATGAGATTTATGACATACTGGGAATCAGGGTAATATGTGAGACCCAGGTTGAATGCTATACAATATTAGGGCTTATCCACTCGGTATGGGTTCCTATTGAAGGCCGCTTCAAGGACTATATCGCCATGCCCAAGCCCAATAACTACCAGAGCCTCCACACCACTGTTCTTGGCCCGGGGGCTAAACATCTTGAGATCCAGATAAGGACCTATGAGATGCATAAGACTGCTGAAGAGGGCGTTGCTGCCCACTGGTCCTATAAGGCAGCAAGCGGAAGCGAGAGCGGAACGTGGAAGACAGTTGACAGCATCAACTACAACAAGATCATCGCAAAATTAAAGACATGGCAGCAGGAGATAGAGAACAACGAAGATGATTTCATGGATGAGATCAAGAACGAGCTTCTTAAGGACTCGATCATCGTCTTTACTCCGAAAGGTCATGTAATAGAGCTTCCGGTAGGCTCCACTGCCCTGGACTTTGCGTTCAAGGTCCACTCAGAAGTCGGACTCCACTGCTCGGGTGCGCGTGCAGATAATTCAATAATTCCTCTTAACAAGCCGCTTCTGAACACGCAGATTATCGAGATCCTTACAAGCCCGAATGCACATCCGAATCCTGCATGGCTTGAATATGCCTATACCCCGAATGCAAAGAAGAAGATAAAGGCATGGCTTAACAAGAGTGAGAGTGCAAATGCTCCTGTTGCCAGCGCCAAGAAGGAAGAGAAGCAGAGCGCTCCTGCAGAAAAGCCAAAGACGATAATCCCCATAAACGGAGGAATAAAGTTCCTAAGCAAGGAAAAGAAAGGCACTGTTGTAATTGGAAACAACTCAAACATCCTCTTTGACTTTGCCAAGTGCTGTAGTCCTGTGCACGGGGATGAGATTGTGGCATACATTACACGTGGACGAGGGTATGTAATACACAGAAAAGACTGCCCGAACATTAATAACATGCCAGAAAAGGATGTCAGGATCGTGCCTGTAGAGTGGGATGGAAAGGAGCTTGTCAGGCGCTTTAAGGTGTTAGCGAAGATGAATGCAGACCTCTTTGGCGAGATTGACAAGGCAACGCGCAAGCATGGCGGGCACCTGATAAGCGGGGAGCTGAAGGCAGACGGCCTGGACCTGGAAGGAGTCTTCACAATCTCATGCGACGATGATGATGCCTTGAAAAAAACTACTCAGGCAATAAGGTCAATTCCCTCAATAAAGAAAGTCGTCGGAGTCTAGTCCTCAAGAACCCTGAGAGTCTCAGGAAGAAGCTGCTTCTTCCTTGAAAGGACCCCGGGAAGATAGTAAATGCCGCTTTCAACCTTCTCATACGAGAGCCTGTATTCCCTGTCAAATGGCGTTGTCAGGAGAAGCGATTCTTCCTTGAAGACATCAGTTACTAAAAGCATTGCAATGCCTACTCCCTTCTTGTCCCTTACCTCAGCAAGCTTCTCAAGGTAAAGCTCCTTCATTTCCCTTATCTCATCAAGGGATGCAACTTCTACCTGGGCAATTAAGAACCTTATGCCATGCTCCGTGTACTTCTTGATATCCGCTGAGATCACTTCAACCGGGTCCTTGTCCTTCAAGGATGGGGAGGAAGAGAAGAGAGCGTGGCAGAAGGAGTCAAAATCCTCAATCCCTGATGCCTTTATAAGCTCTGATGCGACAAACCTGTCATAATCAGTAGTAGTCGGGCTCTTGAGCATGACAGTGTCTGCAACAAGGCCTCCAAGCAATACTGTAGCAGTTGTTTCATCAAGCTCCACATTCCACTTGGCAAACTGCTCATATACAATCGTGCATGTGCTTCCAACAGGCTCAGAGCATATGAGGATCGGGCTCTTCATCTTAGGAGCTGCCAGGCGGTGATGGTCTATTATTTCAACGATATCAGCTTCCTCAATGCCTATTACCGACTGCTCAGCCTCATTATGGTCCATCATTATTATCCTGGCCCTCGGGCGGTTCAGAAAGCATCGCCTTGTGATAAAGCCCTTCCAGACTCCGTTTTCAAATACGCTTACTCCCCTGTTCTCACTGTTTGTCAGGATGCTCTTTACCTCGTCATAGAGAGTATCCATCTCAACATATGGCGCATCTGTTTCTCCCATAATGTCCTTTATGGGAGTTGAGAGACGCAAAAGGCGGAGGGTCTCGGATGTATCCTCCTCAGAAAGGTATACCATGCCGCTATATGAGGAGAAATCTGCATCCACGCTGTTTATATCCGTTATTCCCGTTAATATGATTCCCGCAAAGCAGTGCTCAATAGCATAGGCAATATGCCTCCTGCGGTTTCCAACTACCAGCAGCTGTGGCTTATTGCTCTCCTCAACCCGGGCGCAGAAGACTTCATAATCCATGGCTCCTACCACGATCTGGGCATCGAATGTGTTCTCAGAGCGCCGCTTCAGAAAATGCCCCTGGATCACGCGCGGAATGTTGTTCTGGCTTATAGTGTAGAGATGGCGGCCCTTATGGTTCTCCATCAGAAAGAACCTGTTGATGTCATCAACGCTGACAAGCGCTTTATAAACCCCGTCATCTATTACAGGAACAACCGATGGATGATATGTATTAAGAAGGCTTATAAGCTCATAGACCGGGTCTGAGCTAGTGACAGTGAAATTAGGAGACCTCACGATATCGCGGCTTTTAGCTTTCACATCCTTCAGCTGCTCAGGAATCTCAGCTGAGGCAAGCGAGAAAAGGTATTTAACGCTTTCACTTACGCTTCCAAGCCTTACCGGGATGTATTCATTTTCCCTGTCTATCGTGTTTTTGAGATGGGCATATGCCCATGCTGAGCATACTGAATCCATATCCGGATTCCTGTGCCCTAATACATATATTCTTGCCATAGTGAAAGTGTAGAGCATAAGGGGCCTTTTCATCCATTGCTAAATATTCTTTTTTTCACGATAATCAAGGCATGAAATGTGTTATGGCAAATGATCATGGTGCCCTGGATCTTGCAAAGAAATTCCTTGAGCACCTCAAAAAAAGGAATATTGAAGTCAGCTACCTCGGTGTAGCTGACAGCAAGAGCGTTGACTATCCGGATAAGGCTGCAGAGTGTGCAGCAGAGTATTTCAAAGGCGGATACGACTTCGGCATCCTCCTTTGCGGGACCGGAATCGGGATTTCAATTGCAGCAAATAAGATAAAGGGTGTAAGGTGCGCCTTATTGCACGACTCTTACTCTGCCAGGATGGCAAAGGCCCATAACAATGCAAACATGATAGCATTCGGAGGCCGCATTGAGTACAGCGAGGACCCGGTAAAGATACTCGATGCATATATCGATGCAGAGTTCGAAGGCGGAAGGCATCAGAACAGGATAGATAAGATTTCAGCGCTTGAGAAGGCTCAATAGTAATCGCGGTATGTTCCCCGGAGGTAAAAATCCATCGTGATTACTGAAAAGGAGATTACTACGCGCTCATTGATGAAATCATAGCCGGCATTGGTCTTTAAAAACCGTTCCCGGTATCCATATACAGGCGTTCTCAGGGTCAGCGGAGTAATGCTCAGATATACCCCACCCCCGGTTCCTTTAAACCCTTCTTCTCTAGGTGCATAGCTGTAAAAGGCCCCGATTCCAATGTGAGTATTCGTGCTTGCACCTGAGATCTTGCTCTTCGTGCTTCGCGCGCCCAAGAGGGCATAGTCAAATTCCAGATAAGCCGTGTTTTCCTTAAAGAACGAGGGCGTAAGGGCGGTAGTAAGACCGAGGCTTGCCTCAATGCGGCTTGTAAGGCCAAGGCTCAGAGCAAGCTTCACTCTCAAAGAGTCCTCAATTGAATATGGCCCATAGTAGCCGTACATGCTGTCCGTTCCAAGAGTCAGTGCGATATCAAAATAATCTGAGGAGAATAGGCATGTGCTTATAGCCAGTGTTAATAAAAGCGCTGTTATTCTCTTCACCATTTCCTCCTTAGATGTAATATGAGGCCTTGATAAGCCTTATGCCATAGCCAATGCCGAATGTGATGGAATCTACAAGGATTATCGGAGTAAAGAACTCATACTCAAAATCTATATAGCGGAAATTGATGAGCGCAAGCTCTGCCTTATAATACCAGCCATCATGGTATGCATACTCAGCTCCCACTCTGAGCTTTGGACTATAAAGAACCTTGTTTGGAAAGAGAGAAGTGGCCCTTACTGGAAGCGAAAACGGTGCTGTGGATAAATTGACAGCAACGCTTTCAAACATCGGAGAGAGCGTTACATCAGCATCGAGTGCAAGGTAGCCCTGGTCAAAAAAGGAAACTCCTGCGCTGAGCGTCAGGCCCGCATAGTGACTCTCCTCAAGCTTCCGTCCTTCCCCCGCTGCTGCGTAGTAGAAGCTCAGGGCAAACAGACCCTGTAATGATATGGCCAGGATAAGGAGCAAAAGCAATATCCTTTTATTCATCCCTAGCCTCCATAGTACGTAATAAGGTATGCAAGGAATGAGGAGTTTTCCTCTTTCATCCTTTCTGCCATTTGCTTATCGACATAATATACGCCTTCACTCTTGATTCTCTCCATACGCTCAAGTGCGTAAAGTGCAAAGTCCTCGCTTTCAAGCACCATGGCAATCTCATTGCTCAGTCCCATCGAGCGGTAGTTGAAATTGGTAGATCCGATTAAACTGTACGTACCATCAACAACGACAAGCTTCTCATGCACTGTTGGTCCTGATTCCAGAGTCACGATGAAAAGGTCTGTTACAGCGTCGACCAGGGAAGGCAAATCATATGAGACTCCACTGACAGCCCTTTCCTCAACATTTGCTATGATTTCGATATATACACCCCTCTCTTTTGCCCTCTTTAAAGCATCTTTCATATTCTCATCCAATAAAGGAAAGTGTGCGAACAGCCTGATCTCATGCTCCGCACTGTTAATAAGCGCCGAATAAAGATCTGGCAATCTGTCCTTACTCTCGGGCCCCTGGTTGAATAAGTAAGCATCAACAGTCTGAGTAACATCCTCACTGTAAAAGGCAAAGTCATCTGCACTGATCTTTTCAACGCTCGCAGAGTTCCATAGATTAACGAATATTTCAGCAAGCGTTCTGCTCAGGTTCTTCGATGAGAAGAGATACATGCTGTCCCGCTGTGACAAATCTCCTGCTCCAAGCGAAATGTAATTCAGATTCATCCCGCCAATTGCCGCTTTCTTCCCATCGAAGATGAATATCTTTCTGTGTTCCCTCTTCAAAAGCTCTTTTGGTGCTATGGCATTCATCAGTGCAATCGGATTGTATTCAACAAGATGGATTCCGTGTTTCTCAAGAAAAGAAAGCGGCGTTAAATACTTCTTCGACTCTGTCATATCGAAACTGGAACTGCCATCTATGACCATATAGACATCTACTCCGCTTTCGGCCTTGGCTATGAGAAGATCATATAAGGGCTCGAGCACCGGCGATGATGTTCCCAGGAATGTGACTATCATGATGTAGTCCTCGCTCTCAGAGATCAGCTCCATCAGCCTCTCAAGCCACTCTTCTCCGCTCTGTATTGCCTCAGGCACATCAACCTGGATTGCATCCTTTCCAATTGCTTTCATCTTCTCATCAAAGCTTAAATCTCCTCTCTGCATCAGAGGAGAAGAGAAGGATGATGTATTAACGCATCCAGAGAGGACAAAGAGGGACAATAGCAAGACCAGTATTACCTTTCTCATCTTCTTACTTCCTTTCTGAAGGAAATATGAAAGGAGCGGGAAGCAGATCTGAGAAAAGGTACTCAAGTCTCCCGCCTTTAGTGTCTACAAGTACCACGCGCGTATCTGCTTTGGCAAACTCAGCAATTACCTGCAGGCAGATGGCGCAGGGAGGAGCCGGCGGATAGTCATCGCTTGCAACTACAAGAAGGTCTATTCCAAGCGTTTTTTCTTCTGTCAGTGCCGTTGTAATTGCATTGCGCTCTGCGCATATTGTAGCCCCGTACGATGAGTTCTCTATGTTTGCCCCGCGGTATATCTTTCCTGTACGGGCGCTTAATACTGCTGCTCCTACCTTGTACTTTGAGTAAGGCGCATACGCGCTCTCACGCGCATTAAGTGCCTCCTTAATGCAGCGTGCGACAAGCTCATCCCTGACGCTCTTGCCAGATGAGGCAATATATGATGCGCCATAGAGTATTTCTTTATCAGGGCATCCAAAGAGGTAGTCTTCAAGCTCTTTTATGCTCTTTATCCCCCCAAGCTCACTTATGTCCCCTATTACCCTGTCAGCGCCTGTAGAGACAGCCTCACTTCTTGTCATAGTCGTTGTAAGCGCAACAGTCCTTATTCCGGCACGAAGGCCTGCCTCAACGCCGCCTGGAGAGTCTTCAATTACAACAGCATCGCCGAAATCTGTTCCGATCATTGCTACTGCCATGATGTAAATATCGGGATAGCCCTTGTTTCTTTTTATCCACGAAAAATCAAGAACAAGGTCAAAAAACGATACATCAAGTCCCAGTGCTGCTATATTGTCCCTTACCTTCCAGCTCTGCGCAGATGAGCAGATTGCAATCTTCAATCCCATCTTCTTGAAGTTCTCTACAACGCTCCTTGCGCCCTTCATCGCGATGCTCTTCTTCTTTACCTCTTCGTGGTAGATTGTCCTGTAGAACTCATCTGCCCTGGCAACATCGGCTACGCCTTGAGCACCGAGTTCTTCAGCTGTTCCCATAACAAAATCCCTCATCCCCGTTCCAAGGTGAGTTTCAAAATTCTCTTTTGTGGCTTTAAAGCCGATGCTTTCAAAATACTTGATTCCTATCCTGATTGATAAGTCCTCGCTATCTACGAGGACTCCATCCATATCAAATAAAACTGCTTTTATCATCTCTGGGCCTTCACAAACTGGCCATCTCCCTCAAGGCCGAGGTAGATGCCGTCTCCCATGATAATACGTCCTCTCAGAATTGTCATCAGAACCTTGCCAGTTACGGTCATTCCATCATAGCAGCTGTAGCAGGCAGCGCTATGAATCGTACTGCTGTTGATCTGCCATGAGATATCAGGATGAAAGAGCACGATGTCTGCATCGCTTCCTTCCCTTATGCACCCTTTTTTGGGATAAAGGCCGAACTTCTTCGCAGGCCCTGTACTCAGAAGGTACACAATCTGGGAAAGAGAGAGGCTTCCGCTCTTTATTGCAAACGTGTGGATAAGCGGAAGCATTTCCTCAGTCCCCGGGATTCCTGGGAAGATAAAGCGGCAATCATTGCTCTCAAGCTTCTGAGAGCGCGTAAATGTGCAGTGGTCTGTAGCAACAACATCAATCTCGCCCTCAAGCAGTGCCTGCTGAAGTGCAGCATTGTCTTCCTTAGTCCTTAAAGGCGGGGTCATAAGATAGAGTGCTCCGTCCTTTCCTTCAAGCTTGCTCCTCTCTAAGAACAGGTAGTGAGGAGTTGTCTCAACTGTTACATGCACACCCTTTCCTCTTAGCTTCCTTACTTCCTCAAGGCCTTCCTTTGAAGAGAGATGCACGATGTAGATCCCGGCTCCCGTTTCTTCTGCAAGCTCTCCCATCTTCCTGATTCCAAGGGCCTCGGCTTTCGCAGGGCGCATATCTGCATGGTCGGAGGGAAGATAAGTTCCTTTCCATTTCTTATCGATATCCTCGATTGTCTTATCATCCTCACAGTGGATTGTGATCATGATATCAAGTTCTTTACAGGCCTTGAATATCTCTTTAAGCTCCTCTTTCTTCTCAATAAGGTATCCGACATTCTTGTAAGTCGTGAAGATCTTGATTGCCCCCACTCCCCTGTTCTTTACCTCTTCAAGCTCCTCTCTGATGCTGCTGCGGTATGCATAGACTCCCTGGTGAAGGGCATAGTCAATTCCCATGGCACGCATCTCCTGGCGCCTGGACTCAAAGCTCTCAAGGAGGCTTTTCTTGTTATCATCAGCAAAATCAACGACTGTGGTAACGCCGCCGAACGCAGCTAATTTCGATGCCTCGGGAAAGCTGTCAGCAGTTACTGTTCCACGGCTTACCAGATGGTAGTGCGTATGGGCATCAATCAGGCCTGGAAGAATGCAAAGTCCTTCTGCTGAGATAACAGTAACAGGGCCTTCAATATCCTCTGCAATAATTTCCGGTGCGATTCTCACTATCCTGGATCCTTCAATCAGGATATCCTGATGGCGTTGCCATTCAGTATCTATAATCAGTCCATCTTTAATTAACAGTTTTGCCATGTACAAATGATAATCTCAACCTTTTGAGCTTTCAACCTAAATTCCGCCCGAATTCATATTCCCATTCATTGTATTTCCTGATGCGTTTATCCACCCTTACACTATTGGCTTTCTTCCGGTTTTTCTCTGTAGGCATGAAAACCTGAGTTTCGGGGACTTGCAGTGCTCTTTAAAAAGCAAAATCAGCCTTTTCAACAGCAATTCAACAGCTTTTCAACAGCTTTTTCCATACACTAATTGATTATATTACAAATAATTATTTTTGCGCACCCAATCGAAAAGCACCTCTTTTCAACAGCAATTCAGTAGCAATTCAACAGCTTTTATTCATGCCTGACAATCTCATAAATGTTTGAATTGCAGGAGAAACAGATTGAACACATGGCTTCGAATTGAGCTCATAGATGGTTGAAACACTAGCACCGGACTTGACTACCAGGCTCTTTTCAACAAGCGCATTCAAAGCTCTGCGGATTGAATCCCTTTTCATCTGAGGAAGACTGTCAAGTAATTCTTTTGTAGTAACCCCTCTGCCAGCTTTTAACATATAGCTGAGAACACTCTTCTCCCTGTTACTCAAATCAGGATGTTCGGTAATATCATATTTTTCACCTCAATCCTGCGAGAGTTCTGTTACTCTGCTATGAGGAATTCCTTTTCAAGGAAAGCTAAATCAAGCTCAGGATAGAGTGGAAACTTCTCTAAAAGTGATGCAACGCGCTTTCTCGCCTCATTCAAAACAGCGGGATCTGCTTTTGCCTTGTTTTTGGACTTCTCTCCGGCTCTCTCCCCTTTTGTAAGCACAACTGGCTCTGCATTCTTTAAGACAAGAGCAATGATGGATGCAATTTCCCTCATCTCGGCACCTTTCATGCCAAGTGTTGTAACAGCTGCAGTTCCAAGCCTCAGGCCCGATGTGTACCATGGTCCGTTTATATCATATGGAAGAGCGTTTCTGTTAAGCGTGATGCCCGCATCCCTCATAATGCTTTCTGCCATCCTGCCATTTAAGCCAAACGGAGTAACATCTGCAAGCATCAGATGGTTATCCGTTCCTCCTGTGAGGACACTTACTCCCTCATCGATGAGTGCAGATGCAAGGGCCCTGGAATTCTGAACTATATTCCTTGCATACTCCTTGAAAGAAGGATCGAGTGCCTCAGTAAATGCAACTGCCTTGGCCGCAAGTACATGGGGAAGAGGTCCTCCGATTACAAGAGGACATCCCTTATCCACGCTCTCTGCAAACTCCTTCTTGCACAGAATCATGCCGCCGCGCGGGCCCCTGAGGGTCTTATGGGTCGTTGTGGTGACAACATCAGCCCACTCTACCGGGTTATAAGCGCCTGTGAATACTTTCCCTGCAACAAGGCCTGCAAAATGCGCCATATCAACCATGAAGACAGCATTAACAGAATGCGCAATCTCACTTAAGCGCTTGAAATCTATCTTCCTCGGGTATGCGGAGTAGCCGGCAAGGAGTATAAGAGGCCTTATCTCATCAGCAAGACGCTCTATCTCATCGTAATCAAGAAGGCTGGTATCCTTATCTACTGAGTATGAGTATGCATCGAACATCTGGGCAGACACATTCTGCCTGTAGCCATGCGTAAGATGGCCCCCTGAGTAATAGTCATGGCCAAGAAGCCTCTGATTATGACAGAGCGTCCTTATCCTGTCCCAATCTTCCTTGCTTAAGTTGCTTACATTGCTTATTTTCATCTCTTCAAGAGTTGGTACTGTAATCCTCTGGTTAAGTATTGCCCAGTATGCGCAGAGGTTCGCATCTGCTCCTGAGTGGGGCTGGACGTATGCATGCTCTGCGCCAAAGAGCTGGCAAGCCTTCTCCCTGGCATAGGACTCGATGCTGTCTACATTATCACATCCTGCGTAGAAGCGGTGCATGGGATAGCCCTCTGCGTACTTATCTGTAAGCAGATTTCCCATTGCGGCCTGTGTTGTCAGGGATGAGTAGTTCTCACTTGCAATGAGCTTCAGATTCATTTTCTGGCTCTTAAGCTCCTTTACGATATCAGAAGCGATTTCTGGAGCTGTTTTCTTTATCTCTTCAAGGCTTGCAGTGTATCCTGCCATTGCCGTGTTTATATTGCCGCGCTTTAAATACCTTTCTAACTCACCCATTCTGACCTCACTAGCAAAAGTATGGATTTTTCTCCTGCTTTACACAACCGGAAGCTCTGGATTTTCATCAGAATTGACAATTTTTTTATATATAAATATACTGCTTGAGGACTCAAGATAACATTATAGGAGATTTAATGGCCAAAGAAGAAGCAATTGAAGTTGAAGGAGTCGTCAAGGAAGCACTCCCGAACACAATGTTCCGCGTAGAGCTGCAGAACAAGCTCGTAATCCTTGCCCATCTTTCAGGCAAGATGAGGAAACACTACATCAGGATCGTTCCAGGGGATACAGTTAAAGTAGAGCTTTCTCCTTACGATTTGACAAAGGGCAGGATTGTATACAGGGAGCGCTAGAGAATCCCTGTTTTTTTCTGCCTTCATTTCTTCAGAATTACCCAGAGGGCACCTGAGCCTCCATATTGCATGGGAGCATTTCCTCTTTCTGTGATATTCCCCTCCCTATCAAGCAGATTCAATACAGCTTCCCTTAAAACAGGGATTCCGCCTTCAGAATGAAGGCCCTTTCCTGTTATGATGCTGATCTTCCTAATATTATGTGCACGGCATTCTGCAAGGAAGATTCTTACAGCCTCAATGGCCTCAGATTCTGTCATGCCATGAAGGTCAAGACTTGACTGCGGCATCATTGCCCTCAGCTGGTTTATAGTGTATTCCTTCTTCTCAGGAAGGTCGCCCTTTTCCTTAATTATCTCCTCGAATGTCTTGACAATCTCCTTTTCCTTCTTCCTGCTCTCATAGCTTTCTAAAATCGCGGAAAACTCCTTCTTGACCTTGTTTTTCTTCTTAGGCTTTGAGGGGTTTTCATTATTGCCATAGATGGACCAGGAAGCCTCGGGACTTCTTGTCTTTTCATCATTTTCCTTCTTGAAAAGCGATGCATCCTCATCTTTTGCCTCATCAGGGCTTTCATTTTCAACAAAAGGAGAAGTTTCATCTGCTTTCCCATAAAAACCTTCAAGGATTTCACCAAAGTCCTTCGTGGCCTTATATGTGCTCTTTTTGGTCTTTCTGCTCTTCTTTGTCTCTTTCGAATCTTCTTTCTCTTCCTCTTGTTTTCTTACAAAGCTCTCGTTATTGCCATATATGGACCATGATGCATCAGGACTTCTTGTCCCATCATCGCTTTCTCTTTTAAAAAGAGATGCTTCGCTCTTCTCATCATATTCAAGGACTACTTCAATTTCCTCATCAAGCACGCTCTCCTTTTTCTCCTCAGGCTTTCCTTCAAACTCAGAAAGGATTGCACCAAAATCCCTTGTAGCCTTGTATGAGCTCTTCTTTCTCTCTTCGTCGCCTTTCTTTGTTTTGCTGTCCTTTCCTTCCCATTTATCAAGGATTTCTCCAAAGGAGAGGCTGCTCTTCCTTGCCTCCCTGTTCTTCTTTGGAAGGGCATAGGGATTTCCGGTTCTCTCAAAGGCCTCGAGGATATCAGCAAAGGATGCATCCGGGTCATAGCCCTGTACGATTACATTGTCCCTCTTTGTCTCTTTCTTTTCCTCTTCTTTTTTCTCTTTCAGCACGATTGAGGAAAAGGGGCTCTCGCTCATCTTCTCCTTCTCTTCCTTCCGCCTGGAAAAGTCCTGAATCGTACTTTTTTTCCTTACTTTCTTTCCCATCTACTTTTCTCCCTCATCGACAATTGCAAGTGTCAGAGGG
>CAZHQL010000012.1:8604-18464 GCA_964534915.1 uncultured Spirochaetaceae bacterium | reverse complement strand
TCCTCTGAAGATGTTAGTAGCAATCTCTCCAAGTCTCTTATACTCCACCCCATCAGGACAGTACTGCTTTATCAAATCATCAAGTCTGCTCATTGTTACTGTCCTCCTTTTTCTCTATTGCCTTTACTTCAAGTATCATCTTGTCGAAGTCGCTTTTGTAGATTCTGTCCTGGATTACCCTGTATTTCTCGAATTCGCTCAGGGCATGGGCTTTTGCAAGCTCTGCAGAGATCTTCCCGTTATCCTTGAGGATATCCCTGTCCCACAGGGTGAGGAATCTGTTGAGCCTCTCTTCCCAGTCTTCCATCGTCATCGGGATATGGCGCTCTGCCATGTCCTCAGCAAAATCAAGATAGGATGAAACAATCCTTTCAAGCTTTCTCATCTCTTCCTCTGTGAGGTAGTTCTTTGCAATGATGACATCATAGCTGTGGATCTTACCTTCCGGAGAGCCTTCCCAGCTTGTGAGGCCCATATGTTCCTTTTCTGAATCAGAGCGGCTGTAGATGACTTCTGCAGCAGTCTGGCCATGAACACTGTAATGGAGTTTGTTCTGTACAGCAGAAAAGAACCTCTGTGTAGCCTTTGCAGAAGGATCATAATCGACTGCAGTGGCATAGATATCCGTCACCTTCTGATAGAACCTCCTTTCAGAAAGCCTTATTTCCCTGACTTTCTCAACGAGCCTTTCAAAATAGTCTTTTGTAAGCCTTGATGTGCCATTCTTAAGGCGCTCATCATCCATGACCCAGCCTTTGATTGTATAGTCCTTCAGGATTGTGCTGGCCCACTTCCTGAATTGAACTGCACGCTCATTATTGACCTTGAAACCGACTGCGATGATCATCTGGAGATTGTAATGGATGGCAGTTCTCGATACTTTCCTGCATCCCTCAGTTTGAACTATTCGAAATTTCCTAATAGTTGCCTCTTCAGAGAGCTCAGAGTCGCTGTAAATCTTCTTTATATGCTCATTTATGGTAGGCACTTCAACACCATAGAGAGCTGCCATCATCTTCTGTGTCAGCCATATATTCTCATCCTCATAGCGGATTTCAATGCTTTCATCTGCCTTTCCTGTCCGGGCAACATACGTAAGGTATTCCACGGCTGATGAATGGACTATGGACGCATCTTTCTTCATCCTTCTATCTCCGCTATGATTCTATCAATTTCTGCCCTCAGCACCTCTTCACGGGCAACGATTTCTTTTATCTCCGCATTGAGCTTTGCAATATCTATCTCTTCCCTCTTGTCTTCTTTCTCAACATAGGTGCTGACAGACAGATTGAAATCATTTTCCTGAATCTCAGCATAGGGAACACACCTGGAGAAGTACTCAACATCTTCTCTTGAAGTAAACTCTGCAACAATCTTTTCGATGTTATCAGGAGTGAGCTTGTTGTTATTCGTCACCTTCTCAAATTCGCCTGATGCATCGATAAAGAGAATGGCATTATCTGTTTTGGATTTCTTAAGCACCATGATGCATGTTGCGATTGAAGTGCCGAAGAAGAGATTGTCAGGAAGCTGTATGATGCAGTCTATATAGTTGTTGTCTACAAGATATTTCCTGATTTTCTTCTCGGCTCCTCCCCTGTACATGATGCCGGGAAAGCAGACAATGGCTGCTGTTCCGTTAGTTGCAAGCCACGCAAGAGAGTGCATGATGAAGGCAAGGTCTGCCTTTGACTTAGGAGCAAGGACTCCTGCAGGGCTGAACCTCTCGTCGTTTATGAGGATCGGGTCATCATCTCCCTTCCATTTGATGCTGTACGGAGGATTTGAGACTATGACTTCAAATGGCTCATCATCCCAGTGCTGGGGATCAAGGAGAGTGTCCCCATAAGCGATATCGAATTTATCATAGTCGATATCATGAAGGAACATGTTGATCCTGCAGAGGTTGAATGTCGTCGGATTGATTTCCTGGCCGAAAAAGCCATTCCTGACGTGGCTTTTGCCAAGAATCTTTGCAGTTTTCAAAAGCAGGGACCCAGATCCGCAGGCCGGGTCATATACCTTATTCACTTCCTTCTTTCCCACAACTGCAAGCCTTGTTAAAAGCTCTGATACTTCCTGCGGAGTAAAGAACTCACCCCCGCTCTTTCCGGCATTTGATGCATACATGCTCATAAGGAACTCATATGCATCTCCGAAAGTATCGATGCTGTGGTCCTTGTAAGCGCCAAGATCCATGTCAGCAACACCGCTTAGAAGCTTGACTATCTTTGAATTCCTCTCTGCAAGGCTCTTTCCAAGCTTGTTGCTGTTCACATCCACATCTTCAAAAAGCCCTGAGAAGTTCTTTTCGCTTTCACTTCCCTTCGCAGAGTCTTCTATGTGCTTTAAAATCCTTTCCAGAGTAACATTCAGGTTCTCATCATTCTTAGCCCTTTTTTCAAGGTTGCAGAAGAGCTCTGAAGGAAGTATGAAGAAGCCCTTGGTCCTGACCATATCCTCCCTTATTGTCTCTGCCATCTCATCAGATATCCCTGCATAGCTGAAATTCCTGTTCCCAGCCCTTCTTTCCCCTTCATCTATGTACGAAGCAAGATTTTCTGAAATATAGCGATAAAACATCATTCCAAGCACATAGGCCTTGAAATCCCATCCATCAACACTTCCCCTCAATTCATCCGCAATAGCCCAGATTGCGCGATGAAGCTCTTCTCTCTGCTGATTGTTTACCGCCATGGCCCTCTCCATTCTTTCATTTTACCGTTGCCCTTTCAAAAAGGAGGCACTTTGTCAAATCCTATCATATTGAGCATTCTTTGGTAATTATTCCTTCTTGTAAAAGAATGGTGGAAACATTATCCTCTTTCTTGAAAGAAAACTCATGCATTCAGGAGATAGATTGAGATGGAAGAAGCATTCATGCAGAGAACTGTTAACTGCGGAGAGCTCAGGGCAAAGGATGATGGAAGATCTGTCATTTTAAACGGCTGGGTGCACCGCAACAGGGACCACGGAGCACTTCACTTCATTAACCTTCGCGACCGCTATGGAATAACACAGGTCGTTGTGGATGATGATGCGTCTGAGACTCTTGAAAAGACGGCCCGCTCATTGAAGATGGAGTACTGCATCGCAGTAAAGGGCACTGTCAGAAAGAGGCCAAAAGAGATGGTCAACTCAGATATGCCTACAGGAGAGATTGAAGTAAAGGCAAGTGAGATTGAGATTCTTTCTGAATGCGCAACCCTTCCTTTCATGATTGAAGATGAGAACAAGGCGCGTGAGGATCTCCGCCTCAAATACCGCTATCTGGATCTCAGGACAAGCGGGATGCAAAAGAGGATAAAGCTCAGGCATGAGTTTATCAAGGCAATAAGGGAATTCTTCTACAATACTGATTTCTATGAGATAGAAACTCCTACGCTTGTAAAGAGCACTCCCGAGGGAGCAAGGGACTTTTTAGTGCCATCAAGGATTTACCCCGGCAAGTTCTTTGCACTCCCCCAGTCCCCGCAGCTTTATAAGCAGATACTCATGGTATCCGGCTTTGACAAGTACTTCCAGATTGCGCGCTGCTACCGCGATGAGGATCCGCGCGGTGACAGGCAGCTTGAGTTCACCCAGCTCGATATCGAGATGAGCTTTGTAAAGCGCGATGATGTGCTCTTTCTCATTGAGAACTTATTCAACTATGTCTTTAAAAAGGTAGCGGGCGTGGAGCTTCCAGAGCACTTTAGGCGCCTCAGTTACCAGGAGGCTATGGAAAAGTACGGATCAGACAAACCGGATCTGCGCTTTGGCCTTGAGATAAACGATGCATCCTCTTTTGCTGAAAAGAGCAGTTTCAATGCATTTACAGAAACCCTTAAGAGCGGGGGCTATGTACGATACATAGTAGCTCCAAAGACTGAGGGCCATGACTATACAAGAAAATACATAGCAGAGCTTGAGAGCGCTGCAAAAATCTATGGCGCACATGGACTTGCATGGATGAAAGTCGAGGATGGAAATTTAAATGGAGGAGTCTCAAAGTTCTTCTCCGGCCTCGAAAGTGAAGTTATAGAGGCAACCGGTGCAAAAACGGGGGATATGATCCTCCTTGTTGCCCATGAGGACTTTAAGAAGTGTGCAAACAGCTTAGGAGCTGTGCGCAGCAAGCTTGGCTCGGACTTAGGCCTTATTAAAGAAGGCTTTGAATTCTGCTGGATCATAGACTTTCCTCTCTTTGAGTACAATGAGGATGAGGGGCACTGGGAAGCTGCGCACCACATGTTCAGCATGCCGCAGGCAGAGTATATCGACAAGATGGAAGAAGACCCGTCAGTTGTTAAGGGAGACCTCTATGACCTGGTGCTCAATGGCTATGAAGTTGCATCAGGCTCAATAAGAATCCACGATATAGAGCTTCAGAAAAGGGTATTCAGAATCTGTAATTTCCCTGATGAGGTTGCATCGGAGCGCTTTGGCTTTTTGCTTGATGCATTCAAGTACGGGCCTCCTCCGCATGGAGGAATTGCACCGGGTGTGGACAGGATCTGCATGATCCTTGCAAATGAGACATCCATAAAGGAAGTAATAGCATTTCCGAAGAACACTGCCGCACTCTCTCCGATGGATGAGTGCCCCTCCTATGTAGAAAAGAAGCAGCTTGATGAGCTCTCGCTTGCAATCGTTGAAAAGAAGAAGGATGAATAAGACTGCAGTAATAGGACTTGGAAGCGCAGGCCTCATGGCATCTAGTTTACTAGGCTCTGAGGCCTTTTCCTTAGAGCATATGGAGAGCGCAGGGAAAAAGCTCCTGATTACAGGGGGAGGAAAGTGCAACTTCACTACGCATGATGAGACCGATGTTCTTGTTAAGCGCTATTATGATAAAAAGAACTTCGTATCCCCATCCCTTTATGCATTCCCGCCAAGAAAAATAATAAAATACCTGGAAGAGCTCGGTGTAAAAGCAGAAACAGAAGGCAACAAGGTATTTCCACAGAGCCGCAAGGCAGAGGATGTAAGAGATGCGCTTTTAAGAAAGTGCGGCCCTGTTTACTATAACGAGAAGATTGCCGCGATTGAGAAAAAAGACGGCCTCTTTCACATCGCTACTGAGAAAAACAGCTTTACATCGCGCTTTCTTGTTATCGCAACCGGGGGAATTACATTTAAGGAAACGGGAAGCGATGGAAGCATTACGCCCATTTTAAAGGCATTCGGGCACACAATAGTTCCCATGAAGGGAGTTCTTAGCGAGATCTTTATTGATTCATCGCCTTTATCAGGTGCGATGGGAATAAGCATTCCCTTAACGCTTAAGAAGGGAAAAGCGGAGGCCTCAGGGGATGCTGTTATTACAAGAGGCGGGATATCAGGACCAGTTGCTGAGAACTTCTCACACTATATAGATAACGGAGATGTCATCACGCTCAAATTCCTGGATTTGAAGAGGGAGAGCTTTTCTTCTCTAAGCGGGAATGCCTTGCTTAAGAACGCATTGCCCATTCCCCCTCGCCTTCTTCAGGTGCTTCTTCCGACAATTGCAGATAAGAGAATCTCAGACCTGACAAATAAGGACAAGGAGATAATAATCACTGAGCTTTCTGAGAAGAGCATCAGGGTAAGCATAAACGGAAAGAAATCTATGTGCACTAAGGGCGGTGTCTCAACAAAAGAGATAGACAGAAAGACTATGCAGTCGCGCATTGTAGAGAACCTCTACTTTGCAGGAGAGGCTGTGGATGTTGACGGAGAGTGCGGCGGCTGCAATATAACATGGGCATTCTCTTCTGCTTACAATGCTTCCATGAATATTCTCAAAAAAAAGAAAGCTGTGCTATCATAGGCTATGGCAATTAGAGCAATAGATGCACATTTTACTAAAGAAAGACGTTATTTTGAAAACTCAGTCGGAAAGGAATTTGACTTTACTTCCCTGACAGGGCCCTATGAGTATCTTCTTGGAGCACTCTCAGGCTGCTTTATATCAACGCTTCTGGCTATTCTTGGAGAAGGTTTCAGCTACTCTTCTCTCGATGTAAGGGTTGAGGGCGAAAAGAGAAAGGAAGTTCCAACAACGCTCAAGAGTACGAGGATAAAGATTCACGCTAAAGGCATTTCTGAGAGAGATGCATTTGAAGCAGCTATAAAGGAAGCAAGCGACAAGTGCTCTATCTATCAGACTATAAAGAAGGTAAGCGATATCTCTGTTGAAGTATCCTACGGAGCCTGAGATGGAAAGATCAGACCTCAGGAAAGGCAATATCGATACTTTCAGCCTCTTCAAGAAAGCACTTATGGAGCTCTGTGAGAGCGACACGTACCTCTTTGCAAAGAAAGCAAAGAGAGAGTCATTCTCATGCCGCATGGCACAGCACCTTAACAAGTACTTTGGCGCTGAGTGGTACATAGATGCCGCAATAGACGGATCGGACTTGCTCATCTGGGACCGCCAGGGCAATATGGCCCTCGCACTCTTCATATCAAGGGACTACGTGTCTGCTCTCCAGAAGGAAAAAGCGCGCCTCTTTCACTCAAGCAATGCACCATCTCTTACCCTTGCCCTGAGCTTGATTGAGAAAAAGGACTATATGCTCATATACCGCTTTGAGGATGAGTACATTGAGTACCTTCATATATACCCTGATCAGGATTACAGGGACACTCTTTTAAAAAGGTGCCTTATTAAGGACGATATTGACACATCACCAGAGCTTTTCAGGACAAAGAAAAGAAAGAAGGACGATTCTACTTCTTCACAGGATCAATGACCTGTGCTTCCCCGATAAGCTTATAAACAGCTCTTTTTGCTGCATCCTCGCAGCCCATCCAGGGCTTGTCCTTGTTCTCGCTCTTATATTTCTGCGTAAGGTAATAATCATCCCTCTGAACCCTCTCAAGGTTCTTCTTCAAAAGCTCTGCAAGAGTCTTGTAGTACTCAAGAAGAACATCTTTCTTTATCGCTTCTTTTGCAACATCTACAAGGACCTCAGTGTGGTGCATGCAGAATCCCTTGCTGTTTTTAAGGGCCTCTTTAAAGTCCTTATCCTCTTCAAAGAGCGCTGCAACTGTGTATGCATAGCGCATGAGGCGCTCATTCATCCTAGAGCATATCAGGCAGCCTTTCATCCTCTCTTTATATGCGCTGTAAAGCGTTGAGAACGCCCTCTCAGCTTTCTTCACTCTGGATGATGAAAGCACGCTGCCAAGTGCGGGATTAAAGCTCTTCTTGTTCTCCTCATAATATGTGTCCATGACAAGGCCAAGGCTCTGCGCCTTGTTCTTCTCAGCCAATAGATGAAAGTGCTTTTCGCAGAACCCGTGCTTATTTGTCTCAACCCTGACTTCCGGCGTCATGATTGCAGAAGAAAGATAGTAATTCAGAGCGTCCTCTTCTGCTTGTTTCATCAGAGTGCATATAAAGCACTCATCGCCCTTTCTCAGGCCATCCCATACAGGGATTGTCTCAAGCTGTATCTTCACTTAAGACCATCCTTACACATCTTTGCAAGATTCTCTCCTGTAAAGCCGAATGCATCCTTTAAGTAAGAGAGGTTTCCAACTTCCCCGTACCTCTCTCCCACACACATGAAATCCATCTTAACAGGGTAATTCCTTGCCAGATATGCAGCAACAGCTTCCCCGACTCCTCCCGCATATCGCCCGTTCTCGCAAACAATTACATGCCCTGTTCTCTTTGCAGCCTTCAAGATAAGCTCCTCATCAAGCGGCTTTATCGTATGAAGGTCTATTACAGTTGCATTAATTCCCTCTTTCTTGAGAATCTCGTAAGCCTCTAAGGCATTGTCCACCATAAGAGCACCCGTTGCAACTATGGCAACGTCTTCTCCGTCCCTCAGTTCAATACCCTTTCCGATTTCAAACTCAGTTGTCTCTTCATAGCGGAAAGCAATGCCCTTTCTCGGAGTTCTTATGTATGAGCTCTTTTTTGTATCATAGACTTTCCTTGTAAGCTCATAGAGGCTTACTCCGTCACTTGGCTCGAGCACAATGAAATCCGGAATTGCCCTGAAAAGTGCAATATCTTCAAACGGCATATGAGTGCCGCCATTGTACTGCGCAGTGATCCCGGGGTCACTTCCTATGATGTGAACGCACCTCTTTGCATACCCGATTGAGATAAAGACCTGGTCATACATGCGGCGTGATGCAAAGCATGCAAAGCTGTGAATGAAGGGCGTCAGGCCGCCTGCGCTCATGCCTCCTGCAACTGCTGCCATGTTTGCCTCTGCAATGCCAGTGTTGATAAAGCGGCCTGGAAACTTCTTTTTAAAGCTTGTGCTGCCTATGCAGGATGAGAGGTCAGAGTCAAGAAAGACTACATCCTCATGCTCCCTTGCAAGCTCTTCTACAGCCCCTATTACTACATCCCTGTAGTTCTTATACTCCTTTATGCTCATAATCCCTCCCTTTCCAAGAGGGCCTTTATTGCCGCCTCAGCATCTTCTTCTGTTATGCTCATGCTGTGGTTTTCCTTAATGCCCTCGCCCGGGATATACCCCTGGCTCTTATTTGTGTGCATGATGATCATATGGGGCTTGCCCTTAACGCTCTTTGCCTTCTTAACTGCATCATCAAGTTCTTCAAATGAGTGCCCGTCAATCTCATAGCTGTCCCAGCCGAATGTCTCATAGCGCTCCTTTAAGTTATGCATCGGAATTATATCCTCCGTGCAGCCATCAAGCTGCAGTCCGTTAAGGTCTGTAAAGGCAATGAGGTGGTCAAGGCCCTGGGCCCCTGCAAGCTCAGCAGCTTCCCAGACCTCTCCTTCCTGGCTCTCGCCGTCCCCTACTATTGAGTAAACATATGAGTCTATATTCTGTATTCTCAGGGCAAGTGCAATGCCGAGGGCCGCGCTTATTCCCTGACCAAGGCTTCCTGCTGTGAAGTCAATGCCGGGTGTCTTTGTCATATCTACATGGCTTGGAAGCCTTGTTCCGCCCCTGTTAAGCGTTTTAAGCCACGAAAGAGGAAAGAATCCTTTCTTTGCAAGAAGGGCATAAAGCGATGGCCCGCTGTGGCCCTTTGAGAGCACGAGGCGGTCGCGCTCTGGCCATGAGGGATCCTCTGGCCTTATGCTCATCTCCTTATAGTAGAGGTAAGTCAGGACCTCTACTATGGACATTGCTCCTCCTATGTGCCCCGAGCCAAAGGATGCTATGCATTCAATGGTCTTTATCCTGGTATCCAGTGCTTCTCTTTGAAGCATTGAAAGAGTAACAGAATCCATTCCCCCTCCCTATTTTTTCATCCTGTCAATTTCTTCTTTTTCCTTTTCTGTAAGCCTGTTCAGAGCAAGCATCTTTCCAAAGAGGCTCATCTTTGCAGCGTTCTCAAGGCACTCAAGCTTCTCAAGGCACTCAAGGAGGCTTTTATCCGAGAGAGCAACTACCCCGTGCTTTTCCATCAGGATCACTGAGTGATTGACCGCTGCATCGCTTACGATGCGGGCAAGAGCTTCTGTGCCCATAAGAGCATACTCAGCCTTCGCAAGGTCTGCTGCCTGAAAGTAGCTCTCTGCGATTAAATCTGTCAGGATTTCATCGCCCGATGATGAAAAGAGCGTTGCAAAGGGCGCGTGCGAGTGAATTACTGCATTCGCGCTTTTTCTCTTTAAGTAAATTGAGCGGTGCATGGTGCTTTCAATGCTTAGCTTAAGGCGCGGTGTTAAATTCTCACCGCTTTCTAAATCCACTTCTGCAATGTCTTCTTTCCTAAGCGTTGCTTTATCAAGGGCAGATGGGGTTATGAGCATCACAGGGCCGCACCTGAGTGATATGTTTCCCCCAAGGCTCGTAGTAAGGCCACGCAAGTAAACGCGTGCCATCATGGATGCAATTTCTGCTTTTAATATCTCTTTGTCCATCGATGGAATTATACAGCATCGATAA
>CAZHQL010000012.1:2583-8504 GCA_964534915.1 uncultured Spirochaetaceae bacterium | reverse complement strand
CCATCCCTTTGACTAAAGCTCTTTTCAGCTGTTACCCTGAGCTAAAGAAGGAGAGAAGAAAATGCGTAAGATCATTATCACAACGTTGCTGCTTATCGCTCTTATCACAGTAGCCTTTGCTGCTGAGAAGATTGATGTCCTCATTCTCCCGAAGTTTGAGATCGGGGAGCTTTCTGGTGACTTCCCGGGAGAAGCACAGTACTACTTTGAAGCATATCTGGAAGGAGGAGAGTCGTACGAGATCAAGGGAGGCTCTCCTGGCAGCAAGCTCTATGTGAAGGACGGAGTTGCTCTCTATGTAACAGGCATGGGAAAGGTAAACGCCTCAATGAGCGCAACAGCAGTGCTTCTGGATTCCCGCTTTGACTTTACGGATGCATACATCATCAGCACAGGCTGCGGCGGCAGCGCTACTGAGTACACAGTCATGGGAGATGTGTTTGTTATCTCAGCGGCCATTGACTATGACCTTGGGCACCATGCGGATGTGAGGGAAATGACAAGAGAGAGCACTACAACATGGTTCCACGATGAGTCCTATGACGATGCATCCTACAAGCTTTTAAATCAGGACCTGGTTGCTAAGGTATATGAGCTTGTGAAGGACACAGAGATTGAGACAACAGAGAGGACAAGGGCATTCATGGCAGCTGCATTCCCCGGAGAAGACTGGGCAATTCGTGACCCGAAAGTGCTTCTTGGCACTACAGTAACAGGGGATAACTACTGGAAGGGAGTTTATGATGAGGCCAATGCACGCCTGATGAGAGAGACATATGGCGCTCCCGATACCTATGCAATTTCTGAGATGGAAGACACGGCAATTGCTGTTGCACTTGACCGCCTTGGAATGCTTGATCGCCTTATAATCATCCGCGACAGCGTTAATATGGATGTATTCATGAACGGCGCAAACCCGGAGAACCTCTGGGCAGGGATTGAGGACTCAATTGCATCTGAAAGCAGCGTGGAGTCAGCAGATATATTTGCAACTGCAATGCTTAACAACTTCAAGGTTGGAAAGCTCGTTATCGATGCAATCCTTAACGGAACACTCTGAAGAGTGATTGTAAGAAGCGCCAAGGCTTTCCGGCTCTCCGGAAGGCCTTTTTTCTTCCTTCAATTTGTGCTTTAATCTACGAGTGGAGAAATACTGAAATGAGAATGTCGAACATGTTTTCCCGCACGCTCAGAGAGGCCCCGAGCAGCGCTGAGAGCAAGGGCTATGAATACCTGCTAAGAGCGGGCTACATCCGCCAGATGGGAGCTGGAATCTTTTCCCTGCTTCCCCTTGGCTTTAAGAGCACTAAGAAGATTGAGGCAATCGTAAGAGAGGAAATGAACAGAATCGGAGGCCAGGAGATCCTGATGCCCCTTGTAAACCCTGCTGATATCTGGAAGGAAAGCGGCAGGTATTACTCAATAGATAAGGAACTCGTGCGCTTTAAGGACAGAGTCGGGCGCGAGATGGTCCTTGCAATGACGCATGAGGAAGCCATCACTGATATAGCCCGTTCCGAGATAGACTCATACAAGAGGCTCCCTCTCTTTGTATACCAGATCCAGACAAAGTTCCGCGATGACCCGCGCCCCCGTGCAGGCCTTATAAGAGTAAGGGAATTTACAATGAAGGATGCCTACTCCTTTGACAGGGATGCAGAAGGACTTGAGAAAATATACCGCGACAACTACAGGGCATACTTCAGGATCTATGACAGGTGCTGCCTGCCATCGATTGCAGTCTCATCGGACACGGGCATGATGGGAGGAAAGGTTGCTCATGAGTATATGTACCTCTCTCCAATCGGAGAGGACACGATAATAATTTGCCCGAAGTGCGGCTACACAGCAAACCGCCAGATTGCAAAGATTAAGAAGGACTACTACAAGGAAGAGGAAAAAAAGCTTGAAAAGGTTTCAACACCGGGGGCAAAGACAATTGAAGAGCTCTCAGCATTTCTGAGCCTTCCAGAGCGCAAGATGTGCAAGGCTGTCTTCATGGTAGGATCCTTTGTAAATGAAAAAACCGGGGATGAGGAAGAGAGGCTTATAGTCGCGCTGATCCGAGGAGATATGGATGTAGAGGAAGCAAAGCTTCAGAGTGCAGTGCGCGCAAGCAGACTCCGCCCCGCACACGAGGAGGAAATCCTGGAGTGCGGCATGGTCCCGGGCTTTGCATCAGTAATAGGTGCAAAGGGCAGCTTCATCACGATAGTGGATGATAGTGTAGCTGAATCAAGCAACCTTGTAGCAGGAGCAAATGAGGAAGGCTATCACTATATCAATACGAACTACAAGAGGGACTACGATGGCATTGTTGCAGATATCGCATCTGCACGCGAGGGACACAGGTGCCCGAAGTGCGGCCACACCCTTTCTTCTTCCAAGGGAATTGAGATAGGAAACATATTCCAGCTTGGAACCAAGTACAGCGAGGCCATGGGATGCTATTACCAGGATGAAAGCGGTGCGCAGAAGCCTGTTGTAATGGGATGCTATGGAATTGGAATCGGGCGATTGCTTGCATGCCTTGCAGAGGAATACTCAGACGATGAAGGCTTAAAGCTTCCAATCACAGTATCGCCATATGAAGTGCACTTGGTGTCTCTTGTGAAGGATACTGAGATTGCTGAGAATATATACTCAGAGCTCTTAAAAGAGGGAATTGATGTCCTGTATGATGACAGAAAGGAATCTGCTGGAGTCAAGTTTGCAGATGCAGACTTAATCGGAATTCCAATCAGAATCACACTTGGAAACAGGAGTCTCAAGGAAGGAAAGGTTGAAGTAAAGCTCCGCCTTACAGGAGAAACTGCAAGCTATGACATTACAAGCCTTGCAAAAGAGATAAAGAGCGAGATTGCAAGACAAAGGGCAAGGATTGAGGATAATATCGCAGAGAAGAACCTTTAAGGAATAAAAAACGGGGCTCCTTCACATCCAGAGTGAACAGCCCCTTTTCTCTTTCAGAGAGAATTCTTATACAGCACCATGCTCCTTTAAGAGATTGATTACATAAGTCCTCTTTGCGGCCCTTGCATAGTCTAAGACGCTGTGTCCCTGGTAGTCGCATGCATTTACATCCGCTCCGCTCTTTATGAGCTGGGTTGTGATCTTTGTCTCGCTGTTGCCGTTGACAGCCATGATAAGTGCTGTCTCTCCAAGGTAGTTCCTTGCATCGATGTTTGCACCTGCGGCCAAAAGTGTCTCAATGACCTTCGGGTTCTTGCTGCTGTTAGCTGCAAGGTGAAGTGAGTTAGAGCGGTACTTTGGCTCTGCCTCGTGGATATCTGCCCCTGCTGCAATAAGTGCATTCAGTACAGCTGTTGAGTTGTTGTACTGGGAAGCAAGCATTACAGGAGTTAATCCCCATTCATTGTGAGTGTTTACATCTGCTCCTGCTGCAATGAGCTCCTTGATATCCTTAGCCTTTGTAGAGCTGATAGCAGCAGAGAGAAGCTTCTTATTTCGTGCTTCACTTGTCTTTGCCATAAAATAATCTCCTATCAATCAGATTATTAATGAATCAATGATGAATTGTAAAGACTTCAAACAATTAAAAGTCGCAATTTTTCTAAGATATAAATCTTTATTGACATAAAAATTATTAAAACTGTGTTAAATCTTTCCCTCTTCCTCTTCCCTTCTCGTCAAAGTAAATATATTAAATTCCCATCATATGGATTATAATCGAGCTATGATCACCTACGAGATGATAAGAAAATGCCCGAAAGTAGAGCTCCATGACCACTTGGACGGGGGCCTCAGGACAGGAACAATCATAGAACTTGCAAAGAAAGATAACATTTCTCTCCCCTCATATGATGAAAAGGAACTTAAAGAATACTTAGTCAGGGGATGCCAGCAGAAATCATTAGCACTCTATCTTGAAGCGTTCAATATAACAACTCCTGTTATGCAGAGCAGGGAGAATTTAGTGCGCGTTGCGCGTGAAGCTGTAGAGGACCTTGCAAAGGAGAATGTGGTATACGCAGAGATCCGCTTCGCACCTGCCCTGCATACAAAGAAAGGCTTGAACCTTGAAGAAGTCGTAAACGCAGTCTTAAAGGGCATTGAAGAAGGAAAGAAAGAGACAGGGATTGCATGCTGCTTAATACTATGTGCGATGAGGAATGAGGACCCTGAATTATCTCTTGAGATAGCAGAGCTTGCTGTTGCTTTCAGGGAAAAGGGCGTTGTCGGCTTTGATATTGCAGGAGATGAGTACGGGCACCCTCCAAAGAAGCACATAGAGGCATTCAGATACATAAGAAACAAGAACTTCAACATAACAATCCACGCAGGAGAGGCATTTGGCGTTGAGTCCATATGGCAGGCAATACAGCTATGCGGTGCACACAGGATCGGGCACGGGGTACGCCTTGTTGAGGACATGGTTACTGAAGGAGGCGCAATAAGGAAGATGGGAAGCCTCTCGCACTTTGTTGAGGATATGAGGATTCCCCTTGAGATGTGTTTAACAAGCAATGTGGGAACCGGGGCAGTTGAGAGCTACCAGGCACACCCCTTTTTAACTTTCTACAAGCATGGCTTCCGAGTCTTCCTCTGCTCTGATAACCGCCTTATGAGCGACACAAGCCTTACGAAGGAAATGAGCATAGCTGTAAAAGAGTACGGCCTTGATATAAGGGATCTTGAGAAGATCACGATAAACGCGATGAAGAGCGCTTTCATACACCGTGATGAGAGAGTCAGGATAATCTACGATGTAATAAAGGCTGGCTACAACGAGCTCAGGAACCAGTACGGCCTCCTCTGATGAGAAAACAAAAAGGGATGATATATGGCACAATATGATGATTTAGATAGCCTGCCCAGCTATTCAGGGCCGCTTGGCGCGGAAGTAAAAGAGAGTGAGACAATATTCAGGCTATGGGCGCCCAGTGCGTCCGAGATTATCCTCTCTCTCTACAAGGACGGGCTCTTCGGGCCCGAGGTAAGGAGAGAATACCTTGATAAATACAGCGACGGGCACTGGGAAAAAAGAATAGATGAAAACCTTGAAGGCCTCTACTATGACTATCTGATTACCACAAAAGGTCAGAAGTTCCAGACAACGGACCCTTATGCCCTCTCAACAGGGGCAAACGGAAAGCGCGCGATGGTCCTTGACCTTAAAAAGACAGACCCTGAGGGCTGGGATGAGGACAAGGCACCCGAGCGGCAGAATGAAGACATAATCTATGAGATCCACATAAAGGACTTTACATACCAGAGGTTCTCAGGAATTACTGAGAAAAACAAGGGTAAGTTCCTTGCACTCACAGAAGAAAACACTCACCTCTCATTTGATGAGAGCATTCCAACAGGATTAGAGTACCTCAAGAGGCTTGGAATTACGCACATCCAGATAATGCCTGTCTTTGACTATGGCTCTGTTGATGAGATGGGGCGTGATGATGATTTTAACTGGGGCTATGACCCTGAGAACTACAATGTCCCTGAGGGCTCGTATTCAAGCAACGCAGAGGACGGACGCGCTCGCGTAAGAGAGCTTAAAGAGATGATAAAAGCCCTGCATAAGAACAACATCCGCGTAATAATGGATGTAGTGTATAACCACACATACCGCCTGGACAGCGCGCTCTTCAGAACAGAGCCCTGGTATTTTTACCGCCAGAACAGCGATAAAAGCCCGTCAAACGGATCAGGATGCGGCAATGACCTTGCAACGGAGCGTGAGATGGTTCACCGCTATATCCTCTCATCTGTTCTCTACTGGGCATCTGAATACCATATGGATGGATTCCGCTTTGATCTTATGGGCCTGATAGACACATCCCTTATGAATGATATAAGAGAAAACCTTGACAGGATCTATGGAGAGGGAGAAAAGCTTGTGTACGGAGAGCCATGGGCGGCTGCAGGAAGCGCAGTCAAGGAAGGCTTCCAGCTCTCAG
>CAZHQL010000012.1:0-2573 GCA_964534915.1 uncultured Spirochaetaceae bacterium | reverse complement strand
TTCTGGAGCGACAAGGCAGCCATGAGCCTTTTAAGCAATGGAATCGGGGCATTTTCGGATGCAACGAGGGACCTTATAAAGGGAAGCAATTTCGACTCACGCTCAGCAGGGTTTGTAAACGGAGGAGAAGTTGATTTAAATCTCTTCAGGCATGCCTTTTCTGGATGGAAGGATGCACCCTGGCACTTTAAGACACAGAGTGCAAACCAGTGCGTGCAGTATGTATCAAGTCATGATGACTGGACGCTCTGGGACAAGCTCAAGCTCACATGCAGCGAGGATGAGGATTTCCTTGCGCTCGATGAGAAGACACTTAAAGCAAACAAGGCAGCTGCGGCAATGTACTTTACGATGCAGGGCAGGCCCTTTTTTCTCTCAGGAGAGGAAGCTGGACGCACAAAGATCGGGATAAAGAACTCTTATGCCTCACCTCTTTTCATAAACCGCTTTGACTGGATAAGGACCAGGGATGCATCAGTCCTGGTTGAGTACTACAAGGGCCTCATAGCACTTAGAAAGGTAATGCCAGCCTTCTATGACAAGACAAAAAAAGCAGCAGAAAGGATCAAGAGCTTCTCAATATGCTTTGAAAATACTGTCCTCATTGAACTTGATAACCACGGCAGCACTAACTACAAGAGCCTGATCTTGATCTACTCAAATGAGAAAAAGAGCACAAAGCTCACTCTTGAGCACTCTTATGATATAATCCTGGACCCTGAGTGCTCAAACAGGCTTACGTGCCCTATAAAGACAAGCAGCCTGGAACTCTCCGGTCCTGAAGTGTACCTCTTAGGATATTAGCCTCTTGAAAGGGTTGATTCTCATTCTTAGCATGATGTAAATAAGGCCTGCAAATATTCCAAAAAGGTGCGTTGTATGGCTTATTCCGTCCGATATGAACGATGAGAAGAACTCAATGACGAAGTAGACAAGCACAAGAGTTCTTGCCCTGAGCGGAAGGATGCCAAGCACGTACACAATGGAATCGGGAAAGAAGACAGCAAAAAGAAGCATTACAGCATATAAGGCCCCGCTTGCCCCGATAAGAAATACGATGTAGTTGTCTGTAAGGATGTAGAAAAGAAGCGACAGCACTCCAGAGAGCGTTCCTGTAAGAGTGTAGTAAAGAAGGTATTCCTTGCTCCCGACAGCCCTCTCTGCTATCGTGCCGAAGATCAAAAGCCCGAGAAGGTTGGAAAAGAGATGATAAATGCTTCCATGTGCAAACATGTATGTAAAGCATGTATATATGTACTTAGGATCTGCCATGATCCTCAGCGGCATCATAGCAAGTTTATAGTTCAAGCTGGGATAGAAATAAGCAGAGACGAAAAAGAGCGCAATATTTATCCCTGCGATTATAAAGCTTACATTCCAGTTAACGTACTGGAATTTCCTGTTCAGGATATTTGGCATGAAAACAAATTAACCATTTTCTCTTCCTTCAGTCAAGTTTTAACTTGGCACGAGTTTTGCTACGTAAGTTGATAAAACAGAGCAAACAGTTTTTTTCAACCTCCTTTTTTAGCAATTTTGGCACCTTTTTCTTCATGGGTGCCCTTTTTATTGCCTGCAAAAATTTCTCAGTGTGAAAAAATTTCTCACTCAGAAATGCTTCTGACAACCACACTTCACACTTGGCATGGAACTTGCTATGCCTCTTACAGAGCAACGTTTTTTCACCTCCTTGTTAGATATGTGTGAAAAACAGGCAATAAAAATGGTAGGCATCGTCGGCGATCTCTCCCATCCCAATAGGTCGGCGATGCTGTTTTTTTGTCCTCTTTTGGGGTATTATCAGAAACAAAGATGGCTAATTCAAGAAGAGATAAGGCAGACTCATACACAGCAAGGGCTCATAAGGAAGGATATCCTGCGCGCAGCGTCTATAAGCTTGAGGAAATAAATTTAAAAGACAGGATTATAAAGCCCGGGGACAGCGTCCTTGATGTAGGAGCAGCCCCAGGGTCCTGGACACTCTATACACACCGCGCGCTTTTAAAGGGAAACGGGAGGATTGTATCATGTGACCTTAATCCCCTCTCCCTTGATCCAGTGCCCCCTACCGTTACTGAAGTAACAGGGGATGCCTTTTCTCCTGAAATAAGAGAAAGGCTTACATCCCTTGGCCCTTACGATGCAATAATAAGCGATGCAGCTCCCATGACTACTGGAAACAGGACTGTTGATACTTCCCGTAGTGAGAATCTTGCAGAGAATGTACTCCTGCTTGCAAAAGAACAATTAAAGACAGGTGGAAACCTCGTAATAAAGATCTTCCAGGGCGGAGGAGAGCAAAGCATCCTTAAGGACATGAGAGAAACATTCACAAAAGCAAAGGCCTTCAAGCCCAAAGCCTCCCGCGATGACAGCTTTGAGATATTCCTCATAGGCATAAAGAAGAAATAGTAACAGGTGAAAACCAAACTTTGAAAGTTAGTCAGAGTGTTAGGTTTTAGAATTGCAGCCCGTCCAGACGACCCGGTTCCAAACACACGCAACCATCTGTCTGCAATGCTATAAGGATGACTTTGCAGGCCTCACTACTGAAAGGAAGGGGCTATGATGAA
>CAZHQL010000011.1:0-18484 GCA_964534915.1 uncultured Spirochaetaceae bacterium | reverse complement strand
AAAAGAGCTACCAGGCGGTAGCTCAGCAAAGGGGGTGTAACCAAATAGGAGGCTACAGACTTAGGATAACAGCAAAAAGGGTAAATCACAAATAAAAAATAAAATTTTTTAATATAACTATTTAAAAGATGTCAGCGCCTGTATATTTCAAGGATTTTCTCAAGATAGTTTATGAGCTTTCTCTTGTAGTTCTCAGGGGAGAGGATCTCCACGCTCGTTCCGCTTTGTATGATCCTGAGCATGAGCTCGATTGAGTTCTCAGCATCGAAGGTTGCAATGAGCTCTCCATCCTCGTTTTTCTTCACATCCGGCTTGCCATGGATAATCGATGAAAAGCTGTTGAGCGCAGATTTTTCCTTCAGCCTGAGTGTAAGTGGAATCATATCGATGGCATCGTAATTCTTTTCCTCTCTCTTCTTGAAGGGCTTCAGGTTATCCGGGATCGTGTAGGTCTCATCAAGCATCACGGCATCCGTTATGCCTGCTATATCAAGCGTTATTATATCCATAGTGTGCCTGAGCCTTCCCGTTACTGTTATGGGCTTTCTTCCCTCCGTCTCTTCCTTGAAGCCGATGAAGTAGGGAGCTATCTCAATTTCCTCATTGCCGCTGGTAATCCGCGCGATATGTCCGCTTACCCAGCAGTCAATCAAGACCTCGAGGATCTTATTGAAAACCATGGACTGGCCCCTGTTGTTCTTCAAGCGTTCATCTATCTTGTCTGCGAGGGCAAAGAGATTTGCGCTCACTTTTGGAGCATAGGACTGCATGTTCATTGCAATCTTTCTTAAGCCTGATGCGAGATGGGGGTTCTGTATTTCAATATTTTCAGCAAGGAGCTCTGCGCTCATATTGAAGGCAAGGGACTCATAGACGCTCAGCATCTCAGGCTCCTCATCATCCTTCAGCCTTATCTTGAGGAGATTATTGTCCTCATAGATGTCGATTTTCTCCTGAAGATCCTCCACATAGCGAGAGATTGTAGACCTGTGCACTCCAAGGCGCCGTGCAATCTCTGCCCTCCGCATTCCCTCCGGATGGCTTCTGAGGATCAGTTCAAGTTGCGCAACACGCTCTCCCTTCATCTCTTACTCCTTTTCTTAGGATAGCAGAGAAAGAAGGATAAGGGAAAGCTTTGTTCATTCTCCCGCGGAAATCATCGTGCTATAATCTTTCCATGCAGCAGGAATTAGACAAGCTTGAGATCAAGGTAAGCTACCTCGAGCTTAAATGCGAGGAGCTTAATGAGGTGATAATAGAGCAGGGGACGCTCATCAAGAAGATGAAGGCCCGGATAGAAGAGCTTGAGAGGAAAGTGACAGATTTGGAGGAAGAGAGCTCTCCTGAGAGACCGAGCAGAAGGCCTCCCCATTACTGATTCTTTTCAGACCAGAGGGAGTTTGCTTCAAAGACGATTTTCCCATCATCTGCCTTGCTTATCCTGTGGACAAGCTCAATCTTCCCGCCGTCCTTTGAGAGGGCGGCAGTTTCCACTTTTACTTCTTCTCCCTCAAATGTCTGGCTCTCCCATTGCACGTCTATAGCATCAATCTTGAAGCCAATCAGCACTTCATCCGGAATGGCCTCGCATGCCCAGCGTATGTATGCAACATTGTTCACGTGTCCGTTTAAGTCTATGTCGAAATAGTTTGCAAGGAAGCTTTTTTCTTCGTAGATTTCAATCTTCTCAGAGTCCTCATACTTCTTTATCTTGCCAAGGTCCGGGTTCTGGAATCTGTGCTCAAGCTTGTCTACATGGAAATCTGCTTCAACAAGCTTTGCGGGGAGGGGCCTCTTTCTCTCTATATCCATCAAGACCCAGTGCGTCATTGCATTCATGACGAAGTTTCCTTCCTCATCGCTAGCTGTTACAACGCGGGGACAGAAGAGCTTATAGCCCCTTTGCGGAAAGGTCTCGAATGTCAGCTTTTCCCTCCACTTGGGAATTCTCTTGAAGTCCATCCTCGTTCTGACGATAATCCATGTTCTCTTATCGCGCTTTGCCATCTCCTTTATTCCAAGGCCAAGGAGAGTCGCATGCTCTCCTGCAGCTTCCTGGCTTGATGAGAAGAAGAAAGCAAGCGTTGCATCATAGAAGCGGTCTGTGTCGCTTGCCCTTACTGCAATTTCCTCTATTCCGGTTTTTTCTTCTGTTATTATCATAACTCCTCCTTGCTTTGTCTGTAGAAACGGAGAATTGAGCGCCCGTACTTTCTCTCCTGATCAAAGCGCCAGCCCTCTATTTCCTTCCACTCAGATCTCTCTTCCTCAGGGTAGTGGATAATGAAAAGCCCTCCCTCTTCAAGCAATTTCCTTTTGGCTATTTTCTCAGCTAATCCTGCTTTCCCTTCCATGTTGAACGGAGGATCTGCGTATATTATTGAATAGCGCATCGGGGCTATTGCCAGAAAGCGCTTTACATCCATTAAGAAGAGCTTCTTTTCCTCTTCCACAAATGAAAGGTTTTTCTCAATTGTCGCTCTTTTCTGCCTGTCCATCTCGACCATGTGAATAAGGGACGCGCCTCTGCTTGCTGCCTCTATTGCAACGCAGCCGCTTCCAGAGAAAAGGTCTAAAAAGCTCATGCCGTCAAGAGGACCAAGATGAGCAAAGAGAGACTCTCTCATCCTGTCCATTGCAGGACGGATAGTTCCGGGAGGGCAGAGTATATTCCTTCTTACGTATTTTCCACCAGTGATCCTCATGCTTACAACATATTCCCTTTGATGTGTTTTCTCAAGAGAGCATTCTCAGCTTTTATCAGGCCCTTGTCCTCCTCTGCAATCCTCTCAGCTTCCCTCTTTGCTTCTTCCACAAGGTCAGCATCCGTTACAATGGATGCAAACTTGAGCTTCAAGAACCCTGACTGCCTTACACCTGATATCTCCCCGGGGCCCCGGATCTCAAGATCCTTTTCTGCGATTATGAAGCCATCAGCAGTACTCTTCATAACGCGAAGGCGCTCCTTTGCATCTTCTGAAATCGCATCAGAGTAGACTAAAAAACAATAGGAGGGAAGAGTAGAGCGTCCGACACGGCCCCTTAACTGATGAAGGGCAGCAAGGCCGAAGCGGTCTGCATGCTCAATTACCATGCAAGTAGCATTCGGGATATCTATTCCGACTTCAATCACGCTTGTTGCAACAAGGTAGTCATACTCTTTTCTCCTGAATTTATTTAAAATCTCTATTTTCTCTTCATCCTTTAGCCGCGAGTGCACCATCCTCGATCTCCTCTCAGGATAGATTTCCTTAAGGCTCTCATACATTTTCTCAACGGCCTTTACAGAGCCCTCCTCATCTTCTTCAATGCGGGGGTAGACGAAATAGGCCTGGTGTCCCCGCTTGAACTCAACTTCTATTGATTTGAACATATCCTCCCTTTTCTTCTCAGAGACAAGGTATGTAGTAATGGGGAGCCTCCCTGAGGGCTTTGTCTTTATTACCGACAGGTCCATTGATGAAAAGAGCGTGAGCGCAAGAGTTCGCGGGATAGGAGTTGCTGTCATGTTCAAGATATTCTGATCCCTTGCTTTTGCAGCAAGGGCAGATCTCTGCTCAACGCCGAAGCGGTGCTGCTCATCTATTATGACATAGCGGAGGTTTTTGAACTTAACATCATCAGTAAAGAGCGCATGAGTCCCTATTGCAAGGTCAGCTTCTCCATTTGCAAGGGCCTTTAATAAAAGGCTTCTTCCCTTTTGCGATATGGAGCCAGTTAAGCAGCATATCCTTACTCCAAGCTTCTCAAGCATGGCTGCGGCATTCTCGGCATGCTGCTTTGCAAGGAGCTCTGTTGGGGCCATGAAAGCAACCTGCGCGCCCTTTGCAATCTCATGAAGAGCGCTTATCCAGGCAACAAGAGTCTTACCAGAGCCTACATCGCCCTCAAGGAGGCGATTCATGGGCGCCTCAGAGTCTAAATCCCTTCTTATATCCTGAAGTGCTTTCTTCTGGTCTTCTGTGAGCGAAAAGGGAAGTGTTTTTATAAAGCGCTCCTCAAGGCCTGTCAGGATGCCATCCCTCTTTTTTCCATAGCTCTTTTCTCTTGCAGCATTAAGCTCAAGATAAAACAGCTCTGTGAAAGCAAGAGTGCGACGCGCTTTTTCTACATCTTCCATTGTCTTTGGATGGTGAAGAAGAAAGTAAGCTTCGTTATGATGTATGAGATTCAAGCGCTCATAAAAGCTTTCGGGGAGCATGTTATCAATGGGAGAGAGTGCAGAAAGCGCATAGTCAACTGCACGCCTTACAGTCTTTTCGCTTAGCTTTCCGCTTAAGGGGTATACAGGGAGGATGCGGCCAAAGCCAAGCTCCTCAGGGCTCTTCTTTATCTCAAAGGAGCCTGCGCGGAAGGCTCTTCCCATTCTGCTTACTGCAGCGCTTATGTAGTACTCCTTTCCTGTAAAGAGCGTTTTATCAAGGAAGTCGCGGTTAAAGCAATAAAGCTCAAGGGAGCTTCCATCATCATCCTCAGCTGTAACCTTAAGCACTCTTGAGCCCTTTTTAGAGGGAATATATTCCTTTCCTGTTATCCAGATGCGGCAGTAGACTGTGGCATTCTCGATGCTTGCATCGCGGAGCCTTCGCTCTCTCCTCCTGTCTTCATATGCTCTTGGCGACAGCTCTATGAGGTCCTTCAGTGTAGAGACTCCAAGGCCGAGAAAGTCCTTCTTTGCTTCCTTTCCGATCCTTGGGATTACTGTGATGCCTGATTCAATCAAAACGGAATCCTTAAGGCAAAGCCATACATAAGAGAGAAGAAATAGCGCAGGGCAAAATAAAGAATGCCCATGATAGCAAGCGCTATTATATTTACTGTCGTATCCCTTACAAACCTCATCTTGAAGAATGTCTTTCTTACCCAGGCTGCTATCGGGTCTGCAAAGCCCGTTATCCTCTGCATTGCAAATGAAAAGCCGGAGGAGGGCATGAAGGATGCAATTGTCTTCAAAACGAGGAGTACAAAGCCGAATGTGAAGAATATTGAGACGCCATAGCTCCAGAACGCGTTTATGAAAAGACAGAGGATAAGAGAGAGGCTCATCGCGCCATAGAGGCCGTAGATTTCGAATATGGACTGCACTACTGACAGTACTCCTATTGCCAAGACTGGCGAGAAGTCTATCATGCCGGCCCTGAAGAGACGGGAGCGGAAAGTGTTGAGGTAGGGATCCACAATCCTTGAAAGATAGTAGAGGAAGGACCCGTAGCGCGGAAATGGAGAGATCCACGATGAGAGAATCCTTATCCAGATTACGAAAGAGTATATGCTTAATAGACGCGCTATGAAGCGTGCGATTGTTGTTGCTGCCATTTACTTCTCCAATATACAGAAACTAATAAAGGCGGACGCTTTCGACAACCGGAAGCTCCTTAATCTCCCTCATTGCACTTTCTGAGTATTCTATTGCCATCTCATAATTAAGCCTGATGCCAATGCGCTCCTCTTCAATCTCAAGGCATACAGGGATGTCTCCCCTGTTTTCTGAAAGCGTTCTCCTTAAATCCTCAAGAGCGCCTTCCTTGAGAATCCCTGCTCTGTTTAAAACGATTGCAATGCGCGATATTCCCTCGGGCCTCAATGCCTCAGGTGCCATTACTTCCTCAATTGAGAAATTCAGGCTGCCAGAGCGCTCTGAGAATGTTCCCTTGAACGCATATACATTGTTTTCCTCAATGATGTGATCGAACTTCTCAAAGCTCTTTGGAAAGCACACAGCATCAAGTTCTCCTTCCTTCGTCTGAAGAGTGTAGGAGCCCATCTTCTTCTCTGTCTTCGTCTTGATGATCTTCTTTGCTATTACAAGTGCTATAAGGGCCTCAGTCCTTGCAAGAGGGATATCCTCCGTTCTGTCCAGCCTTATTCTCACGCACTCGCGGATCTTGTCCTCATAGCTGTCAAGGGGATGGCCTGAGATATAGAAGCCGAGCATCTCCTTTTCAATCCTGAGCTTCTCTTCCATTGTCCAGTCTTCCATCTGCCTCATCGAGAAGTCATTCATCACTTCATCATCGTCCCCGAAGAGCGACATCTGGCCGCCGTATGTCATTTCCCTTGTTGACTTTGCATAGCTTAATGCTTCCTCAAGGTTTGCCATGAGCGTTGCCCTGTTTGTTCCTGTCTCATCAAAGCACCCTGCCTTTATAAGAGACTCGCAGAGGCGCGATGAGGGCTGCTCGGGAAGGCGGTTAACAAAATCCATAAAGCTCTTGTAGGGGCCGTTTTGCTCCCTTTCCCTTACTATCTGCTCAGAGACTGCATCCCCGACATTCCTTACTCCTGACAGTCCATATACGATTTCTCCCTCCGAGACTCCGAAGTCCCTGAATGAGCGGTTGATTGACGGAGGAAGTATTTTCAGTCCCATCTGCGGGGCAAGATTGAGGTACTCTGTGAACTTTGCAGGGTTGCTCTTCTCGTTTGTGAGGTTGGCAGCAAGGAACTCAGCAGGGTAGTTGGCCTTCAGGTATGCTGTCTGGTATGCGACAACAGAGTAGGCAACTGCGTGGCTCTTGTTGAAGCCGTAGCCAGCGAAGGGCTCAAGGATGTGGAAGATCTCTTCAGCATGCTCTGCCGAGTAGCCCTTCCTGATGGCACCCTGCTTGAACTTCACAAGTTCCTCAGCAAGCTTGTCTTTCTGCTTTTTTCCCATGATGCGCCTTAAGATGTCTGCCTGTCCGAGAGAGTAGCCTGCGATTATCTGGGCAACCTGCATTACCTGTTCCTGGTATACAATGACCCCGTATGTGTTCTTCAGGACCCCTTCGAGGCTTTCGTCGGGGTATGTTATCTGGATAGCACCGTTCTTGCTGTCTATATACTGGTCGATGAACTGCATCGGACCCGGGCGATAGAGCGCATTAAGGGCCACAAGGTCTTCAATATTGGAGGGCTTTGCTCTCTTTAGGATCCTTCTCATTCCCTGGCTTTCAAACTGGAAGATGCATGCGCTCTCCCCCTCCTGAAGCATTTTGAATGTCTTCTCATCCTCCTCATCTATTGTGCTGATGTCAAAGGCAGGATTCTTCCTTCTTACAAGGTCAACAGCATGCTTGATCAGAGTCAGCGTCTTAAGGCCCAAGAAGTCCATCTTTACAAGGCCGCAGTCCTCAAGATGCTTCATCGTATACTGCGTTGCAATTGCACCTGACTGCTTGTCCACGCAGAAAAGGGGGACATATGTCTCCAGTTTTTCCCTTCCGATTACGACCCCTGCTGCATGAAGGCTTGTGTGCCTGTGAAGGCCTTCAAGCTTCTTGGCTGTCTCAAAGAGCTCTGCGTAGATGCCTCCCCTTGCCTGGAACTCGCTGAGGCGCGGCTCTTCCTTCAGGGCCTTCTCAATTGTCATCTCAGCATCATCCGGGATGAGTGAGCAGATCCTGTTTGACTCATCGTAGGGGATATCGAGAACGCGGGCAACGTCCTTTACTGCCTGCCTGGCCTTGAGAGTTCCGAATGTAACGATCTGGCCGACCCGGTCGCTTCCGTAGTGCTCAGTGACATAGTCTATTACTTCTGAGCGGCGCTCGAAGCAGAAGTCTATGTCGAAGTCCGGCATGCTGACCCTTTCAATGTTTAAAAAGCGCTCAAAGAGAAGAGAGTACTTCATCGGGTCTACATCCGTAATCGTGATTGCATATGCAACGAGGCTTCCAGCTCCCGATCCGCGCCCGGGGCCTACAGGAATTGCATGCTCCTTGGCCCACGCTATATAGTCCCTTACTATAAGGAAGTAGCCTGAGAAGTCCATCTTTATGATGACAGAAAGCTCATAGTCAAGCCTTGCCTGAAGAGCTGTTGTTACATCCTCATACCTCTTTCTGAGCCCGTCATTGGCTAAATACACAAGGTATTCAGCTTCCGTCTTAAATGGCTCAGGGATATCGCATTTAGGCAATATGGGGCCGGGGAAATCAATTTCTATGTTGCACTGATCTGCAATGAGGGAAGTATTCCTTACTGCCTCAGGGCACCATGAGAAGAGCTCTTCCATCTCCTTTTCTGTCTTGAAGTAGAACTCCTCGTTTGGAAAGCGCATCCTGTTTTCTTCCCTTTTCTTCGAGATTGTTCCGATGCAGAGGAGCGTATCATGCGCATTTGCATCCTCTTTTTCTATATAGTGTATGTCGTTCGTGCATATTACGGGGACATCCATCTCGCGAGCAAGCTCTGCAAGTATCGGGTTTGTGTATTTCTGCTCTTCAAGGCCATGGTCCTGAAGCTCTATGTAGTAGCGGCCCGGAAATGTTTTCTTGAACCACTTTACTCTTTCCCTTGCTGCCTCATAGTTCTTTCTTGCCTGCTCTTTTGATGGCCTGATGAATGGAGCGTTCTTCTGCTGCGGACTCATGAGGATCTGCAATATTTCTCCTGCAAGGCATGCAGATGTACAGATTAAGTCCTCGCTATGCTCTGACAGACTCTCATCATCAATTCGCGGCCTTGAGTAATAGCCTTCCTTATAGGCAATTGAATTGAGCTCCATCAGGTTATGATAGCCCTTGTCGCTTGTGGCAAGGAGAACAAGATGGTAGTACTTGCTGCCGCTGTCTGTGCTCTTTGCCCTCCTGTCCTTCGGGTTTACGTAGAACTCGCATCCTATTATCGGCTTGATTCCGTTCTTCCTGCATTCATTATAGAAATAGAGGGCACCGAACATGTTGCCATGGTCCGTAATGGCAAGGGCATCCATGCCGCACTTCTTTGCCTTTTCGACATAGCGGGTAATGGATGCGGCCCCGTCAAGAAGGGAAAAGTCAGTATGGTTATGTAGATGTACGAATCTGCTCATAGTTCTCCTGAGGATGTCAAGCTGGCCTCTTCTGTCAGTGCCTTGAGATTCAGATCGTTCAGAACTTCATTTATAAGGCCGCTGGTACGCGCCTGCTGAAGATGTGAAATATGAGGAAATGTGGATCTTACCATCCTTATCACATTATCTTCTATGCTCTGGCTCTCGCTCCTGTCTAAGGGGAAGCGGTAGCCTGAGAAGATGTTGTCAAGGTCGTGGCTTGAGAGAAACCCGAAGTTCGGGAGCGTTATGGCAATGCGCACATTGTCAAGGCTGTCCTGATCCGGATTTCCTGAGATTGCAAGAGAAACTGCGTTCTCTGTGTCTAAAAAGAAGTCTCCGCTTGCCAGGAACTTCTGATATTTCCTTTCAAGGAGGTTTATCCTGATTCTGGAAACAAGTGCCTTATCAGGTAGGTTGAGTCGCCCGCTCTTGTCATAAAGGGAGAGGATCGGGAACCATTTTGACTGCATCCTCTTCTTTTTCATGTAGCGTACTTCGCAGAGCGTGTCAAAGAGGCTGAGAGTCCCGGGGATTGAAGAGCGGAAAGAAGGCGTGCAGAGGCTTCCTCCGATTGTGATGCGGCTCCGGACGATGCTTCCTCCGATGCTCTGCAGGTTGTTTATTATGATCTCGGGAAGGCTTGTGTGCCCTGTTGAGAGGATTTCTTCAAGAGTCACCATTGCACCGAACTCTGCTGTTCTGTCATTTCTCTGGAAGCGGTGGATTTCCTCAATTGAGCCAAGGTAGATTATCTCTTCATTCGTCTTGCTGCCCGGATATGAGTCCTTCCGTGTCATTATGTATGTGCCCCCTGCCCAGAAGGAGGAATCAGGGTAGTTCTGTATGATGGACGAGAACTCTCCAAGGTTCTCAGGAGTATGTATGTTCGGCGATCTAAGCCCTTCTAGCATTGCGTTTTCTCCTTATCTCTGCAGCAGTCTGCACGACTTTCACTACATCAGCGTAGTCCAGGCAGTGGCAATTCATGCTCTCCATCTCCCTGATGATCTCTTCCTTGCTTGTAAGGCCTCTTGTGAGCATGGACTCAATGAGGAGCGTCCTTGAGGCATAGCACTGGGAGCAGGGCATGTGGTGTGTAAGGTCGTATGCTTTCTCGATGTCCTTTGCATTCTTGCTCTTAGAAAAGCTTTCAAATGTCTCTATGGTCTTTCCCCTGAGCTCAAAGGCAGGAATAAGGCAGCTAAGAACTGCCTTTCCTTCCATCAGGACTACGCAGAGGCCGCACATGCTGCCAGAGCAGTGACAGCTTATAGTGCTGTTCTGAAGATCCTCTGAGAGGATAAGCGAGAGAGGCTTATTCGAATTCAGGGAAAGCGAGAGTGCCTTTCCGTCTATTGTGCAGTCTATCTTCATATCTGTTTGCCCTTCTTCCTCAGCATCAGTATCTCCTCTGCCTTCACAGGAAGGCTTACCTTCTTCCCGACAGCCTGTTCCAGCGCGCTTTCAAGCGAGCCTATGACGAGGCCTTTTGTCAGCGGAGCGACGGAAGAGACTCCGTTCAGGCTTCCCCGGGAGAATGTTATATTGATCCTTGTGTCCTTTCTGATGCTCATTCCGTTTTCTGTTAAAGTGCGCAGAATCAGGCGCTTTACAGAAGCAGTGAGGAAATCAGCATTTGCAATCAGTCCTACGCTGTAGGATGCCCAGACTTCCCTGACGTATGGCGTGTAGCTGGAATCAGGGATGAAGACTTCGATTGCCATCGCACCGTATGAGCTCTCATCGAATTCGCTTGGTGCATAGCGGTTCTCAACATCGAATGTGATGCTTACAGGGGGCTTTTCTCTCTCCATTAATTCCTTGAGCTTCCTTGCATTTGCCTGAAGCTGGTTTGAGAAGCTGCTTATAAAGCGCGAGAGCACCTTGGGTCCTGAGTCCATGGTGCTGAAATCGCTAATCTGGAATATGATGCTGTCATCGCTTATGATTCCGAGTTCCTGTTTGACTATCTTTTTCCAGAAACTGAGAGCAGGGGCCTTTACATATGCCGATGTCTCCACTACAACTGAGCCTTTCTGCGTATATGTCAGCTTTGCCTTATAGTCATGCTCAGAAGAGAAGGTGCGTGAAAATCCTGAGATTCCCACTGCAGCTGAGATTCCGATTCCCCTCGTGTAGCCGAGGAAGAGGGAGGAGCTGCGGATAAGGTCATTTGCGCTCCACCTTCTGTTGAATGAGGATTTTGATGCAACCGTTGCCAGAAGGCTCTTTATATCCGAAAGGGGGCTTGCAGGAAGGTAGTCAGTGAACTTCCTCTTGTCCTTCAATGTGCTCTGGCGGAAATCAGCCGGGCTCATGCCGAATGCACGGGCAAGAGAGGAGCTGTGGTACTCACTTGAGGCTATGGCCTCTGAGTAGCCCATGCTGGAAAACATGAAGGAAGGAAATGAGAAAGACTTCTCAAGCCTTACTGTGGCCTTGAATGCCTGAAGGGCATAAAGGGGGATTATGCCGGCCATTGTTTCTCTCTTGAGCTCTTCTTCCAGCATCGGATATGCTCCTATGTCCACAGTATGTGTAACTTCCTCAGCTACTATCTTCATCTCCTCATTGAGGTATGTAATCCTTTTAGTCCTGATTTCCCCTCTCCGGTTATATGCGCGCGACTTTATCTCAACAGGGCATTTGAGGCTGATTGACGCAGATGCGGCAATGGATGCAACGATGGCAGGGTAGATCAGATACTCATCACTTATATCGCTGAAAGCAGATGTATGAACAGTTATTGCCTTTCTGCTGTATCCTGTGACAGAGGCTACAGTATCGCGCACAAGATTGGGATACTGAGAGGGAACCATCACATGAAGACGGCTGCCTTCAGCCCAGCAGGATGCAGTGAAGAAGTTGTATGATCTGTATTCTATGGCCTTCATGGAAAAGGATGACTCTATCTTCCTGTACTCATGGACGATGATATCTTCCTGCTCTTCATTTTCCCCTTCAGCTTTTTCTTCTTCATTTTCTTCCCCAGAGCTTTCTTCTCTTTCTTCTTTTTCCCTTTCCTTCTTTACTGTCTCACGGCGCCCGGATCTGAACTCGTCGATATTCCCCCAGCCATAGTCAGATTCAGAAAGCTCCTTGCTTTCCTCTGTTTTCTCTCCTGTGACAATCTTGATATCCCTTAATGCAAGGGCTGCGCTTTCATAGTCAGGAGCAACAACTGCAAGAACGGGCATTTCAGGATACATAATCACGCCATCTGCCATCACAGGCATCCTGGAGCCGGAGAAATCCATCTCGTTTACTCCCTGGAGCATGTCAGGGCGAAGTATGAAATACTTCTGGTCTGACGCAGGAATTCTTATATCTGCTATCTTCTTTCCAGCATCCGGCGATGTGCATATGAGGCCATAGCGCATGTTCAGTCTGGGTACGTTTGTCTTATCAGCCATATAATGAAAAGATAGCATAAGAGATGCAATTTCTCAATGAAGAGAAGCCTAAAAGAGGCCCTATGTGCTATAGTAGGCTCATGGATGTTAAAGAAGAGATCAGGAGGCTTGTTGCCTCTCTTACAGAGTACCAGAGATCATACTATGTGGAAGGAAGGCCAGAGGTAAGTGACATGGAGTACGACAGGCTCTATGATGAGCTTGTAAGGCTCGAGAGGGAAAACCCGGATCTCATCCAGCCTGACAGCCCTACAAAGAGAGTCGGCTCAGATTTAACAAATGATTTTCCTGAAGTGCGTCATACTATCCCGGTTCTTTCCCTTGACAAGGCCTACAGCCAGAGCGAAGTCCTTTCTTTCATGGAAAAGACCACAGCAAGGGAAAAACATGATATCTCCTTCGTCGCAGAAGAGAAGATAGATGGCGTTTCCATGGTCCTTTATTATGAGAAAGGACTTTTGGTGCGTGCCCTCACGAGGGGTAACGGGGAGATCGGAAACGACGTTACAGAGAACATAAAGACGATAGCATCCGTTCCCCTGCGGCTTAGTGAGTCTGTTGATATCGCAGTGCGCGGAGAAGTCTTTCTCTCAAAGAAGGCATTTGAGGAAGTAAACAGCAGGCTTGATGAGGAGAAAAAGGCAGCAAACCCGAGGAATTTAGCAGCAGGCAGCATCAGGCGGCTTAAAAGCAGTGAGACAGCATCAATTCCGCTCGATATGTTCTCGTACGAGGGCTTCTGGAGCGATTCAGCAGAGGCTCCGGAGAGCCACCTGGAGATCCTTTCTTACCTCAAGGGCCTTGGATTTAAGATAAACCCGCACCTGGCTATCTTTTCAGATGAGAAGGAAAAAAGCGAGAGAATGCTCTTTTCTGCAGGCCTTGAAGGAGCGTCATATTCCTTTTCTGAGATGCAGGAGTATATAGACAGGAAGACAGAAGAGAGAAAAAGCCTTGACTATGAGATAGACGGCCTTGTGTTCAAGGTAAATGAGATAAAGGTGCGCTCCAGCCTTGGATACACTGAGCACCATCCGCGCTGGGCAATTGCATACAAGTTCGAGTCCCCGCAGGCTGTGAGCAGGCTTCTGGACATCACGTTGCAGGTGGGGCGCACAGGGCGCATTACACCGGTTGCAGAGCTTAATGCAGTTCATCTCGGAGGATCTGTTATAAAAAGGGCAACGCTTCATAACCAGGAATATATAGACAATCTTGAGCTTGCAATAGGAGATACGGTCTCGATTGTAAAGAGAGGGGATGTAATTCCCCAGGTTGAGGATGTGATTGAGAAAAATGAAGAGGGAAACACTGTCTACAAAATAGACATGCACTGCCCGTGCTGCCAGAGAGAGCTTGTAAAGACGGGCGCGCATCTTTTCTGCCCGAATCCTGATTGCCCTGAAAAGGAAATTGAGGCACTTTCGTTCTTCTCATCGCGCACACAGATGGATATAGAGGGCCTCGGGCCAAAGACAGTGAAGGTCTTCTATGATGCAGGGATCCTGAGGAAGATTGAGGATATATATACAGCTGACTACAGGGCAATGACCGGGAAAAAGGGAATAGGGGAAAAGACTGTTGAAAGCATAATAAGAGCTGTGAGTGAATCCAGGAAAAAGCCGTTTAAAATCCTTCTTTCTTCCCTTGGCATAAGCGAGATCGGGAAAAAGAGCGCAGAGATCCTCGTCTCTGCAGGCTTTGACTCTTTTGAAAAGCTTAAAAAAGCAGCCTCAGAGGATCTTGTAAAGGTTGATGGCATCGGAGAAAAGACAGCTCAGAACATTGTCGAAAGCTTTAAGGACGAGAGGCTTCTGAAAACTATAGAGAGCCTTGGAGAAGCAGGTCTCAATATGAGCGCAGATAGTGATGAGAGCGAAGAAGAAGGGCTCGATCAGATCTTTTCCGGCACCATCTGGTGCGTCACAGGATCCTTTGAGAACTACAATCCCAGAAGCCTTGCAATGGAGGAAGTTGAGAAAAGGGGCGGCAGGAGCACAGGAAGCATTTCAGGAAAGACAACGCATCTTCTTGCAGGAAAGGGAGCCGGGAGCAAGCTGAGGGAGGCTGAGCGCCTTGGCATCAGGATTGTAAGCGAGGAAGAATTTCTTTCAATGCTTGGAAAAAAAGAAGTGAAAGAGAAAAAGGCAGAGAGCATACAGCTTGAGCTTTTCTGAGCATTGTTGTATTTTGGCCTCAGGTATCTCTATGTTTACAGGAGTCACGAGATGAACGAGTTAGCAAAAGAACTCAATGCTGTTCTTGATAAGAGCGTAGTATCATCATTTCTTTCCCCTGCGGGAAGAAGAATGTATTTTCCAAAGGGAATCGTAGCGCAGAGCGCTGAGGCCGGAGAGAAGGCAAGGAAATACAATGCAACTGTCGGCCTTGCAACTAAAAACGGAGAGCCGATGCACCTCAGTGATATCTATTCGCGCTTTGAGGAAGGTGCATTCAAGCCTTCTGAGATCTTTAATTATGCACCGGGGGGAGGGGACAAGAGCCTCAGGGCCCTCTGGAAGAAAGAGATGATAGAGAAGAACCCTCACCTTGCGGGAAAGAGCTTTTCAGAGCCTCTTGTTACTTCAGGATTAACGCACACTATAAGCATAATAGCGACGATGTTCATAAGCCCGGGCGATGAGGTTGTATGCCCGGACCTCTTCTGGGATAACTATGACCTGATCTTTACAGAGCTCTCTGATGCACGCCTTAATACATTTAAATCCTTCAAGGACGGCCTCTTCAATACAGAAGGCCTCAAGGAGGCCCTGCTTAAGACAAAAGGAGATGCTGTGCGCGTAATCCTTAATTTCCCCAACAACCCCACAGGATACACTCCAAGCCATGAGGAAGCGCTCGAAATCGTAGCAATGCTTAAGGATGTTGCTGAGAAAAAGAAGATCCTTGTAATAACAGACGATGCCTATTTCGGCCTCTTCTATGAAGATGAGACAGAAAAGGAGTCGCTCTTCAGCTATCTCTGTGACCTTGATGAGAACATATTCGTAATAAAGGGAGATGCAGCTACGAAGGAAGAGATGGTATGGGGTTTCAGGATCGGCTTCATAACATACGGAGGAAAGGGCCTTTCTGATGATGTGTACCAGGCACTTGCCAACAAGACGCTGGGCGCTATCAGATGCACAGTCTCAAACTGTGACCGCCCCGGACAGAGCCTTCTTCTTGATGCTCTTAAAAACGGCAAAAACCGTGCGCGGGATAAGGAAAAGCTCTTTAGCGAGATGAAGAAGCGCTATGATATAGTAAAGAAGGAGCTTGAGGCCTATAAGGACAGCACTCTCTTACAGCCGTATCCGTTCAACTCAGGCTATTTCATGGCATTTGACACGCTCGGGCACAGCGCAGAGGAGCTCAGGCGATACCTCCTGGATAAGTATGCTGTTGGAGCTGTCAGCATCTTTGACAAGACATTCCGCGTCGCATACTGCTCTGTCGAGCCTGAGAAGATCAAGGACCTCATCTCTATGATATTCAAGGCGGCAGGAGAGCTATGGAATTAAAGGTCAAGATATACCTCACAGATGATGAGGGCGAGAAGTTCATGGGAATAGGAGTTGTATGGCTTCTTCAGGAGATTGAGAGGTCAGGATCCCTAAGAAAGGCTGCCATGAACCTGGGTATATCATATACAAAGAGCTATTCGATGCTCTCAAAGGCTGAGGCAAATCTTGCATTTCCTCTTGTAGAGAGGAAAAAGGGCGGCTCAAGCCATGAGGGTCTGACCCTTACGGACAAGGCCAGAGAGTTCATTAAGCTCTACTGGGATTTCCAGAGCAGGGCAAAGGAGAGGGTTCAGGAGGAGTTTAAGGAGTTTGCAGCCTCCCTTGCGTCCCTTGATGAGGAGAAATATTGATGGCAAAGTACGATTTCACTGTTGAAAAGCTTGGAGAGGCAAAGCTGAACTCGCCGATCAGGATGGGAAAGGCTCAGACAAACGGGATTTCTGATTACGTCTCTGATGATGACAGGATCCTTTTCGACCTTGATACACGCATAGTGAATGGAAAGGCAGTTCCTAAGAATTCAGATGCTGTTGAGCTTGCAGGGCCAAGGGAGAAAATCTATTTCAACCCGAGCCATGTTCATGCTGCTATCTGCACATGCGGAGGAATATGCCCGGGTCTTAACAATGTAATAAGGGCTGTCGTACGCTGTCTCTGGTACCGCTATGGAGTAAGGAGGATCTCGGGAATCCAGTTCGGATACCTCGGGCTCCTTGAGAATTCGCCATGGCCTCTTGTTCCTCTGGACCCGGATGTAGTTGATGACATCCAGGAAAAGGGAGGCACGATCCTTGGATCTGCACGCGGCGGCGGAAAGCAGGTAGAGGAGATTGTGGACAGCCTTGAGAGGCTTAATATAAACATCCTTATCTCTGTCGGAGGGGATGGCACTCTCCGCGGCGCTTATGATATCGGGGAGGAAATTGAGAAGAGGGGCCTTAAGATTGCTGTTGTCGGAGTTCCAAAGACAATCGACAATGACCTTTCATTCATAGATTCCTCTTTCGGCTTCGATACTGCAGTTGCATCTGCTGTCCCTTCGGTGCGCGGTGCACATGTAGAGTCAAAGAACAGCATCAACGGAATAGGACTTGTAAAGGTAATGGGAAGGGAATCGGGCTTCATTGCAGCATCCACTGCCCTTGCCCAGTCCGACGTTAACTTCTGCTTAATCCCTGAGTCCCCGTTTGACTTAACTGGCCCGAACGGATTTTTAGCACACCTTAAGAACAGGATTCTTGACAGGGGACACGCAGTTATTCTGATTGCAGAAGGAGCCGGGCAGAACCTTGTTCCTCCTACAGGACAGACGGATGCATCCGGGAACAAGAAATACCAGGACATAGGGCTCTTTTTAAAGGAGCAGATAGAAAAGTACTTTGCTGAGCAGGGAATACCGACTTCAGTTAAGTACATAGATCCTTCCTATATAATCAGGTCAACTCCTGCCAACAGCTATGACTCAATATACTGTGCACGCCTTGGAGCACATGCGGTGCACGCTGCCATGGCAGGCAAGACCAAGTGCATAGCGTCCCGTGTAAACAACCAGTTCGTATACCTTCCGATAAAGGTTGCAGTCTCCAAGAGGAGCTATGTAGATATTGAGGGCTCGCTCTGGCGCGATGTCCTTGAGAATACAAGACAGCCATACAGCATGCTGAATTCACAGCACTGAACAAAAAGCCTCTGCCATGAACCATAACAGGAGACAGAGGCTGTTTTTGCTCTATCAGAAGAACGCTTAAGTTATATCCCCGATGTAAAGCCGTTTCCCAAGTGCTGAGAGAACTCTTGTCACTGTTGCTATTGATGGTGAGTTGCTTCCTCTCTCGATTCTTGCAATGGCAGACTGGGGCAGGTTGCAAAGCTCACCGAGTTCTTTCTGCGTCAGATTCTTCTCTTTCCTGGCTTTTGAGAGTTCCTTCATGATCTCAACTTCGATAGCAACTTCCTCTTTCTCTTCTTTTGTAAGAAGGCTATTGATGTACTCGAGTGCATCATCTCCGGCAGAACTGATATTTTCCCTGCTTTTTTCACTCATTTTCAATTTCCTTGCAGAGCTTATTTAAAATATATCAAATTTCATATATTTCTTCCAGACGAAAGAGAATAAAAAGGCAAAAGAAATTCAAATAAAAATTTTGTATACATTCTCTAAATATGTATACTAAGTAAATATAGGAATGTTATTGGCCATATAATTCATATTAATTTACTGATAGAGAGGAAAATATGAAAATAATGTGAATGTAAGAGAATTAACCGAAGGAGCAATTTGAAATTATCTTATTGCCGAGAAGATAAAAAATTTTTAAAAAAATTTCTAAAACCTCTTTACAAGGTTTTTTAAAGCGAGTATATTACGTTTTGGAAATAAGGAAGAAACATTCCTTGTTCCGAACCTCCTTTTGTTCCCCACGAAGCGGTTTACCTCCTTTTATCCGCGGTGGGGTTTTTTGTTATCTATGGAAATTGAAAATGCGTTTAGTGCAAATGTATATACAGCCATAGTTTAGCAAAACAGTTTTCTCTTGCAGCGCTTCAGTTACAGGGCAATTTAGCCCGATATTCAGCCTGAAATCCATTTTGCCTGTTTCCCTATAACCCTTGATTCAGAAGAAGGAGGCATGTTCGAACCTGACTGAACGCAGAGCCTCGCAACACAAAGCGGCTTTCAATATGATGGCTCTTTACCCGATAAGTTCTCCCCTCCAGAGCTGAGAGAGAAAGTCCCTGTAGGGCAG